>CAYSCH010000068.1:1364-12044 GCA_964429355.1 uncultured Planctomycetaceae bacterium | reverse complement strand
GTACGAAGAGACGGGCGCCATGTGCTGTGTCGACCTTCAGATGATGAAGGAGGTCGTGGGCGCGAACGTCATTCAGACGGCCTGTCGGCACAAAGGTGCGCCCTGTTGTTCTTTCGCCATCGCTTCCACCAACGGACGCAGTTCCTGAGTCGTCACTCGGCCCGCCCTTCCGCGTCGCTTGCCTGCCACCGATCATGCCGCGCACCTCCCGTCGCAACCTGACGTTCACTGTAATGTCACTTGGAGGCGTTGCCTTTATCGTGGCGGCCGTGTATCTCCTCGACTGGTACTTGGCCATGCCCATGGGATACACGCCATCTTATGTGGGACGACAGAAGTGTGCCGAGTGCCACCAGAAGGAAGTCGACCTCTGGCACGGCTCCGACCACGACCTGGCCATGGACCACGCGACGCCGCAAACCGTCCTCGGTGATTTTGACAATGCAGAATTTGCACACATCGCCTTCGATGACCTTGTCAAGTTGCCGGACGCGGAACTGGCCGAAGTTGTCCACGCCGTGGTCCCCGACGTATGGACCGTCGCGCTTGCCGACGCCTCTTCAGAATTGAGACAAAGGGTCCTGGGCACCTTCAGTGACCTCGATCGCAGCGAAGTCCTCGCTGGTTTGTCATGGCTCGAAGGAAAATGCGAGTCGGGGTCGTCCTACGACTCCGCGAATCGTACAGAAGGCCCCTCTCCAGGACCGGTTGCATCCCTCGCAACTGGACACAAAGTCGTGCGCCCTTGCGACATCAGCGATGCGCAGCAGGCAATCGGTGATGCCGCTCGGAAACTGGCGAGGCAAGGTCGCATCACGACCGGCTTCGCTGTCACCTCGAAGATGACCCGCGAAGGGGACCGGTTCTACGTCACGACCGACAATCGCTCCGGGGAGATGGAGAAGTTTCCGGTCAAGTATGTCTTCGGAGTTCGACCACTCCAGCAGTACCTCGTCGAGTTTCCCGACGGCCGTATCCAATGCCTGCCGATCACCTGGGACACCGAGCGACGGCAGTGGTACCACCTTTATCCGAAAGAGCCCATTCCCCACAACGACCCCCTTCACTGGACACGGTCACTCCAGAACTGGAACTACATGTGCGCCGAGTGCCATACCACCAATCTGAAGAAAGGCTTCGATCTGGCAACCAATAGTTATCGAACCACGTGGTCCGAAATCGACGTCAGTTGTGAAACCTGTCATGGCCCAGGCAGCCTGCACGTAGAGTTGGCCGAAGGAGACGGCAAATTCGGTTCTTGGGATCGTCGTTACGGATTTGGGTTACCGTACTTGAAGGACGAGAACTCTCGCGTCGAGATCGAGAACTGCGCCCCCTGCCATTCCCGCCGCAGGATCGTGTATCCCAGCGAGCGGTCCGGTTCGGCCTATTACGACCATTACCTCCCTGAGATCATCGACAACAATCTCTACTACGCCGACGGCCAGATTCTCGAGGAGGACTACGAGTATGGTTCCTTCATTCAGAGCCGGATGTACGACAACAATGTTCGCTGCTCCAACTGCCACGACCCCCATTCGGTCAAGGTGAAGTTCAACGACAACCGGCTCTGCACACAATGTCACACCCGGGCAACGTACGACACGCCGCTGCATCATTTCCATCCCGATCCGACGCAGGCGGGAACACTGTGCGTCGAGTGCCACATGCCCGACACGAAGTACATGGTGGCCGACCCCCGGCGTGACCACAGCCTGCGCGTTCCGCGGCCCGACTTGACCGTTGACCTGGGGATCCCCAATGCCTGCAACGGTTGCCACAACGACCGGAGCAGGGGAGAAACGGCCCAGTGGGCCGCCGCGCAGGTCCGAACCTGGTATGGAGAGAGACGCAACCCGGACGAACACTTCGCTTACGGTGTCGCTGCCGGACGGGAAACAGCTCCCGGCGGCGAGG
The DNA here is from genome assembly GCA_964429355.1 of uncultured Planctomycetaceae bacterium. GTDB lineage: Bacteria > Planctomycetota > Planctomycetia > Pirellulales > Thermoguttaceae > JAAYAY01. The sequence goes on along the minus strand of CAYSCH010000068.1, from coordinate 10,127 downwards.
AGAGACTGTTGAAGACGGCTCGCAATCCCAACGTCCGCGCGGCAGTCCGCGCCACGGCTATTTCTCTCCTCTCAGGCTATGGAAGCGACCGAGGGTTGGCCGAGGCGGTGCGAGCCCTCGACGACAAAGATCCCCTGGTTCGGGTGACGGCGGTCCGCAGCCTGCAATCCGTCCCGGCCGAGGTGCAGTTCCGGCGGCTTGCTCCCATGCTGCGGGATCCGGTGCGAGCGGTCCGCGTCGAAGCGGCCCGCATCCTGGCCCGGATTCCCCGCTCGGCCTTTACCCAGAACGACATCACGTCCTTCGATGCCGCCATTCAGGAATACCTTGTCGGCCAGAACGCTGTCGCCGATCAGGCCGCGGCCCATCTGAACGTGGCGGTCGTTTACACGAATCTGGCCGAAGCCCACTACGGTGTGCCGAGCCGACCCAATCCTGACTATCTCGCCCGGGCGGAAGAGGAGTATCGAACGGCAATCCGGATCGAACCCGACTTCATACCGGCCCGCAACAACCTGGCCATGCTTTGCGACACCCTTGGCCGCAAAGACGAGGCCGAGACTCTGTTCCGTGAGATTATCAAACTGGATCCCCAGATGGCTGAAGCGCACTACTCCCTGGGATTGCTCCTGGCCGAGAACGAAAGCCGTATGGAAGACGCGGTCGCGTCGCTCGGCCGAGCCGCCGAACTAGCTCCGGAAAACGCTCGTATCCATTACAACTTGGGCCTGGCGCTGCAGAAACTCGAGCGATGGGACGAGTCGGAGAAGGCTCTCTCGCAGTCGGCACGGATTTCGGGCACCGATCCGCAACGCCTCGACGCGGTTCATGCCCTGGCGATCCTCTACGCTCAACAAGAACGCTGGGACGACGCCATCCAGTGCGCCGAGGATCTGCTCCAGATGCAGCCGTACAATGGCCAGTGGCCGCAGTTCCTGGAGATGCTGCGGAAAGAGCGGTCCGATCAACCTCAAGAACGTCGAATGTCGAATCAATGACTGTCGTATTGTCGCCTTTCGCTCCGCGAAAACAGCGCCACTTTCGCGGAGCGAAAGGCGACGGTCGTTTCCTCGGCGATCCTTGGGAGTCGAAGCCGATTCAACGCCAACAGACCCCGCCCGCGCGGTCTCGGGGGAGATAGACTTCGCGCGCTGGCAAGAGACGAATCGGTCGATCGCGCCAGCCGGCCATTTCCTCCTTGCCATCGTCTTACCAGGGCTTGTTTCCTTCCAACTTCGCCTGCCATTGGGCAATCTGCCGAAGTGCCTCCAGCGGCGTGATCTCGTTGAGATTGAGCTGGCGAACCTCGGCCAAGAGCGGATGATCGACCGGTCCGAACAGACTGAGCTGGATGTCGCCGACACGGCGTTTCTTTTCCTTCCGGGCAATCTTCGGACGACCTGCCCCGTCGACGTGCTCTTCCTCCAACTGGGCGAGGATCTCCTTGCTCCGCTCGATCACGGCGCGAGGCACTCCCGCCAGGCGGGCGACATGAATTCCGTAGCTCTTGTCCGCCGCTCCCGCGATGATCTTGTGCAGAAACACCACCTCGTCCTGCCATTCGCGAACGGCCACGTTCAGATTGCCGATCCGATCCAGGGTCCGCGCCAGGTCCGTCAGCTCGTGGTAGTGGGTGGCGAAGTAGGTCCGGCAGTTCAGGTGGTCGTGCAGATACTCGACCACCGACCAGGCCAGCGAAATCCCGTCGTAGGTGCTCGTCCCGCGCCCGATCTCATCCAGGATCACCAGGCTTCGTTCGGTCGCCGTGTTGAGAATCCTCGCCGTTTCGGTCATCTCGACCATGAATGTACTCTGCCCGCGAGACAGTTCGTCGCTCGCTCCCACACGGGCGAAGATTCGATCCGCAATCCCCACGGTTCCCGACGACGCCGGGATGAAACTCCCGATCTGGGCCATGAGGGTAAGCAGGGCCACCTGGCGTATGTAAGTGCTCTTTCCCGCCATGTTCGGACCCGTGATCAACAGAATATTACCCGAGTCTGCATCCGCGCGGATGTCGTTGGGCACGAACGTACCGTCCGGCTGGGTGATATCGAGAACCGGATGACGCCCATCCCGGATGTCCAGTACTGGTTCGTCGACGACTTTGGGACGACAGTAGTTCCGTCCCCTGGCCAACTCGGCCAGAGACGCCAGCACATCAATATGCGCCAGTACCGATGCGGTTGTCTGCATCTGCCGTCGATGCAATACCACCGCGTCGCGGATCTCCAGGAAGAGTTCGTACTCGAGAGCTTTCGCCTTGTCGTCGGCGGTAAGAACCTTTTCCTCGTACTCTTTCAATTCGGGTGTGATGTATCGCTCGGCGTTCTTCAGAGTCTGCTTCCGAATGTAGGTTTCAGGCACCTTCTCGCGGTGAACGTTCGTGATCTCCAGGTAGTAGCCGAAAACCTTGTTGAAACCGACCTTGAGGCTCGTGATCCCTGTGCGTTTCGTTTCCTCCGCCTGGTAGCGTGCGATCCATTGCTTGCCGCCGCGCTGCAACTCCCGAAGCGAGTCCAGTTCATCGTGAAAACCGTCGCGGATAAATCCCCCCTCCCGGCTGTTCAACGGGCATTCGTCAGCCAAGGATCTCTCGATCTGCTCGCGAAGTTCCTCGCACAACTCGATTTGCCCCTCGAGCTGGCGGAGAAGACCGCTCTTGCACGCCGACAATCGCGTCTTGACCGTCGGAAGACAGCCCAGCGTCCGACCCAAGAACGCCAGGTCCCGAGGCGTCGCCCGCCCCGTTGTGACTCGCGTGAGCAATCGCTCGACGTCGTAAACGTGTTTCAGAGCAAGGCGGAGATCGTCGGTCAGAGCGGCGTCCCCCATAAGCTCTTCCACGGCGTCCAGTCGCGATTCAATCCGCAACCGATCGGTCAGGGGGTTGCCGATCCAATCTCCCAGAAGCCGCGATCCCATGGCGGTGACGCAGCCATCGAGCACGGCCAGCAACGATCCACTGCGTCCCCCGTCTCGGATCGTACGGGATATCTCCAGGCTCCGGCGGCTCGCCTCGTCAATCTCGAGCGTTTGGCCGCTTCGATACGGAAGCAACGAGTCGATATGCTCCAGCGAGCTCTTCTGCGTCTCCGACAGGTAATCGAGCACCGCCCCGGCCGCCCGCACGGCCGCCTTGTCGGCGGGAGAGTCGGAGAATCCGAACCCTGCCAGGTTTCGTGTGCCAAAATGCTTCGCCAGCGTGTCCTCTGCCGTCGCCTGCGCAAAAGCCCAGGCGGGGCGACGGGTGAGCATGGTTCGCTCACTGAAAAGTTCCGGCAGAGCTTCCATCTCTTCGGAGAGCAGGCACTCGGACGGTGCAATCCGGGCGAGTTGATCGGCGAGCCCTTTCCCAGAGACACCGGCTGCCACAAATCGTCCCGTCGACAATTCGATCCATGCCAATCCAACCGATTCCCCCGGGCAGACCGCGGCCAGAAAGTTATTCTCCCGGGGATCGAGCAGTGCTTCGTCCGTGACCGTTCCTGGCGTGACGATCCGCGTGATCTCTCGGCGAACGAGCCCCTTGGCTTCCTTCGGGTCCTCGACCTGATCACACACCGCGGCCCGCAAGCCCGCGGCAATCAGCTTCCCAAGATAGCTGTCCAACTGATGGTGAGGAAACCCGGCCATGGGGGCCGCATTTTCCCCTTTGTCGCGGCTCGTGAGCGTCAGCCCCAGTGTCTTCGCCGCAATCTTGGCGTCGTCGTGGAACATCTCATAGAAGTCGCCCATGCGAAACAACAACAGTGCATCCGGGCAAGCCTTCTTGGCCTCGTAGTACTGCTTCATCATGGGCGTGATGTTCTCAAACATCATGCCATGCTATCAAACAGCCGTCCAAGCTCTCAAGGGGGGCTGCTCGTCTCTTCCCGGCGGCTCTCGCGCGGAGGAACCCCCAAAGTAGACCGCCCAGAATGCACGATTCGACCGCACTGAGCCCATCTCCCGGTGCGGCCTATTGGATGAACCGTTCCTCTTCCTCGGCTCCTTGAATCGTGATTTCGCCGGTGTCTTCCAGCCGCCGAATGATGTCGACGATTTGTTGCTGCGTTTGCTCCACGTTGGAGGCCCGTACTGGCCCCAGGTAGTCCATTTCTTCCTGGAGCAACGCGGCGGCGCGTTTCGACATGTTGCTGAGGATCTTGTTCTTCAGGTCCTCGCTCGCCCCCTTCAGCGCCATCGCCCACTGCGAGCTCTCCACGTTCTTCAGAACCGTCTGAATGTCGCGGTGTGAAAACTTGGTGATGTCTTCGAAAACGAACATCAGCCGGCGAATCTCGTCCACCAGCTCGGGGTCTTCCTGGGCCAGGTTCTCCATAATGCTGCGTTCCGTGGCCCGGTCGATAACGTTGAGAATCCCGGCTACCGCTGGAACCCCCCCCGCGTTTTCAAACGACTGGCTCATCACGCTGGCCATGCGGCGCTCAAGACCGGTCTCAACGGCATGAATGATCTCAGGGCTTGTCTGCTGCATCATCGCGATGCGGCGAATGACCGAGAGCTGACGTTCCGCAGGCAAGCCACTGATGATATCGGACGCCTGACTCGCGGACACGTGCGAGAGAATCAGGGCAATCGTCTGGGGATGCTCGTCGATAATGAACGTGAGCAGGTTCTGGCTGTCAACCTTTTGCAGGAATCCGAACGGCAGAGCTTCGATCGACTGGCGCACATTGTCGATGGTCGACGCCGCGCCTTTCCCCAGGGCCTGCTCCAGCAACGTACGAGCTACTTCCAGACCGCCGCTGCTTCCCGTCAACGCGTTCGGATTGGCCTCGGCGAAACTCTGAATAACCTGCGCTTGCTCCTCGGCCGGCACCGAGCTGGTCTTGGCGATCTCGATCGAGACCGCTTCCACCTGCGCTGGGCTCAGCATCGTCATCAACTGGGCGCCCTGCTCCTGTGGCAGGCTCATCAGTAATACTGCAGCCTTGTGAACGTCGTTCGCCATCTCAAATCCTGCAACAACCGGTTTCGACGGTTTCATTCCGCACTGAAAACACCCGATCCAGACTCAGACTAATGAAGAATCCGTCTCGGAAGGAACATCAGAATCCCACAGAAGATTTCTCTCAACGACGCAGACTACCCAATCTCACGCGCACGCGCCTATTTGCCAGCCGTGGGGGTATCGGTTTTCCGGTCAGAGAAACTTGAATCGTTGCGCAAGATGGGTTCAGTTTGGCTGTCTTGAGAAGACCCGGACAGACTAGCTAGCTGGCGTTCCGACGACTCTCCATCCCCAGGGCCAACGGCTATGCCGCAGATCAGGACCGACTCCCAACCTGGCCCTCAGTCCTGCAGTCCCACCCATCGACAGTTCCTGATTCGTTGCGGCCTTTCAGGCGTGGACCATCTCGCCCAGGGCCTTCAGGCCAACTTCCAGAGAGATCGGGCCCCAATCGGTGTCGAAGGCGATGCCGATCGGCGTTACTTCGGAGGGGAAGTGGACCTCGTGAGCCGGTCCAGTGATCACGCTGGGAAGACTGACCGACAGACTGTATTCTTCCAACTCCGCCTTGGCCGCACCCGCAACCATGTTAGTTAGTTCACCCACCGCGTCGAGGACCTCCTCATCAATCTTCGTGGCCTCCGTCATGAGCATTGTGGAAGCGGCCTTGAGCGCCACCTGGGTCGAGAAACTCACCACAACCGTTCCCACGGCCCTTCCCGACAACCCGATCACGCCGCTCACCTCGTGGGCGGCCCGTGAGTCCTGTTTCACGGCCACTTGCCCCCGCCTTGCTTCGCACGAGAGCATCGTCCGAAACGTGTTCTTCAAGGCGGTGATAAAGGGATTGATGTATTCCACTTGCATGGTGGTCGTCCTTGGACTCGGCAGTATCAGTCGTCCCTGCGCATCACAGGGAGATGGCACAGGCGTTCTCTGGTGACGGATGGCGTAACCACTACCCCTTCTCACTAACCGCGCAGGTCGCATTCTGTCCCGCGGGAGATGATCTAGCAGAAGCGTAGGTTTCAGTAAACGTACGTCAAACGGTCCCTGAACATATCGCTGCTGTACGACCACGGTATTTCCCCGTATGATGCCGATTTCAGCGAGAACACCAACTCTTCCGGCTTTGCCGGAGGATCGGTTTGAATAGCCGTCTGGCGACCCCAAGTGATCGGAATTCTTTCGTCCTCCGCAGCTTCAACCGAGCGCGGCCTTGCCCCGTATCTCTGCGTACGCGGCAACAGCCCGGTCTATCGCCTCACGCGCCACTGCCAGGTTATCTGGTCAGTTCCTCCCCGAATCACGCCAGGCTGCCCAGACTGCATGTTGCCGACCAGCCGGGCGATTCCTCGATTGTGACCGTGACCCGGAATTGCTCAAAGCCTGTGGCCACAGACAGTCGTGTCAGAAGCCCCTGGGCCAGATGGCGAGCGAGGAGTTCAACCGTTGTGTTGGCCAGGGGTAGCAAGGCACATTCGTTCCGCGGAAAAACCCACCGTCGCCCGGGGAATCGCACCTCGACCTCCTCTCCACACTCCGCCACGCGAATCTGATCGTGCTCCATCGGCAACAGCACTTTGTGATCCAACTCTGACAGCACCTCCCCCACCAGTTTGTTCAACGCAACGAAGTCCACCACGTATTCGTTCCGGTTGAGAGGACCTTCGACCGTGACCGCCGTCGCGAAGTTGTGGCCGTGGAGCGCTTCGCAAACGTCGTGATCGTACGTGATGAAATGAGCGGCAGCAAAGAACGTCGAATCACTGGCAACGCGAACGCGATATTGCTCGGTCATGATCTGTACTACTATCCTCAAAGATCGTGAAGTATTTCACAAAGACTCGCGCGTTATCGGGAGCAGACTGTTTTCCGTTCGAGCGGTAGCTCGTATTGGCTCACCGGCCCTGCCGCCCTGCGTCTTGTCAGAAGTTAAGCCGGCTGGATCAGGCTCACATCCCGGAACCAGGCATGGGACATCCCGCGAGCGGAGAACCTTCGAATCAGCGAACGTCATGAAGCGGCTCAAGGGTCGATGAGACATTCTAACTGCGTCGCTGCCCGGGAGAAAGCAGGAATCGTGGGCTATACTTCGGTTGGCACCGGCCAGGAGCCCATTCCACCACTCGCGCCCGGCCCGGACCCAAGAAACAATCTCCCCCTGTTCACCAAATCACTCCAAGGAGATGCGCCATGAGTGGGCCGGCCGCAGAAGCCAATCCTGAAACCACGAAGGAGGCGTCCTGCGAGCCGAGAACTGCAGGGGCGGCGATCGTCTCGGAATCGGCTTCCGGGGAGACATCCGGCAGCGACGTCACCATTCGTACGATGACCCGCCAGGACCTTCGGATCGCGATCGATTGGGCCGCCGCAGAGGGCTGGAATCCCGGGCTCAACGATGCAAACACCTTCTATCGCTCCGACCCGCACGGATTCTTTCTGGCCTTGGACGGTGGCAAACCGGTCGGCTGCTGTTCGGCCGTTATCTACGAGAATCGCTTCGCTTTCTTCGGCCTGTTCATCGTCCACCCCGCTCACCGCGGGCGTGGCATCGGACTGCAACTGACCCATGCGGCGATGGAATATGTGGGAGAGTGCAATTGCGGCCTCGACGGCGTCGTCGCCATGCAATCGAAGTACGCCGCTTTCGGATTCCGTTTGGCCTATCGAAATATCCGCTTTGAGGGGAATTTCGAAACGCGGCTCCAGAATAACGTCGTCCCCATCGACAACCGGTTGCTCGAATCGCTGCAGGACTACGACACTCGGCACTTCTCGGTACGTCGCGCCGCGTTTCTCCGCAGTTGGATAGCCCAGCCCGGAGCCTTGGCTTTGGCTTACATCAACGGCGGAAGCCTGGCCGGCTACGGGGTCCTTCGGCCTTGCCGCGTCGGCTGCAAGATCGGCCCTTTGTTTGCAGACAACGACCAGATCGCCGACGCCCTGTTCCAGTCGCTCTGCGCACAAAGCCACGGAGCATCCGTCTATCTCGACGTCCCGGAACCCAACCGGGCTGCCCTTGCCCTCGCCCGGCGCTACCAGATGCGCCCCTGTTTCGAAACCGCTCGCATGTACACTCGGCAGGTTCCAGATTTCCCTATCGAGCACGTCTATGGCGTTGCCACCTTCGAACTGGGATAGCACTGCCGCTCATGGCGCAGTCCGCCTCAGAAAATCCTCGACCAAGGGCACGATCTCCTCGTGCGCATCCTCGATCACATAATGCCCTGCCTCGTCCAGTCGGTGCACCACTGCATCGGGAAAGAAGTCGAGAAACCGGTCCAGGTATTTTGGCGTAAAGCACCAGTCACGCATTCCCCAGATTAAGCACACGGGATGGCTGCGGAACTGCCCCAGGCCTTGCTCGATCTGGCGAATCGTGCCATGGCTCGGGTGCGACGAAGACAGCGGAATGTCGGCCACGAACCGGTGTACTGCAAGTCGATGGGCCCACGAATCGTATGGAGCCAGCAGACCTCGTCGAACTTGCGGCGTCATCCGCTCATGGCGACATACGGCCATCTTGACTGCGCTTCCGGCAAACAGGTTCAACCCTTGCACGCCCAGTTCGCCCAACCATGGAATCCGGCAGACGCGAATCCTCAACGGGCAGCGCCCCCCCAGGAACGCCGCCGTGTTGAACAAAACGAAACGGCGAAAATGCCCCGGTATCCTCACGGCCGTTCCCATACCGATCGCGCCGCCCCAGTCGTGGGCCAGCAGCGTCACGTCCTCCCGCCCCAGTCGTTCGACCAGCGATACCAGGTCGGCGATCCGGCTGACCACGCGGAAATCGTACTCAC
>CAYSCH010000068.1:0-1354 GCA_964429355.1 uncultured Planctomycetaceae bacterium | reverse complement strand
CTCCGAAAGCCCGCACCCGATGTGGTCCGGCACGATCACCCGGTAATGGTCGCGAAACGCGCTCACCAGGTTCCGCCAATAAAACGACCATGTGGGATTGCCATGGACCATCAGCAGCACCGGACCGCTCCCCTCGTCCAGGTAGTGCATCCGCCGCCCCGACAGGTCGGCATAGTGCGATTCAAAGGGGTACAGCTCTCGCCAATCAGCAACGTCGGACATGGCAACCAGAGACGGAAAACAGCGTACTGCAGGACATCGCAAACCCTATTCCCCACTATAGCGGCCGAGGGGCACAATCGGTAGGCAGGCGAGAAGCCGCATACCCCCTCCATTGGCCTGCGCACCACCGATCCTCCGCCACCCCGGCTATTCCGCGTTTGCTTCGTCCACCATCTTCTGCCAGAAGTCCCGTGCTCGCCGGTGAGCGGCGATCACCCGGGTCTGTTCCTCCGGATCGCTGAGACGAAGCTGACGGGCTCGCTCGTAGACCCAGTCAAGGAAGAACTGTGCCGACCGCCGACTCACTCGCGGCTTGTCGCCGATCTCGACATAGTACGGAGCGGTCATCGTAAACCGGCATGTGTGCTGAACCTCGCTCACCACGCGGATCAGGAACCAGCCACTCTGCTCGAACCTCACGGGCCGAAGTTTCCCTTTCCGCTCTGCATACTCCTCAAGTTTCATCGTGTACTCGACCTGCCCGTTTCGGACCACCTCCAGATACCGGATCGGTTCCTGCCCCCGAAAGGAAAGGGAGAGCACCGGCTCAAGCTCAAGAGTCGTATTGTCGGAGGATCGAAACACGTGGCCCGGACGTTCTCCGTCGACCCAAGGCTGCAGAAGCGCCCCGTTTCCCACCGTGACGCACCCCGCGCGTAATCCGGCCCACCAGGCATCGGCCGACAGCGGTTCCTCCAGATACACATACACACGGTTGTAGCCTACCGGATTGGGCGCCAAACCGGAAAGACTGGCCGCCGTCGGTGGAATATGTAGTCCGCAGTTGAGCAAGTGAAAGTAGATGTCCTGCGACCAACGAGCCACCCCGTCGGCACCCGGGTAGCGCATCCGATCCCGCGGCTTCAGGCCAGCCTCCGACTCCCGAACCTCGTCCCGGCAGAAACCCTCGTGAACAACACGAACCGAATCGAGTCCTCCATGGGCAATCAGGAGTGGCAAATCCCATGCGGCCGGCTGGGCAAGGTCGATCCACGCGTCAGTCTGCTCGCGAAGGATCCCTGTCACGTCGCTGAGCGCCGGAGACTCGCCCCTGGATTGTGGCAGAGAGGGCGGTTCACGAAGCCCGTAAACCGCCAGCGTCCCACCAGGATGGCGGATCTGGCCAGCGGCC
>CAYSCH010000067.1:30957-31393 GCA_964429355.1 uncultured Planctomycetaceae bacterium | reverse complement strand
ACTTTCTCAAGCAGCTCCCGCTGAAGGGTAGAATCCCGACCAGCGAGGCAACGTGCGAACAAATCCTCTGTTAGCCCTGAGTTGAGTTCCGTGAGCAGTCTCCTCCGCTTGGCAGCCTTGACCAAATGATTCTTGCCAGAAGCCGAGGCCTTGTCCAGCACTGCATCGGGACATTCCGCTAGATCCACGACGTCGAGCATCATTGCAGCGCCCATCATCGGATCAGGATCGTTGCGCCCCAACTCGTAGAGGGCCTCTACCATTTGCGGAGACAGCGGCCTGTGCGAGGTCAGGAAATTTCTGAAGACCCTGTAGCGGCGGTGTTCCGTGTTGTTATCATCGTTAGCTTCACGCTCATGACTCAGATCAGCAAGTTCATCCTCCGTCAGAACTCCCAAACGAAGCCACTGATCGCTGAACTCAAAAACCCTCAAAT
>CAYSCH010000067.1:0-30947 GCA_964429355.1 uncultured Planctomycetaceae bacterium | reverse complement strand
ATTTCGATTCGATAGCCACGTAAATTATTGATTCTACCCGAGTTCGTTCTTTTCCGGACGGGCCAAGGCGGGCCTGACCGGATGCCACTTAGGATACCGCACCTGCTCACCAAAGCAACCGGGGGCGACCGAAGCACACTGGCCGGCGCGAGGCGCGGGGAGAAACGAAAACGCGTCGCGAAACGGGGATCGTGCTGCCGGGATTGTTGGCGAGGGAGAGTTTGGGCGATCGTTCCCCGCCCGCTGCGGGGCGGCGGGCGGGGAACGAGGAATGGGTGGGTGGGACGGACCTGGGGTGGCGCGGCGGAGCCGCTTACCCCAGGCTAGGTTGGTTAACCGCTTCGCGGTATCGGAGGAGAAAGTTGGGGGCCACGCCAGTGGCGCACGAAAGGTGCAAGCGGATGGATCCCGCGTGATTATGGCTGGCGAGTGATGTCGCAAGTCGCACCCGGCAGGAGCGACCCACTGGGAGGGAGGTAGTTGTCAAACCGGTTTTCTGCCGGGGCTCGCTTAACTCCAGGAACTGATTCGAAGTGAGATCGGGCTGCCTGCCTTGGCCAGCGATGCCGCTGCTGCTTCGATGCGTTTCATGCCTTCATTCTGGTCCATCGTCGCGAGAACAAGATTGTACTGAGCGGCGACAGATGCAATGAGCAGGTCGCGTTCATCAATCCCCAACTCCTTCCCGGTAGTTCGATCCTTCAGTTGTTCGGGCAACCTCTCTTTGTGGCCGCGGTGCTTCGGTGTCGCGTACATACGCCAGATTTCTGCGCGAAGCTGTGAGTACGGTTCAATCGTGTTGTCGTCGATGCCGAGGTGGAGCGGATACTGATTGAAGAATGCTCGAAACTGCGTCTGCTGAACGGGATCCGGATTGGTAGCCTTTGCTAAGAAACGCCGCACCGATCAAGGTGCGCACCGTGAATTGCACGCGGCGGGGTGGAGGATCTGTGCTCGGAAGACGGTTGGCCACTGGAGTTCCTTACGGGCGTGACAGGCGTGAATCGAAGGTGTCCGGAGGGGAGTGGGCCAAAAGGAGTTTCGTGGGAGAGGAAAGGAATATGGGGGAAAAGAAGATGTAACACCGATCGGGGACGGAGAGAACACTAATCGCCACTAATCGTCACTAATCTCGAGGGACCAGTTGGTCAACAGGGGATCTATCATCGTGCCGAGTACCTGGCGTTGAATTCTGCGATCCGCCGCAGCAGGGCGGGGTGGTTCTCGGCGTCGTGGACCGGGTCGAGCCGCAGGTACCAGGCCCAGATGGCGGTCAGCGAGACGCCTTCCGTTTCGATCACATCCAGCGCCGCCCGTGCGTATTCGGCTTCGGGATCGTCTCGAAGTGCCGGCTGGGTGTTGCCCAGTTCGCCGACAAGCACCGGGCTGCGTGCGGCATGGATGCAGCGGATGCGGCAGCGCAGCGCGTCCAGGCTGCTGGCTGCGCCCATATTCTCGCGCTCGTCGTGTTCTGTCAGGCTGCCGTAGTGATGGAGGGAGACCAGATCGAGGGGTTCCGGCTGCGACGCGAGCAGGCTGGCGAGGTTCTGCCGCAGCGTGTCCTGGGTCCAGACGGCCGTGGGAAAGTTCTCGCGGAGGCTGACGCTGGTGGTGCGAGGGCCGGCATCGCCGCTCGTCACGAGGTGATTGGGATCGACCTGTTGGATGAGGGCGGTCATGTCGCGGTAGAAGGTCAGGATCATTGCTGTCGTCAAGCTGTCGCTGACGGTCAGCTTCGTCTTGGCGGTGGGGGAGAGCATCACGCCGGATGCCGGGGCGTCGCGTCCCTCCATGTTCACATCGGCGGCCAGGAAGACCTCGTTGCTGAGTTCCCAGGCCAGGATGTTGGTATCGTCTTTGTATCGCGACACCAACTCGGTGGCGTACCGATGCATGGCCTGGTATGTCTTGGACTTCGGATCGGCGATGGCCTGGTAGTCCTCGCCGCAGATCAGCGGCCAGAGGTAGATGTGGAAAAAGATGCTCGGGATCAGCCGGACGTGATGCTGCCGGCAGAAGGCGGTCAACTCGTCCATTCTTGCCCAGTATTTGTCGGGGGCGTCGAAGTAGAGCTTCATGTCCTTGGGCCAGAAGCCGGAAGCATAAAAACGAAGAAAGGCGATCTGGTGCTTCTCGGCCTCCTCGACGGCGGTGACCATGTGTTGTCGCGCCGCTTCCTCGGTCCCGAAGCATTCGGGAAGGTGGTAGAAGATGCCTGCGTAGGTGGCGAAGAGATCGGGGCTATTCATGCCGACCGCTCGGTATTCCTGCCCATCGAGAGTGAGCTTTGCCCCGTCACGACGAACAAAGTCGTCTGCGGCCTGCGCGGTGAAACCGACGGTTGCCAACACGATCCCGGCCAGCCAGATCCACCTGCACTGCATCGATTGTCCTCAGGCGCTGTGGGATTCTGCGGTTGTTTTCACGGGAACACCATCTTACAAGAACTCAAACGGCAAGAGGATAGCCACGAAGAACACAAGAAGGCACGAAAAGTGGGGCGGAAAACGAGGGGTAAGGGATGGTTCCCACGCGCGGAAGAGATTAACTCATTGGTGACCAAGCCGGGTGAGCGTGGTCAAGATCGGGGAGGGTTTCTGGGTGTTTTGGGGAGGCTGCCCGTCGGTGGCGGGTGCGGGGGGCGTGCGGAGACGCAGAGACGCAGAGGGTGAGGAAGAAGTGGTGGTCAACAAGGAGTGGATCGAAGGTTTCCGGAGAGGAGTTGGTCAACGGGGATTCTTTGGGAGAGGAAAGGAAGATGGGGGAAAAGAAGACGGAACACGGATCGGGGACGGAGAGAACACTGATCAAGCGCTAATCGTCACTTATCTCAAGGGACCCGTTGGTGAACAGGAACGTGTTTCTGCCAATTTCGTGGGGTGGGCGATGAGGTTCTCGGCTTGGGGAGAGTCAAGGCAGGGTAACTGGCTGTCGAGGTCTTGAGTGCCGTTCCGAAGAAGATGGACTGTGAACAGGAGGACCGTTCACCTCTCCCGGTTCCTTCGGAATGGCCAAAGGCGCGGGATGAGAAAGGGCGTGGTCTGCCTGTAGTAAGAATGCTCCTGGCCGAATCGTTGTTCCGTATAAATTCACACTCCTCCCGGAGAAGTTCCTGCTCCCGGCAAGCCCCCATTTCCTTTGCTGTCGTGAGGCGTTCCGGTAGGATAAAGCCGCAACACGTGCGAAGTCAAGTACTTGCGGGAACGGCGCTGCCCTTGCAGTGATGGCGATTAGGAGGTAAAGATAGGCAAGTAGTTCCTCACACCTGCCGTAGCGGAACGCCTGGCTGAATCTGAGGTGGCGCGATGGATCACGAGACAGAGCATAAGGACGAGACACATCAATATGCATCCACAGCCAACTCTCACCATCCTGATCCTTGCTGCGGCATGCATCCTCGGTTGCAGTCAGCCCAAGATGTCAACACTTGTACCAATCGACGGCGCCCCAACGGTTGCCGAAGACTCCCTGCAAGCTATCGAACAGAAATACTCATGCCGCCTGCCTGACGACTACCGCAAGTTTCTTCTCGAAAACAACGGTGGGTTCCCGTCACCCGATTGCGTCTATTTCGAAGAGAACGGACAGAAGACAGCATCCGATGTCTTATACTTCTCTGCAATTGGCGACGAACGCCCATGGGCAAGCTTGCAGTGGCATCATGACACCTATTTCGATCGGCTGCCAAAGGACACGCTTCCAATTGCCCGGGATTCCTGCGGCAACCTATGGCTGCTCAGCGTTGGCAGCGACAATGCCGGATCGATCTTCTTCTGGGATCACGGATCGTATGGCACTTTCGATGAGACCAACGTAGGCAACTGGCCATGCGTCGCGACAAGCTTCACGCACTTCCGGGACAGTCTCACCACCTATGATCCGTCTTCCGAAGATAAGGTCGTACCAAGTCGGTATGCCCTTGTGAAACAGGCCGCAGACGGAATGGCAAAAAGAGACGCTGGATTCAGCACTCGAGCCAATCCCGATTTCGTCTGGCATTGCGCCTATAACGACGATGGAAATGTACAAATGGAATTCGTACAGTACGAAGTTCATGCGTTTGCCACGCACACCGATGGGTATTCACGCTTACGCGCGATCCAAGGGGTGATCAAGGAAGGCCAGACGCGATTGCCAGAATAAGTAGCCGCACAGTAATCGGTTCCACACGGAGCCGTGGACCGGGCGGCTGGCGACAGCCACGTCGATCGCCGCGGCCCGGTGGCTTGGATCGGGAGGGCGCGCAGAGACGCGGAGGATGAGGAAGAAGTGGGGATCAACAAGGAGGGGATCAAAGGTGCCGGGAAAGGAGTCTGGGGAGAGGAAAGGAAGATGGGGAAAAGACGACCGAACCCGGATCGGGGACGGAGAGAACACTGATCAAGCGCTAATCGTCACTAATCTCGAGGGGATCAGGTTGGTCAAAGACCTTCCTATCAGAAACTGTCTATAAGGACGAATCTCGCGAACCTGCCATATTGCAAACCACCTAGCACTTGTGCCGGCACGAAGGTCAGTGATTGCCTATCACAAGAATGGCGATGCCGAATCACACTGCTGAACTGCACATCGCCCAGCGGTAGCGGGTAAGATCAATGCGTATTTCCACTATTAAGACCGTTCGCTTCTCGTTGGCTACGTTGTTGGTGATTGTCACTTTTGCGGGCCTGGGCCTCAGCTTGTGGTCGACAGGTCGCAGTCTTCGTCAAGCCAACCTGGAAAACCTCCGTTTGGAGTACGAACTTTCCGAGCTACGACGCGAAGTTGGCTACATCGACGTTACCGATACGGGAAAGATTCATGCAATTGCCCGGCCCAGCCTGGAGGACCTGACTTGGCGTTGGCGGATTTACGTACCGCACAACGACTTTGAACTCCACTGGGGCTTCAATGGTATCTCAAGTGAAGGAATCGACGCGCAGTACACAAGTATGGGGGGGTGGCTGGAACAAGGACAGCAGGAATTGACCTGCGCCATTCGTCGGGACGATACGGATGGGCAGGACCGGTGGACACTCATTTGTCAGTCTTCGCTTGGTCATGCGAAGACCGGGAAAGGCCTTCCTGATGGGTGCAATCCTTGGTTCACGGAGCAACGAAGCGTATGTTTCGCTGTTTCCGGTGTGGGGCCCGATCCGGTACTGGGCTCGGCGTCAGAGCCGTTTATCTTGTTGAGGCAGCGCCTGCATGATTTCGGCGAGAAGTCGCACCAGGTAAAGGCTGAACCTCCGGCGAAGAAGCGTGACGGTCTGCTGTTGTGGATCGCGCCCCGCGACAATCGTTGACCGCAACGCCCGTCGACTGATCGACATTCCACGGCTCAATGCGGGAAGTTTTACTGGACTGGGGTCGTCAGAGCCTCAGAAGGTTTGGCTTTCGCACTTGGCTATCCATGGTGGCTTCCACTGGGCGAGACCAGTGGCGGCCTTCTGCTGGAATCGTGCGGGGCCGGATTTGTCTCTCCGGTTTTGTGGGTGAGTATGGCCGTTGGCCAAAGGTACTATTTTACCCCAATTCCTGGGGCGGTGCCCCAGGCTACGGTGAGAGTAGGCCTTCGGCCAAACGAACTTGTTTGGCAAGTAGGCGATCACAGGCCGGGCGGCAGCAGTTCCAGGTGAGTCGCTCGAAGCCACTGGATGACTTCGGTGCGGAGTTGCCTCGCGATCGCGAGCAGGTCTTCGGCATCCTATTGCGTGACAACACCGACTCGCTCATAAACCGCTCGGCCTCGTGCACGCGAGTACCGGTCCAGACAATCGGCGGTTTCAGCGAACGACTCGCCGAGCGTGTAGCGAATTGAATCGATGGTGCGTTTGTGCAGCGATTCGCCCTTGTGCACTCGATAGGCCGACGAGCGCAAGGGTATCGCGCACAACTGGAGAGCAGCGCTGTAGGCATGCTCGAAGCGGCCTTCGACGCTGAGGGCGGTGATCGCCGCGTCGCCCAACTCCCGGTCGGCGACCGCCAGCAATTGCTGGATTTCAGCGATGCTGACGTCACCAGGTTGCAGCCACCCGTTCCGCCGCCATTGTTCTAAGCTCATCCTCCAAGTCCTTCCTGGATGTCAGTCCCTTGGGCAAGACCACCGGCAACTTTTCACGGCGATACACGTCGAGAAGGAAGGGATCCCCCGCCGTGTACTTGGCACGAAACAGCTCGCTCGTATAGATCACGGGGTTGACGCGACGACCCAAGACGTTTTCCGCCTGCCGGAGCGGTCCGGCAATCGTCTTGAGGGAGACATCGCCGACGATGAACAGATCGATATCGCTTTCCGCGTGCTGGCGGTTTCGTGCCGTGGAGCCGAAGACAAACGCCAATTCTACGCGGCCAGCCAGGCTGCGCATAGCGTCGCGGAGGACGGTCTCCAGACGCAGGCCGTGGCGGATCGTGCGGGCGTCGGCAAGTTCCTGAAGACAGTCCAACGCGCATTGGCAGGGATCCGTCAGATTCATCAGGAGGTTCTCGATCCTCTCCACCGCCCCGTGGTCCCACTCCAGTTGTTCTGCAGCCATCGCTCCGGCCAATGCCTGGGCGGCGACCCGTTGGAGCGGTTGGCATTGCACGTCGTCGAGCCACAATCTGAACAGGTCATACACGACTGTCGATTTCCCGATCTGCGGTTTCAAGGCCCAGGCGCACGCCAGGCGCACAACCTCGGGCGTCCTTTCCGAGCCGGCCAGTTCCAGCAGCAGTTCACTCACGGCCGAATCGGCCTGCACGGCACCAGCCAACCCTCGTGCGGCGCCGGCACGGACCTCGGCCTCCGGCTCACTGCGGAGAAGTTCCATGAGTCGCTGTTGGACCGCAAGATCCCGGCGTGCAACTTCTCGGAGGGCCGAGGCGCATGCGGCCCGGACCTGAACATCGGGGTCTCCTGCGAGACTGTTCAGCAGAAGCCTTCGTACGCCGAGCGGCTTGCCCTTGGTCACAGCCAGCGCAGCGGCACACGCGGCACGGACGTCGGCGTTTTGGGCGGACGAGAGCAACTTGCGCAGGCAAATTCCTGCCCGTCGGTCCGTCGTGGCCCTCCGGCTCATTTCGTGAATCAGGACTTCGCTCAGGCCTGTATCGCTGCCTTGGCTCGTCAGGAGTGAGCAGGCACTCGCATACCAAGCCTCCGGGTCGTTGCGAAGGAGTGGGCCATTGATGTGGACCACCGGATAGGATTCATCGTCGACCGGAGCGAGAAACAGGCGGGCGGCTTCGGAAGCAAGATTGTCGGGGATCGCCTGCGCCGTCCACAGGACATCGCTGAAACGAATCTGCGCCTGCAGGCATGCGCGATCCTCATCGACAAGGTGTTGTCTTGCTGTGTCTTGGATCGTAGTGAGCGTCTTTGTGGCGAGATCGAATAACCGGGTGCCTTCGAACTGTTCCAGCAGGTTGATCGCATTGAGCGTAATCCCGAGCCACCGGGTCCTTCCGAGATCTTCCAGCGAGGCGAAGGCCTGCGCGACCAGACGCCGGTTGGGTACGGTGGTCCCATCGGCCAGGCAGCCGAGTGCGAGGAGCGGGGCTCGGTGGAGGAAACGGCCCAGGGGGTCAGGATCGTCAAGGATGCTCGATAGCAGCGATTCGGCTGGTGGCGGAGTCAGTTGGGCTGCCAGCAACCGGACCACTTCGGACCATTGCGGGTGATAGTAGTAGTCCCGCAGTCCGGCCGTAATGTCCCTTGACGGCGATGCGTCGGCCTCGTCCCTCGCACCCAAGGATGCAAAGTACTCCTGCAAGCTCCTGTGGCCGAAGGCGAACAGGTCGGGGCCCCGCTCTTCGATCAAGCCTGCACGCTCGACGAGGTAGCGGATGATACCGTCACAGGAGTCTTTGGCCGTCTCGGACTCGAAACCGAGCCGCTGCTGGAGGTACTGCTGCATCCGCTCGGCGAGCCACCACCGCGGAGCCAGCATGCGGCCGGCTTTCTGCATGGCCAGCGAGAGATCCGCCAGAAGCCAGCGAAACTCCCGTGCGTCCAGGTCGATGTTGTGGGTGTCTTCGAACTTCCCGGCCGAGCGTTTGTTGTTCTCCCACGTTTCGAGGAATACTTGGACCACTTTCTCGTAGAGGTCGACTCGCCGCCGGGGGAGCGTGCCACCTCTGACCTCGTTGAGGAGCACGAGAATCGTGAGCATCAGCGGGTTGCTGGCCAAGGCTCGCACGCGCGGACTGGCAAGGATGACCATGCGCAGGGCCTCCAGCACTTCGGCCGTCCGTTTGCCTTGTGTGCGAGAGAAGATGGCAGCCCATTTTTCGGCGAACTCCTGGAGGCGATTTTCCGTCCACGGCAGAATGCGGACAATCGAGAACCCCATGTCGCGCCATACGCGAGGCTCAAAGCCCACGACACGCGAGGTCACCACGAACCGGTTCTGAGGATATTGATCGACGAACGCTTGAATACTTTCGACGAGAAGGCGACGTTCTTCCTCGCTGCCGACCTCATCCAGTCCGTCCAGCATCACCAGGGAGTGCCGGCGTTTGTCGTCCAATTCCCGGCGGAGGGCATCTTCGACATTTCCGCACCCGGCAACGGCCGCGCGTGTAGCGACGAATTTCACCAGGTCCACACGCGGGTCAAGCTGCCTGGCCCGGCACAGGTCAGGCAGACGCAGGTAGATCGGCGTTGCGTTGGACTGGCCTGCCGTTGCCGCCTGCCAGGCGACAAAATGCAGCAGGGTCGTCTTTCCGGACCCCGGGTTTCCGGTCACGACGATGCGGTCGCGGCTGGCGAGACACTCCGTCGCGGGCGCGGGAGGGTGAGAACTGGCTTTGGCGCTTGGAAACGTGGCAGGGCCCGGGCACTCACCGGACGTTTCTCCGCAGTGCTGGTGCTCCACATCGACGTTCACAAAGACATCCTTGATTGCCTGTCGTTGCAGACCAGGCATTCCCAAGCCGCGGAAATCGACGGATGCAAGTTGCCCTTCGACCCATTGCAGGTATTGAGCAGTGACACCTCCGGCCAGAATTTCGGCGGGATCCACACGGAGCGCGCGAGCGATCCCGTCCACGGTCGCAGAACGGACCATAGCCTGCTTCGAGCGCAGGATTCTGGCCAGTTGGGCGCGGGACACGCCGGAAATGTTTACAAGTTCTTTCCTGCTAATGCCTTGCGCTGAAATGATCGACTTCAGGCGAGAGCAATTGACCATTCTCAGCATGTAACACCCCATATGAACATCATTTCAACATGCCAGTGTACTGTACGCGCATCATTATGGCAATAAATGAGACTTATATTAATGATGCAATGAGACATCAAGTGGAAATGACGGAGCCATAGAGTTGAGCATGCATCCCCACTTCGGGGCATATGCCTTCTCCAAACCCGTTCAGGTCTTTTGCGCGGTTTATTTCATGAGCCGGGGTATTTGCGACAACCTGCTTCCAAACCTGAATCGCAAGCGAGATAGCTCCGCTCTTCGCCCTCGCTTACGCGTCGGGTTTCGAGGCCATTGTTGTCGTACTAATCGGTTCGGCGTTGCTGACGGGCTTCATCCTGGGCGACCGGTCCTGGGAGAGGTTTCGAATCTTCAAGCCAGTCGTGATCCTACCACACACTCCGCCTGAGACAGTCCGTTCGCTTGGTTGGAAGAGGTGGGTTCCTGTGATGTGAAGGCGAGGCATTTTGGGGCCACGGATGAAACACGGATCGAGAAGAAGAGCGATCAACGTGCCGAGTACCTGGCGTTGAATTTCGCGATCCGCCGCAGGAGGGCGGGTGAGCGGACGAGTATCGCAGAAGGTGTGGCTTTCGCACTTGGCCACAAATCGTGGCTGCCACTGGGCGAGCCGAGTGGCGGCATTCTGCTGGAATCGTGCAGGGCCAGATTTGTCTGTCCGGTTTCGTGGGTGAACATGGCCGTTGGCCAAAAGTACCGTTTTACCCCAAGTCCTGGGGCGTTGCCCCAGGCTACGGTGAGAGTAGGCCTTCGGCCAAACAGGCACACCCACGTGTGTCGCGTTGGAAGGGCCACCGGTCCTGAAAACACGAGTCTTATGCGGTTTCTCAAACACTGCCAACAAGTAGGCAGTGGCACACCACGTCTTCGCTGTTGATCGGGGTCACCGGTCCCATAGGATCTCGCTGCGGGACGGGCGTTGGCCGTGGCTACATGCGGTGGACTCGGACAGAGGCTCGGCTGAACTGCGGCGACTGACGGGAGGCGATCAGGCAGGTTGACGACGGCTTGATTTGCCCCTCGGTGAAGCGCACAATGGGGGCGTGCTTATCAACAAGGATGGTTCCTCCCATCCGAGGCGCGTCAATTCCGGAGGTCCTTCGCGATGGTGACTTCTGACTTTGTTGAAATTGCCTCCTACGCCAATGCGGTGGAAGCGGAACACACACGCGCCCTGCTCGAAGAGAATGGCTTGTCGGCCTTTGTCGATGGGGCAGCCGCAAATACGGCACTTTCGTACGTCGGAACTGCGATTGGCGGCGTGAGGGTCTTCGTACGAGCCGGTGATACGGAGCAAGCACTCGGGATCATCGAGAACGTTTTTGAGGAATCGGATACGTCAGCCGCGCCATGGTTCTGCGGCCGGTGTGCAGAAACTGTGGATGGCACCTTCGACGTGTGCTGGTCGTGCGGAGAGGTTCGTGCCAGCGCAGAACGGCCTTTTCCGGTTGCACCCGATGTCGCCCCATCCAGGCCAGGTACTGAAGGAGATAGTGACGCGAATTGGCCAGCTCTGGACAACTCCTGCTACGATCAGTCAAACCCTTATGCTTCACCGATGACTGCCGAAACGATTGCAGCGCCCGGCGATGAGGGTGCCCAAATCAGCCCGTGGGCGGAAGCGATGCTGCTTCGTGCCTGGCGGGCGTCGATCCTGGGACTGGTGTTCCTCCCTTTCGTCTTGCACCTCTATTCCATGTATCTGCTGGCTCGCGCCGCGATGACGGCCGGGAAGTTCTCGCCGGATGGGGAGAAGCGGTTCTATCGCGCATTCGGAGTCAACGTTGTGGCCGGCCTGATATGGGGCCTGGTGATCGGGCTCGCGTTGAGGTGACAGGACGGCGAAGGAGACGAAGAGCTGGCAGCAGTGCTCCCGGATCAGGTGGCTGGCAGCGCCGCGTCCGGCGAAATGGACTACCCTGGGTGAGTCACGCCAGCGGGCAAGTGGGGCAAGCAGGCAGTGGCACACCACACGTTCGCGGTTGGTCGGGGTTACCGGCCACACCAACGCGTGTCGCGACATCACGGCCGAATGGCCACCGGTCCTGGAAACACGATTCCTGTGCGGTTTCTCAAACACTGCCAACAAGTAGGCAGTGGCACACCTCGGCTTCGCGGTTGATCGGGGTTACCGGCCCTTCGCGGTTGGTCGGGGTTACCGGTCGCGTGGCCTGGTGAAGTTCAAGCCGCAGCGGCTATCGATTGGCGTTTGCCAAGCAGATAGAATGGGTGGCGTCCGTAGAGTGCACCGGCCTCTCTCAGTACAAAGCCACTTCTCGAAAGGACGACCGTGCGAATTCCGACGCTTCTCCTACTGTTCGCCAGCCTGACCTTGGGTTCGGGGGCGATGGCCCAAGACGAGGCATTCGACAAGCTCGCCAAGGATTTCATGGACGAATTTCCGGCCTTGGATCCGGTGGGGGCGACGGCGCTGGGGGATCACCGATTCGACAGCCGCCTCAACGAGGTCAGTGCGGAAGGACGGGCTGAGGAGCGGGAGTTTTATCGCAGGTACCTGAAACGGCTTGAAGAGATCGATTCCGGTCAATTGTCGCGTGCGAACCAGGTCGACTATGCCTTGCTGAAACACGAGCTGGAAGGGGACCTGTGGTCGCTGGATGTGTTGCAGGAGTGGGCCTGGAACCCGATCGTTTACACGGGTCTATCGGGCAGTGCCATCTACAACCTGATGGCCCGGGAGTTTGCCCCTCTCGCCGAGCGTCTCGAGCACGTGACCGAACGGCTGGAGCAGTTCCCCCGCCTCTTTCCGCAGATACGCGCTACGCTCGAGCCCAAGCGTGTTCCCCAGATCCATGCCGAAACGGCGATCAAGCAGAATCGCGGCGTGTTGAGCATCCTCGACAACCTGGTGCAGCCGAACCTGGCGGCGCTTCCGGAGGAGCAGCGAGGGCGTCTGGAAAAGGCCATGGCCAAGGCCCGTGCGGTTGTGGAAGAGCACCAGCAGTGGCTGGAAGCCGAATTGCTGCCGGGCGCCCGGGGGGACTTCCGGCTGGGGCCGGAACTGTATGAACAGAAGCTCGCCTTCACGCTGAAGACGCCGATGACCCGGACCGAGATCCGCGCCCGTGCGGAGCAGGAAATGGCGCGTGTGCGCGACGAGATGTACGAGGTTTCCCGGCAGGTGTACGGGGAAAAGCATCCCTACACGGAGTTTCCCGCCCGGCCTTCGGCGGCCTACAAGCAGGCCCTGATCCGGGCAACGCTGGAGATGGCTTGCCAGGATGCACCGGCGGCGGACCAGGTGGTGGCCTGCGCCAAGGACGCGCTTGCGCAGGCGACGGCCTTTGTTCGAGAGAAGAACCTTGTGACCCTTCCGCCCGATCCGGTCGAGGTCATCCTCATGCCCGAGTTTGAGCGGGGAGTATCGCTGGCCTACTGCGACTCGCCCGGCCCGTTGGACGTGGGACTGAAGACCTTCTATGCGGTGGCTCCTCTGCCCGAGGAATGGACGGGCGAGCAAAAGCGATCGTTCCTGCGCGAATACAACGTCCGGTCGATCCACGAACTGACCATGCACGAGGCGATGCCCGGTCACTACCTGCAGATCGCCCACTCCAATCGTTACCCCGGCAAGCTCCGGGCGGTGCTCGCCTCGGGGGTGTTCATTGAAGGCTGGGCCATCTATTCGGAGAGGATGATGGTCGACGCCGGGTACATGAACGGTGATCCGCTGGTGCGTTTGGTCAACCTCAAGTGGCAGCTCCGCGGGATCGCCAACGCGCTGATGGATCAGGCGATCCACGGGGGAGACATGACCCGGGACGAGGCCATGAAACTGATGATGGAAGACACGTTCCAGGAGGAACGGGAAGCCGCGGCCAAGTGGGTGCGAGCCCAGATCACCTCCGCCCAATTGTCGACCTACTTTGTCGGGGCCCTGGAACACTTCGACCTGCGGCGCGACGTGGAGAAGGCCTGGGGCGACGATTTCGATCTGAAGACCTACCACGACAAGATCCTGTCGTTCGGCTCACCGCCGGTCCAGATCGTGCGGGCCCTGATGTTCGATGAACCGATAGGCAGCCTGCGGTAGCCGCTCGAGGGTTGGGTTGCGGGCTTGCCGGGCTTTGGGTGGGGGGCCTCCTGCCGTGTGGACTCCCGGGCGCGCTGCTCGGCACTGTGCAGGATTTGTGCTCGCGCGTCGTCCAGCCGCTCAGGCCAAACGAACACGGGGGCGCGGGAGGGATCGTAGCCGGCCAGATGTTGTTGGAGACGCGTGGCAGGCCTGGTGTATTTCAGTTTTGTATCGCCAAACAGCAGTAGGGATCCCACTGGCTGCCGCCCATCCCACGGGCTCGCGCGTCCCAGTAGTCTTTTCCGGAGATCGTCGGGAATTCCGGCATGGGACGCTCGGCCAGATGCGCGAACTCCGGCAGTTCGGTGGTGAACTCGTTGTGCGCGAGGATGCACAATCGCGCGCCGCTGCGGATCATTGCGGTGCGCACATCGGGTCGCCTTGCCAGCATGAGATTGACGAGGTAGGCGGCCTCCTGGAGCGCGTAGGGATTCACTTTGGCCGAGGCCACGATCGGAAAACCGTCGGAGCAGATGCGTTGTGTGTAGAAGGCCGGCACGCCGTCTTTGTCGGGCGGATCAAATCGAAAGGCCTGCACCGCCACTTCGCTGGTCACCGTGGTCTCGAAATGATCGTGCTCGGCGGCAATCTTGAAGCGATGGCCAAGCGTGGTGGTGATGATGGTGTCATTGCCCGGCGCGACCGTTCCGTTGGGCACGAGCTCGCGGTCGGTCTTCAACCAGTAGATGTCGATGGGCCGTTGACTGCCGTTGATGACCTGGAGTACTGGACGGGCCGTTTCGGCCACCTCGGCGGGGCGCGCGAGTCGTGGGTCGGCCGTCCACGTCAACAGCAGGGCCAACAGAAGGGTCCGCTTCATCGCCTGTCTTTCACAATCACCCGGGCAGAATCTCGAGCTCAAGGGCATGGGATGCCGGATTATAGTCGCTCACTGGGCAGGATCGCAAACTGAAGAGGTTGCGTGATGCCAGGAGGAAAGAGGGGTGTGGTGACAACGCAAACCACGCCCTTCGCTGCGCTCAGGGTCGTGCCACCCTGATCAGGGGCGTGCCACCTGTGATCAGGGACGTGCCACCCTGGGCTCAGGGACGTGGCACCTGCTGTGCGTTGAGGAAGGCTTCCCACAAGTCTTCGCGGGCGTAGACGGAAAGGAGGACGCCCCCGCGGAGGCCATAGTGCATCTGGCGGTTGTAGGGTGTGCGAATCCGCTCGTCGATTGAGGCTGCTTCGTCGGGGGTGGTGATGATCACGTCAGGTGGGCTGAGGTTTGCGGTGTCTTGGGACCAGGAGGCAGGGCTGTTCCAGTAGCCGACGGTATCAGGCGGCGACTTCCTGAGGTACCAGGGGAGGGGCCAGTAGTTTTCGGCAGTCACGACGTGCACCAGCATCGTACGGCCTCGGGGCGAGACTTGCGCCAATCGCTCCAATTGGGCGGCAAGGTTGACGAGGTCGGTGGACGTGTGGGCGTAGACATAGGGGTTTCGGGTGTCGGCGGGAAAGCGGTAATTGAGCTGGTACGACTGCCAGCCCAGTTGCGCAGTCGCGGCCAGAAGGATTGCGATCATGGCGCCCTTTCCGAGCTTTGTGGGAGTCCAGCTCACGATGGCTGCCGCGCCCACGCCTGCCAGGAGGATCATCCCGGAAAGAAAGCTCAACAGGCACCAGGGCGTTTTGTAAGGGAGGGCCGAGTAGATCGCAGTCAGGGCCAGCGTGTAGAAGGTAAGAAATTGCAGGAGCGACCGTGCCGGGCCGGGTGGTTTGCTTGTGGCCAGGCCGGCCGCGGCGCCCACCAGGGCCAGGGCGACGATCAGGCCTTCGCTCCAGAAAAAGCCGCCAGGGGCACGATTGGCAGTGAGCAACTGGAGGTAGTGGTACCAGGGGTGCGAGTGGATTCCGCCTTCGCTGCCGCGGCGGAAGTAGGTGCCGTACGCCGCGACGGAATCGACCAGCCCGCCCCAGTTTGCGCCGAAGGAAGAGTATAGGAGCGCAGCGACAAGCAGGGCGGTGCCGGCTGCAAGGGGGAGCGAACGGCCCATGACGCAGGGACGGAGGCTGGGGAGGCGGCCATCGCGCCAGCGGCTCCAGGCGAGCGACAGGGCGAGACCGGCAGCCATGGCCGCGGCGGCGAGAATCCAGGTTTCCTTGGTGGCGTGCATGAGACCCACGCAGGCCCCGCAGGCAATGGCCCACCACCGCGAGCCGGTTTGCCAGCAGCGCCACGCGGTGGCGATCATGGCAAGGGTGAAGAAGGCCAGCAACATCTCCTGGATGTAGTAGCGCGAGTAGTAGACCATGGCGGGCGAAACGGCGGTGAGCAGTGCGGCCGCCAGGGTAGCCAAGCGGCCGAGGCCGTCGGCGAGCAGGGCGGTGAGCAGGACCAGCCCCAGGCCGAAGAGGGCCGGCACGATTCGATAATCGAACTCAGAGCTGGCTGCAAGGCTGGAAATGCCGCGCAGCTTGAGGCAGGCGGCGGTGATCCAGTAGAGGCTCGGTCCGTGGTGTTCCTGGGGATCGTAGCGGTACCGGCCGGTTTCCAGGAGCTGCCCGGTGCGAACTGCCTGGTTGCCCTCATCGCCATGCATGGGGCGCGTTTCAAGCTCGGGCAGGCGAAAGGCGAGGCCGCCGAGGGCAATGACCAGAAATGCCGCGATGAAGCCTATCAGGCTGCCTGGCACAGGGCCTTCGGGCCCGGGCGGCACCTGACAGGGCCGTGTGGCGGCCGGCGTCATGGCAGGGCCTTGCCGTACACCTCGACTTCGACGTAGTGGTTCAGGTCGTTCGACGTGTTGCCCTTGGAGTAGAGGCGGACGTAACGGCCGCGAGCAGGCTTACCGTCAGCGCTGCGGACGTCGACAAGTTTGCCGCGGTAGTCGTCGATATACTCGAGGTGCTTGCCCAGCCCCATCCCGGAGGAGTTGTCGAAATCGTTGTTGAACACCGTGGTCACATTCTCGATGAAATCGGGATCGTCGGCCAACTGGATAATGACGTCGTGGTAGATCCGGCCTTCCGCGTGATAGTGCCACAGGCAGATCGCGCAGACTTCGGCGGGTTTCTGGAGGTCGATCTGCACCCACTGCTGGTCGGGCCCGAGTTCGACGAAGCTTCCGTCGGTGCCGGCCTTGTCGCCGTCGGTGACCATGGGCAATTCGCCCACGATCGGCTGCATATCGCTGGAGGTGACAGGTTTCTGCAGGGCCAGGTTGGTCGTGCCCCGAGGGACATAGAGAGGGGGCCTCGGCTTCTGGGTATAGGTCTCCAGAGTGGCGGTGGGTTTGATGTTCTTGGGAGTACCCTGGAACAGGGCCTTGGGCAGCTTGATTTTCAGTTCGAGACGGTCTGCGCCGGGGCCGGGAGCAGGGGCGCCGGGGTCGGCCGCGGAGCACATGGTACCGGCGAGCAGCAACGTTGTGGCGAAGACTACCAGGCGTTTCCGGGGGAGAATGATGATCGGCATATCGTGAGGTTCCTGATACGACAGCGGTAAGTTGAGAGAAGACCACAATAGGTTGGGGTGACGGCCATTCAGCGATTCCCCACGAGGCTTGCCAGGGTCCATGTGCCGTCAGAGTTCCCAGCCCTTGCGGTACTCCCGTTTTACCAGGGTGTTCAGTTCGGGCAGATTGGAGCAGCGGAGGGCCTGGCTGTCCCACTGGACCAGCTTGCCCACACCGGCCTTGATGGCCAAGCAGCCGAGGAGCACCATTTCCGTCAACGGGCCGGAGTAGTTGAAGTCGGCGCTCGAGGGTTGGCCGTCTTTGCACGCCCGCAGGAAATCGTCCTGGTGGGTGCCCTTGATGCGGGGAATTTTACGTTCGGGCACAGGAAAGGCGCGGTGCTTCTCTTCCGGGATGATTCGCGGGCTCCCCGCGTAGTTGCCGGTGTACATGACGCCTTCCGTACCGACGTAGATGGTTCCACCGTTCTTCAACTCACGGCCATACTTCTTTTCCAACTCCGCCACGATCGGCGGCCGGTTCTGGAAGCGGATCGCTGTTTCGGGGTCGTCATCCTTGAGTTTGGGGTCAAAACCGCTGGCATAGCCGTCGTACCAGTGCACGTGGACCGGCTCTCCGCCGCCGGGGCGGGGAAAATCCCAGCGAATCACGTTGAGCAGCGGAAACCGCTCGTCGGATCCGCCCTCCTGCCGGATCGCCTCGGCGCCGGTGGGACTTTCCGCGCGGAGGACCATGAAGGGGGCGTCCAGATTGTGGCACCCCCAGTCGCCAATGGAGCCCTCGCCGAAGTCCCACCAACTCCGCCACTCCAGCGGGTGCAGCTCGTCGTGGTAGTCGCGGTAGGTGGCCGGGCCGATCCACTCGTCCCAATGGAGCCCTGCCGGGACGGGCTTCGACGGTGGTCTGCCGCCCACTCCGCCTCGCCCGGTGGGAGCCCAACTGTGCGTTTCCAACAGGTTGCCGATTGCACCGGCCCAGATGTATTCGCACAGTCGCCGGATCCCCTCGCCGCTGTGGCCCTGGTTACCCATCTGGGTCATGACCTTGTGCTTCCGGGCCGCTTCCGTCAATTGCCGCACCTCGTCGATGGTGTGCCCCATCGGCTTCTCGACATACACGTGCTTGCCCAGTTCCATGGCCATCATGGCGGCAACCGCGTGGTGGTGGTCGGGCGTGGCGATGAAGACAGCATCGATTTTGTCGTGCATCTGGTCGAACATCCGGCGATAGTCGAACCAGGTCTTGATGCCCGACCACTTGACGGACGCGTGCTGCTCGGCCAGGAACTGCTGCGCCTTTCCCAGGTGGCTGTCGTCGACGTCGACCAGGGCGACCAGGCGTTCTCCGGCCGCGGCGTTGAGGCTGGAGATGCCTTGGTTGGCGCAGCCGATCACGGCCGTGGTCAGGAGCGAATTGGGAGCCCGATCGGCCAGAACGGCCGGTGCGCTGCCGAGGCACGATGCCAGGCTCGCCCCACCTGCAGCGGCTGCCAGCTTGAGCATCTTGCGACGGCTCATGCTTGGCACGGAAGGAACCGTCGTACTGTAGGACAGGATTGTATCCTGTCCAGACAGGTTACCAACCTGTCCTACAACGGTGCTCGTTGCATCCTGGCGGGACAGGTTACGGACCTGTCCTACGGCGGAGGTCGTTGCATGCTGACTGGACAGGTTACCAACCTGTCCTACGGTAGGCGTTGATGGGTCAACCGATACACGGTTGTTCATGTTCCTGCTCCACTTCTGGTCGGGGCTCGATCAGTTTTTCGCCTTCTGGGCGATGGCCTCAGCGCGGGCGGCGAGGTCCTTATCGGCGGTCAGCTTTGCCACCCGAGTCATTGCCGCAGTTACCTCGGCGGCATGTCCGGTGCCGAGTGCCTCGGCGATAGTTACCGCGGCCAGACATGCTTCCTCTTTGAGGGGGGCGCTATCCAGGTTCTGGGAAACCAGGGCGAGGGCCTCGACGGTGGCAACATTGCTCAGGGCGCTGAGCACCAGCCGCTTTTCTTCGTCGCGGTCGGCCAGGGCGAGGGCCTCCTGGAGCGACCGGAGCTTCTGGGCGTCCGGCACTTCCTGCTGGGGGACGAGGCGTACGAACGCGCGGAGTGCCAGGACCTTGATGGTGCGGCTTGGGGGCGTCTTGAGCAACTCGGCCAGGTCGGGCACGGCATCGGCCGTCGGCCAGTCGCAGAGCGCACGGAGCGCGGTGTCTTTGACCTGGGCGTCGCTGTCGGCCGCCGCGGTTCTGACTGTTTCGAGGGCCTTCGTGCCCCCGGCGGTTCTCAATGCCCGTAGCAGGGCAAGCTTGGCCTCGCCCTGGGCGCTGCCCATCGCCCCGCAGATCGCATCAACGATCTCGGGGGGCGTCGAGACGGCGGTCAGTGCAAGACTCTCCCCTTCGGTGACGGTCTTGCTGGCCCGCACGCCATTGACGGAGTAATCGACTCGGAGACGCTTGGCCACGTTGGGGACCGGGTCGCCGAAGTTGCCGTTGGAAGCCTCAACTGCCAGGGAGCCGGCCGCGACCAGGGCGGCGACCTTCTCGGTTACATCGGCCCGGGTTCCCTTGGGCAGATCGCCGTATTCGGCCTTGACGATGACGACATTGTCGGTGGCGGGCACCCTCTGGCGGGCGCACAAGGCGCCGAGGGCGTTTTCGGCTGCCTGCAACTCGGCGGCCGAGCGGGCCTTGAGCAGGATGGCCAGCAGTTGGGGCAGCTCGGCGAGCCCTGCCTGGTCGCGCAGGGCCTTGAGCGCGGCCAGCCGCACCGACTCTTCGTCGTCTTCGGCGGCCTTGAGCAGGCTGGCAGCCGACTGGCCTGCCTGGCGTTGGGCGATCAGCTCGACCGCCAGGGCGCGGACCTTGGCGTCGTTGTGGGCGACCATGGCGGCGATCGCAGCATCGGCGTCTTTGCCGGGGAAGCCGCCGAGGCACTCCCGCGCGGCGGAGGCAAGATCGCCCTCATCGGCGAGCGACAACTCGGCCAGCAGTGTGAGGGCGGGCGCATAGCCCAGTTGCGTGATATTGCGGACCGCGGCCAGTCGCACGGCGTCGGGCCCGTTGGTGGCCAAGGCGAGGAGTGCCGGACCGGCCGACGCGTCGCCGCGGCAGCCCAGGGTACCGACCAACAGGACCTGCTTGTCGGCGGGGAGGTTGGGGAGCTGGCCGGCCAGCGCGGCGGTGACCTCTGTTCCGGGCATTTCGATCGATGCTCGTACGGCGGCGGCCGTCAGCACGTAGTCGTCGCCGCGAATGGCTTCGACCATGAGGGGGATGCCCTCTTTCTGCCGCATGAGGATGGCGCCTCGAAGGGCGCCGGCGCGGACCTGCTGCGGTGCCGGATCGAGCTTGCGCAGGCGGTCGTAGATCGCCAGGGACGGGGCGGACTGTCCTTCCTTGGCCAGGGCCTCGGCGCAGCGGAACAGCCCTTCGCAGAAGGCGACCTGGTTGGCGGCTGGTGTGCCGTCCAGGGCGTCGCCGATGGCCTTGGCGGCTTCGGGCGTACCGATATTGCCCAGGGCACGGGCGGCGGCCTGGGCCGTGTCGGCGTCGGCGGCAAGCAATTTGCCGAGGGCATCAACGGCGGTGGCATCGCGCCGCACGCCGAGGCTGCCAATCACGCCGAGCAGGGGGCGACCGGTGACCTTGCTTAAGGCGTCGCGCAGGGCGGCGTCGACCGCCGGGTCGGGAATCGGTTCCAGGGCGTAGCGGGCCATGTGCGAGAGCTTCTCGTCGCCGAGCAGGGCCGCCAGTGCCGGGACGGCCTTCCCGGTGCCAACGTGTGCCAGCTCGCGGCAGGCGGTGGCCTTCTCGAACTGGGTGGCGCTGGACTGGAGCACGGCGATGAGTTGGGCTTCGTCGGCGCCGCGGACAGCAGACGTCAGCAGCATCGCGGCGGCCAGCGTCAGACTCAGTGTGATGTTCCCCATGATGGCGAGTTCTCCTCGAAGTGGCTTGAATTGCTGGTCAAACGCCTCAACGTCCGCGTCTCAGTAGACGTACGGCTCCCGCATGGCCCGCGACCGGAAGCGATTGGCCTCCTCGTCGCCCACGAACTCCTCCTTGACCGGATCGTACTTGAGACTTCGCTTGAGCCACATGCAGATGTTGGCCGCATGGACAGTGGTCATCGAGTGGTGCATGACCGCGGGGTTGGCCACGGCGGGCTGGCGGCTCTTCACGCAGTCGAGGAAGTTTCGCATGTGGTCCAGCGCCCTGCCGGTGCGGGCCACGTAGTCGCCGACGACTTTCTTGTACTGGAGCAGCAGGTCGGGCGAGGAGACATCGGGCCTGGAATAACCGTCGGCCGCGGCAGCCCAGCCCTCGGTGCCGTCGAACCGTTCGCCGCACGAGCCGTGCCAGTACTTGTCGCCTCGCGAGAGGATCATCTTCACGCCGCTGGCGAAGTGGGTGACCATGCCATCGCCGGTCTCGTTGTCGACATATTCATATTCGACCGGCGAAGTCTCGCCGCAATCGAGACCGGCCTGGGCCTGGGCAAAGGTGTGTGCACCCCACTCGCCGATGCAACTGGTGTGGAAGTCATAATGGCCTCGCCAGCCGCCGGAAACGTAGCCGGGGTTGTAGGGGCGCCACGGGCAGGGGCCCAGCCAGGCGTCCCAGTCTACGTCGTCCTTGGGCGGCTGCTCGACCTCCGGGAGCCAATCGTGGCTCATCTGGGCGGCGTCCCAGGGGGCGATGTGGGCGTAGGCCGTGTGGATCTTGCCCAACCGGCCGCTGCGGGCCATCTCGATGGCGAATACGTGGTTGGCCTCGCTGAGCCGTTGCGTGCCGGTCTGGTAGACGCGGGCGTAGCGGCGCGCCGTTTCGACCACGGCCCGGCCCTCGGCGATGGTCATCGAGGAGGGTTTTTCGCTGTAGACGTCCTTGCCGGCCCGCATGGCCAGGATGGAGGCCATCGCGTGCCAGCGGTCGCCGGTGGCGATCAGCACGGCGTCGATATCCGTGCGATCCGCCAGGAAGGCGCCCATCTCCGGATACATCTGGCAGTCCTGGTTGCCATATTTACCGTCGACGTGAGCCTTGACGGCCAGGCGCTGTTTCTTCTGAAGGTCGCAGACCGCCACGAACTGCACGTCGGGCTGCTGCATCATCCACTCGAGGTCGCCCATTCCGCGACCGCGGATACCGATGCCTCCGGCGATGATTTTCTCGCTGGGTGGGACGGCGCCGTTCTTGCCGAGTGCCTTGCCGGGAATGAGTGCCGGCAGGGAAAGGACTGCGCCGGTCTGGACGGCCGTTTTCAGGAACCCGCGTCGAGTAATTTCTGGGCATCGCATCGTCATCGTCTCCGGGGCTGTCGGGCGCACACTTGGCTGGGCTGGGCACGGGGCGCTGGCAGGATCGAAACGATCCGAAGCGAGCGCCGGTCCAACGGAATGGTAATTCCTGGGCGCGCGGCATGCAACCTTCCCGATTGCCGGCAAATGACTTTTTTTGACGACGCGGCCCGGGTCAGGGAATGCCGGTTTCGGAAAGAGAAGACAAGGAATCTCGCGAGAATTCGGTCTGGCTCGGCAGCAGGGCCCGCTGGCGACGAGAAGGCAGGATTCTTTCAAATGCTCCTGCAACGCGTGAAGCGAATCACTTTCCGGCGACCTCGAAGGATTTGCCCTCGAACTGGATGACATCGCCGGGTTTCAATTTCCTTCCCCGTCGGGTCTCGATCTGGCCGTTGACGCGGACCTCGCCGGCCTGAATCAACGCCTTCGCCTGGCCACCGGTGCCAACGATGCCGACGAACTTGAGAAACTGGTCGAGTGTGATGGTTGACGGGTCTGCGGATGGCATGGGAAGCGTACTTTCGTGGCGGGGTCGTTGTTGAGTCTCCTATTCTATCGGCATCCGGCCGACTTGTCGCGATCTTTCGGTGTAGTGTTCTGAGAGACCGCGACAGAACGAGTGAGTTTCTGAAGGGGTTTGGCGATCATGATCGGGGGTTATTTCAGCGGCTCGGAATTCTGGTGTCCGGCACTTCACCTGAGTATGATGGGGGAGTCGCGTTGGGCTGGTCTTAACCCTGAAACCCCGTTGCATGATCGCCATGAACCGAACCCTCCTTTCTCTCATGTGTGTGCTGCTGTCAACCGGCAATTCTGGTGTCGCATTCGGCGAAACGGCCGAGACGGCATCGAAGACGTACATGGTTCGATCGGTCGAACCGGCTGCAATCACCCTCGACGGTGAGTTGGGGGACATGGAATGGCCTGCGGACGGCTGGGAACGGGGATTTGCCTTCCCTTGGCTGACACGCCAGACGCCTCGAACCGAGATGTGCTGTGTTTGCGACGGGCAGAGTCTGCTGTTTGCTTTTCAGTGCGACGAGGCAGATCTCGTGCTGCGAGGAGCCGTGCCGAAGAACGAATCGACGGTGGCCGAAGGGGATCGGGTGGAGATGTTCTTCGCCAAGGATGCGGCTCTGGAGGAGTACTATTGTTTCGAGATGAGCCCGGCCGGAACGGTGCTCGACTATCGGGCGTCGTTCTATCGCAAGTTCGATCACTCCTGGGACTGCCCCGGGCTGGTCCTGGCGGCAAGCACGCATCGCGGCGGATACGTTGTGGAAGGGTCGATCCCCCTGGCAACGCTGAAAGAGATGTGCGGCGCGGATTTCCTGGGGGGTGAAGCGATCCGCGTGGGGGCATTTCGTGGCGAGTACAGCCACCAGGAAAAGGAGGGACCGGAAGAAGCCTGGATCAGTTGGGTGCACCCGAAGGTGGAAAAGGCCGACTTCCACATTCCGTCGGCTTTTGGGAGTTTTCGGCTGAAGGATTGAACACGAAGTGCCGTACGGATCGAGGGCCGACGTGACCGCTTTCGATCAATCGAGGCGTGGGAAGATGCCTTTTGAGCGTTCCGCGCGGTTTTTCTCAGGGAGGTGAGGGGGGGGAGGCGTGAATGCTGCCGGCGGACTGGAGGGTTTTTTTTCGGGAAGGTGGGGAGGTGGGGGAGAGGAGGTGGAGGTGGTCCCCAGGTCCATATCTTCTCCGAAGTAGTGTTTTCGTGCTTCCTCGTTGGAAAGGACCTCGTCGGGCGTTCCGTGGCAGAGGACCTGCCCTTTGCGAATCACGTAGCTGCGGTCGGTTATCTGGAGGGTCTCGCGAACCTGGTGGTCGGTGATCAGGATCGAGATCCCATCACGGCGCAATTGGCGGATGATTTCCTGGATGCTGTCGATCGTGACGGGGTCGATTCCGGTGAAAGGTTCGTCGAGGAGGATAATTTTGGGATTGGAGACCAGGGCCCTGGCGATTTCCAGCCGCCGGCGTTCGCCGCCGGAGAGCGAGATGGCCTTGCTCTTGCGGAGGTGCACGATGTCGAACTGCTCGAGAAGGGTCTTGCAGCGAGCGAGCCGTTCCCGGCGGCTCATCTTGAGCATTTCCATCACGCCGAGGAGATTGTCGCGAACGGAGAGCTTGCGGAAGACGCTGGCTTCCTGGGCGAGGTACCCCATTCCGCCGTCGCGGGCGCGGCGGTACATGGGCCAGTCGGTGACGTCGACGCCACCGAGGCGGACCTCGCCGGCATTGGGTTGGATCATGCCGCAGGTCATGCGAAAGCTGGTGGTCTTGCCTGCCCCGTTGGGTCCGAGCAATCCCACGATTTCTCCGGGATAGACCTCGAAATCAACGCCGTCCACCACCCGGCGTGTTCCGTAGATCTTGACCAACCCTTTCGCTTCGAGGATCGGTTCGACTCCGCCCCGCATGGCCACGTGGCCGTTTTTGTCGAAGGTCAGACTGTCTTGAGCACTCATGTCTGTGGAGCTCCATCTCCGGGAGAGTTGTCAGTCGTCCGTTGTCCGTTGTCGGGGGTGGTTGGCCGGCCTGAATGCCTGACCCCTGAAGACTGCCCCCAACTCAGCGAATCACTTTCATACGTTTGAAATTCGGGAAGAACGGGAAGGGGATTTGCGTGCCGGGGATGCGATCTTCCGAATGGGGCCAGTAGACGAACAAGGCCTTGCCGATGAGGAGATCGCGCGGGACCTCGTGTCCGACCTGGTCTTCAACGGCCCACAACCGGCTGTCCTTGCTTTCCCCGCTATTGTCGCCCAAGGCGAGGAACTCTCCCTCGTCCAATTCGAATTCCACGGCACGAAAGTCGTTGAAGACGGACCAAAGCTCGGAATTCGACAGCAAAATGTCCAGATCCCTGGCTGTCGGAATTCCGCCGAATTTGCGGATCAGATCGTAATCGGCCATGGGTTGTGCAAACGCATCCACATCGGAACTGAAGGCGATGTAATACAAGTCTCGCCACAATCGGATCCGCCGGATTTCCGTCTGAACACCGCGGGAGGCGATTCCTGCGGGCAAGAGGTCGGCCTCGGTGGGTACAAAGTTGCCGAGCGGTTGGTAGGTCGTGGCCGAGTCGAACAGGATTTCGCGGCCATCGATCCACAGCCGGAGCTGATCGTCGACATTGGCAAATCGTACCTGGTAGCGGCCCGGCCCGTGCAGTCTGGTTTCTGCGGTCGGGGCCGCCAGGCTGGATTCACCGCTGATGGACAAGGAAGCGACGCCCGTGGCAACGTCGATCGCGCACTGGAATCGGCGACCTCCCTCGACGAGCTCGAAGACCAGTTCGCCGGACTGGCTTTCGATTTTCAAGTCGGCCTGGATTGCCAGATCGCCGACCCAATGGACACCTCGTCCGCTCAGTGGAAAGGTGTGCCTGAGCTGATCGTTGACGGAGCGTTTGGTGTTGTAGGCCGCAAAATCCGAGATAAGCTGCGGCGGGGGAAAGGCCGCCGGGGCCGTTCCCTGCCTGAGGGAGTCCCAGTCGTCCTGGCTGGGCACGACGTGCTGATAGCGCAGCCAGGCCTGGCCGGCGTTTTTCCCGTCAATCTGGTACGTCTTCTGATCGGTCGTGCTCCAAGCTCCCGGGGTACCGACGGCGTTGATCCAGCGTTGGGGCCAACCGGACTGGAACAGGGCGGGGCTCAGGTAGTTGGTGTCATAGACCGGCTGGAGCACGGCGAGCAGCTTCTTGGCGTCTTCTTTGCGGGCAATGGTAAAGCCGGTTTCGCCTTTACGTTTGACGAACAGATCGCCGTGCTCGATACGAATGGTTTCGTTTGGCAGGCCGCAGATGCGTTTTATGTAGTTGGTTTTTGCCCCACCGGGAAACTTGAAGACGCTGACTTCAAACCGTTCCGGGTCGCGAAACTGATAGGGAAATTTCTCGACCAGGATCCGGTCGCCGCTGTAGGACTTGTAGGACCTGCCCTGGGGATTGTCGGGCCCGATTTCCATGGGAAAACGACACATCGGGCACGTTCCGCCGACGGTCACGTCGCCGGTCAATTTGTTGGTGACGGGGTCGACTTCCTGGCTTGCGCTGGCCTCGTAGAAGAAACCACATTCGGGGCATTCCATGTCCTTGTGACGACCGAGAAGAGTCGGGGCCATCGACCCGGTGGGGATCACAAAGGCCTCGGCCTCGAAGGTGCGGAACAAGAAGGCGAGAATGAAGGCAATGACAATCGACTCGACCGTCTCGCGAATTGAATCCGGCGAAAACATGCCTCCAACAGGGGGAGCCTGTTTGCCAGGCGAACTTTCCGGTTTTGGCCTGTTGGTCTGGGGCGACGGTCGTTTTCGCTCGTGGGACGGTTTTTTCGTTCTCGACATGCAAGTGGATCCCTGTGGAGTGTCACCCCGCGCATCCACAGTGGGGTGGGTCTCTACTATTCGTTGAAGAATCTTGTTGATTGGCCTAATTCGGCAGTTTCTCTGGATACGGGGAGAAAGGCGGCAAGGGCCGAGAAATCTATGCGACAGCCACCTTTTTCCGGGAATCCCGCAAGGCTATTCCGCCAGCAGTTCAGAAATGAAACTTCTTTCCCCACTTGCGAATATACCGAATCTGACGGGTACCGGAAACTTGAAATCCGCAGACTACATTCTCCGGAGGTACTCCAGGGCATTGGCAGCGGCAGCTCGGGGGTCATCAGCGTCCAGGGTCCGGATTGTGAAATAGCCCTGGTATCCATATTGCTGGAGCATGCTGAGGAGGGTGGGGAAATCGGAATCCCCGGTTCCCAGGGCGACTTGCTCCCCACGCCGGGTGGCAAGGTCGCAAAGGCCGTCGGTCGCATGGACATGGAGGATCCTGGTGCCGAGGGCTTCGACGACTTCTGCGGGCGAGAAACCGGCGGCGGCAAGATTGCCAGGGTTCAGGTCGATGCCGATGGTACCTTCGGGGAGGCGAGCCATCAGCCGAGCGAGGTCGGAGCCCGGCTCCGAGCCGGTTTCGGCTGCCAGGAAGGCTCCGACATGGTTGCCAAAGCGGGCCAGATCGTTGAGTACTTCGACGAGGAGGCTGTCGTCGCCCTGTTCCTGGCCCGAGGCGATGCGTCCGACATGGTTGACGACGACGCGGGCGCCGAGCTGTGCGGCCAGTCGCATGGCGGCCTTGGTGGCGTCGACGCGGGCATCCAGGTCGGCCGGGGTATCGTACCCCCGGCGGGTGTGGTAGCTGACGGCGGCGACGCGAAGGCGAAGGTCAGCCAGGATTTTTCGCAGTTGCCGTATGCCGGTTTCCGAGAGGAGACGAGGAGCGAACTCTCCCCGCCCGTCGAGTTCGACGGCGTCGGCCCCGAGGTCGGCGGCGACTTTGAGGGCCTGTTTTGCGGGCAATCCCAGTCCGGCCAGTTCAATTCCGAGGTTCAGATGCGGCACGCAGCATTCCTTCCGGTCGTAGCGGTCTGGAGGAAGGTCATCGAGTCTATCGAACACGTAGACGATACTACACTAGTTGTGGAGGGCTTCTTAGAGCCGATCCCAAAACTGCTGCCGCTCCTACCGTTTTCCGCCCGTGGGAGACCTTTCTTGTGGTTTTGGGATAGGTCCTTATTGTCAGACAGGCGGATGAATCGGTCATGAAGATTCTCCACACGTTACTAATTCTAGCAATAATACCGACGGCGCCCAACGCGGCCGAAGATGCGGCCAAGGATGGGTCGGAGGTGTTTCGCTGTAACTTTGACGAGTCGTGGGACCAGAACTACGACGATTGGCCGGACGGGTGGTCGCGCCGGCGAGGCAAAGGCTTCCCGGAGTATGTCTCTGTCAAGATCGTGCCTGCGGAAGACGAGTCGCCTGGCGAAAAATGCCTGCAGGTCGACCTCGACGGGGGCGCGGCGGTTGCCTATACACCCGCAATCCGCGTGACACCCTTGCACAGCTACGTGCTGGAAGGCCGCGTCGATACGAGCAACATCCAGTTCGATCAGGCGTTTCTGTCGTTGACTCTTCTGGACGAGAACAACGAACGGCTGGAAACCTACTCTTCCGACAAGGTGGGGCGTCTGCCGGAATGGACGACCATGAGACTCGGGCCCATCCAGCCGAAAAGCGACGCCGTGCGTTTCGCCGTTCTGGGGCTGCACGTGGAGCCGGACAAACAAGCCGACCTGAAGGGGCGGATACGATTCGACGACATCCTGATGACCCGTCTGCCGAGGATAACCCTGGGGATGCAGAATTCCCATCATCTGTTCACCGACCCAGGGGAGATGACGGTTGACTGCAACGTTTCGGGAATCACGCGAAGTTCCCAGGGGGTGAAACTGATTCTGGAGGACGCGTTGGGCCATCGTCTCGGCGAGGCCGATCTGCCTTTGAAGACCAGCACGGCGACGGGGAGCTATTCGCTGTCGACGGATACGGAGGCGGCGGGGGCACCGACCCTGGTGGGGACAGTCCGCTGGCAACCCCCGATTGCCGGCCCCGGTTTTTACCGGATGCGAGCCGAACTGGAGGGGCATGAGGGCCCAGTGCATCTTCAGGAAGTGACGGCCGCGGTCGTCTTGCCACAGACGAACTCCGCAACAGGCGAATTCGGGTGGAGCTTGCCCGACGGAGGCAAGCCGCTGGACCTGTTCGATCTCAGCAAGATCCTCATCGAGGCGGGAATCGGCTGGGTCAAGTTTCCGCTGTGGTTCAGTGCCGATACCGACGAAGAGGTGCTTCAGAACCTGATCCGGTTCGGTGAGCGGCTATCGGTGCATGGGGTGCAGATCGTGGGGCTGCTGTGCGATCCGCCCCCACAGTTGCTGGAACATTTCAAGAACGTGGAACCACTTTCGGCGGCGGTCATCTTCAGCGCTGCCGACCAGACCTGGGGCCCGTCGATCGAGCCGACCATGATCCGCATGACGAACCTGGTCCGCTGGTGGCAGTTTGGCGGGGATACCGACACGGGGTTTGTGGATTATCCGAACCTTGCGGAAAAGGTCTCGGTGCTCAGGAGCAAGCTCGACGAAGTGGGCTACGGGGTGAATGTGGGATTCGGCTGGAGCTGGATCCACGAACTGCCGGTCGCCGAGGAGGCTCCGTGGCAATTCCTGTCGCTATCCAGCACCACGCCGCTGGGGGAGCACGAGTTGCCGCTGTATCTCGAGGCGGCAAAACGCCCGAACGTGCGGCGATGGATCGTGCTGGCGCCGCTGGCCAGGAACGAGTACACGATGGAGATACGCATCCTGGATCTCGTCCGGCGGATGATCACCGCGAAGATCCATGGTGCGGAAGGGATTTTTGTCCCCGATCCGATCGACGACCAGCAAGGCCTGTTGCGTGAGGACGGCGGTCCGGGCGAGCTGTTCCTTCCGTGGCGGACGACGGCCCTGATGTTGGCAGCGGCCAGGTATGTCGGCAGCATCGAGCTGGCCGGCGGCAGCGAGAATCGCATCTTCGTACGCGAGAACGATGCGGTGATGGTGGTCTGGAACGACACACCGAGAGAGGAAATTGCCTACCTGGGGGAAGACGTTCGACACACCAATCTCTGGGGCGTGGAGACGGTGCCCGGACGGGATCAGTACCGTCACGTTCTCCAGGTCGACGGGACTCCCTCCTTCGTTACCGGACTGAATCCTGCCATCGTCCGCTGGCAACAGGACTTCGCCTTCGACGAGCCTCAGATTCCCAGCATATTCGGACGGCAGTATTCCAACGGGTTCAAGGTCCACAACACGTTTGACCACGCCGTCTCGGTCACTGCCCGGCTGGTGACTCCCGAGGTCTGGAAGGTGACGCCGCCGGAGTCGTCGTTCCGGCTCGAACCGGATCAGATCCATCACCAGAGTTTCGACGTCTTCTTGCCCTACGATGCGACCAGCGGCGCCCACGATGTAAGCTGCGATTTCGAAATCCAAGGTCCGGAGCCGATTCGGTTCAGCGTTTATCGGCGCATGTACGTCGGCCTCGGGGGGCTCCGCATCGAGGTGCAGACACGATTGAATGGGAAGGGTGAGCTCGAAGTGGAGCAGCACTTCATCAACGACACGGACGAGTCGGTCAGTTTCCGCTGCTATCTCTATGTGCCCAATCGGCGACGCCAGAAGCTCGATATCATCAACTTGGGACATGGCCGCGACGTTCAGACGTTCCGACTCCCGGAAGGCGAGGACTTGATCGGTCAGACCTTGTGGCTGAAAGCCGATGAGATCGGCGGTGGCCGTGGACTCAATCACCAGTTTCAGGCTCAACCATGAACGATCCCGGCAACATGCTCGATCGAATTGCCTCCAAGGCCTGCCGGCTTCTCAGTCTTCCGGCAGTCGCTATGAAGGTGCTGGAACTCACCGAAAGTTCCAAGATCGATACGGTCGCCTTGAAGCAGTGCTTGGAGACCGACCCCGCGCTGACCAGCAAAGTCCTGCGAGTCGTCAACAGTTCGCTCTACGGACTGTGCCGCGAAGTCTCGGACTTGAACCAGGCGCTTGCGCTGCTCGGCACCAAACCGCTCAAGTTGCTCGTCCTCGGTTTCAGTCTGCCGGCAGGGTTGTTTGAAGGCATCGTGGGCGATGTGCTGCTTCGTTTCTGGCGCCACACACTGGTCAAGGCCGTGGCGGCGCGTGAGATCGCGGAAAAGTTCTGGCGCCGCGCCGGCGACGAGCCGTTCATTGCGGCCCTGCTCCAGGATCTCGGCGCCCTACTGCTGATCCAGGAGCTGGGGGAGCCTTATGTCCGCTTCCTGGAAGAGGCGGCAGGCCACGGTGCCGAAATCGCCGACCTGGAACGGCAGGCGCTGGGGTTCGAGCACACTCAACTCACGGCCCAACTGCTCCGCCACTGGAAACTTCCTGCCTCACTCGTCCAGGTGGTGTGTGTCTCAGAACCGCCGTCTGCCGACGAGGCGCCCTCGGTCACGGCAGTGCGACAGATCGTGCGACTTGCGGAGCTGGTTGCCATTCTCGTTGCCGACGGCCAGCCGGAT
>CAYSCH010000066.1:4179-31441 GCA_964429355.1 uncultured Planctomycetaceae bacterium | reverse complement strand
CCAGCACGCCTTCTACCAGTTGCTGCACCAGGGCACCAAGATCGTGCCGGCTGATTTCATCGGCTTCGCCCGCAGCCAGAATCCGATCGGCGACCACCACGCCAAGTTGATGGCCAATTTCTTCGCCCAGACCGAAGCCCTGGCCTTCGGCAAAACCCGTGAACAAGTCGTGGACGAAGGTGCACCCGATGATCTCGTACCGCACAAGGTCTTCGAAGGCAACCGGCCCACCAATACGATCATGGCGGAGCTGCTCGATCCGGAAACCCTCGGCAAGCTCATCGCCTTGTACGAACACAAGATCTTCGTCCAGGGTGTCATCTGGCAGGTCAACAGCTTCGATCAATGGGGCGTCGAACTCGGCAAGGTCCTCGCTAAACGGATTCTGCCCGAACTGGCAGCGTCCGCTGAGCCACAGCTCGCCCACGATGCCTCGACTAACGCCCTGATCTCCTGGTTCCGCAAGAACCGCAAGCTGTGACTCCTCCCCCAAGCAATCGCGTCCCACAGTCTCTCAGTCCCGATCGTAGTTTTCCTGGAGACCGACATTATGCCGACCGAACTCACTTGGCTAGGACACGGAAGCTGGTCGATCAAGTCGGCAGGGCATGCGATTCTCATTGATCCGTTTCTGGATGATTCCCCCGTGGCACCCATGAAGTCGGGCGAGGTCGAAGCCGATTACATCCTCGTTTCCCACGGACACTACGACCACGTGGCCGACGTGGAGAAGATCTCGCGGCGGACTGCTGCTACGATTGTCTCCAACTTCGAAATCAGTGAGTGGTTCGCGGCCAAGGGGCTCGAAAAGGTCCACGCCATGAACATCGGTGGCGGGTTCAACTTTCCCTTTGGCCGCGTGAAGATGACGATTGCCCATCACACGTCGATGCTTCCCGACGGCGCCAACGGCGGCAATCCGGCCGGGTTCGTCGTGAGCTTTCCCGAGGGCAATGTCTACTTCGCGTGCGATACCGGCCTGTTCTACGACATGAAACTCATCGGTTCCTGTGGGTTGGCACTTGCATCCCTACCCATCGGCGACAATTTCACCATGGGCCCCGACGATGCCCTGGAGGCCGTCAAGCTTCTCCAACCCAAACGGGTTGTTCCCGTCCACAACAAGACTTGGCCCCTCATCGATCAGGATGCCCAGGTCTGGTCCCAACGCGTTCGAAAAGAGACGGCAACGGAACCGGTGGTCCTCGAGCCCGGGGCAATGATAACCCTTTGAGGCAGATTCCGGTGCCGCAATTTCACAGTTTCGCGCGCAACCGTGGCGCCCTGACGTATACTTACGGTAGAGAACCCGGTTGGCGAGAAGCGATTCGTTAAGCCATGGTAATTGTCGAGTGCGTAGTCTCTGGGAGGAATGGGTCTGAGAACTATCCCAAAACCACATTGAGAAGCTGTGAAAAAACGTGGGAGTCTCCTACGGGCGTGGATGGGCATTATCCGTGGGATTGTCAGCGACTCAAAGGCTTCCCTCGGGCGGAAGACGACAGGGTTGCCGCTAGTTTTGGCATCGGTTCCAAGAGGCCGCTGGAAGGCGGCGGTAGCGGCTCGTCACGCTGAGCCGTTCGGATTTGAGGGTGGAGCCCTCTTCCCTCGTCTTTTCCTCGCTCTCGGAGGCGTTCCCATGGCCAAGCCATTAGTTCTCGTCGTTTCCCGCCACCAGGCATTTGCCGAAGCGGTACACCGCCAGCTCAGCCGGATGGACGTCGCGGTCCGAATCATCCCGCCGGACCAGATCGACGAAACAGCCCGCGATGGCGTGGCCTTGGCAGAAGTGGCGTTCGTCGATTTCGATGCCCAATTGCCTGACGGAAGCCCGCTCTATCGAATGGTCGGTTGCCTGGCGAAGGACTGCCAGGTGATCCTGGTCTGTGAGCCCAAAGACACTCCCATCGTTGCCGAAGTCGCTCGTCGTTGGGAGGTCTTCGACTATATGCTCATCGACTCGGTCGTGGATCCTTACCGGGCGGCCATGTTGGTCGATCGCGCCCGAAGCCATTGTCTCCCCGATCTGCCCGAGTTGCACGCCCAGGAGAAACGGCGTTCTCGCCAGATTCTCAGGTTGCTTGGGGAACTGCGGGCGATTCTCAAAAGCAGGGGCGATAACCCGGTGGTCGATGCGATCACTCGCTTCAAGGCCGAACGAAACCCCCTCTCACTAGTCGACGGCGGCTGGCTCGCCGGTGTCTATCAGCATTGCCTCATCGATGTCATCTGTGGCCGGCTCAAGCGGTTGGAGCAGGAGTTCGCCCTCTCCAATGGTGGACATCAAGCGGCCTCATCGGATGAGACCAGACCCTTGGTGCTCCTCATTGAAGATAGTGAGATCTGCGCCGAAATCGCCCGCCA
Source organism: uncultured Planctomycetaceae bacterium (assembly GCA_964429355.1). GTDB lineage: Bacteria > Planctomycetota > Planctomycetia > Pirellulales > Thermoguttaceae > JAAYAY01. Next base: position 29,077 of record CAYSCH010000066.1, on the reverse strand, counting down.
CATTCTTGAAAACCACGGCATGGATGTGATCGTCGCCTCCACGGTCGAAATGGCGAGAAACGAACTGGAGAAACGCACCCCGTCACTCGTTCTCACCGATGTACACCTTGGAGCAGCTAACGGACTGCGGCTCGTCAACGCCCTTCGTCACGGTGGACGTTGCCCCGACGTGCCCGTGATCATCTGCAGCGCCGATCGAATGGCTACCACCGTGAAACTTGCCGCCAAGCTCAATGTTCAGGGCTATCTGCTGAAGCCCTACACGCCCAGCGGCCTGGTGTCGATGGTCAAGACCGTTCTGGCTCAGTCCGCGCTCGAATCCCTGTGCGCCACGAGAGAGGCCGTGGAGTTGCAGCCCGAGGAGGTTGCCGAAGATCAGGCTTTTCTCGACTCTTGCGGCACCCTCACCAGCACTTGATCGCCATCTACCCGAACCTCGAACGTCTCCGCCGACAGCCGCGGAACATCGATACATGCGCCATCGGCCAGCCGAAACGCCCAGAGATGGCGAGAGCACAGCACCGCGTCGCCGTGGATGTCGCCCAGCGCCAGTGATTCACCCATATGCGGGCAGTAGTCGTCCATCGCGTAGAACTGGCCTTCGTGGCGAAACACGGCAATCTCTCGCCCCGCAACCGAGAAAGCCCGGGATGCCCCCTCCGGAATATCGCTCGTTCTGGCTATCAGAATAAACTCGTCCACGCCTGCATTCCTCCGACGGCGCCCTGCGGAACCCATCCGCCTTTCCGTACCCCAGATTCTATCGCCCGTCGCCCCCTCCGGCCAGTCGGCCAGTCGAAACTCGAAACGGTTGGTTCGTTTCGGGCACTCTGGTAAGATGATCCATCCTGGCCAGTGGACCCACATCTCATGCTTGCGAGGACGAACGATCATGACAATAGCCGAATCGATCCCACACTGGAGGCAAGCCCAGTGTTCACTGCTTTGTTTCTTGGCACCAGCTCTTCTTCCTCTCACGGCCGTGGCCCAGTCCCTCGAAACAACCGACCGCGGTTATGTCTGGCAGAAGAACGGCGAGTACATTCGCTTCGACCGAGGCAGGTGGTCCGCCGGAATCACCGGCAAAGGCGAGCTGAATTGGCACATGTTCCTCTGGCACGACCAGTGGATCTACGAAACGCTCCCCGGGGGCAAGATCGAGAAAGGGCCGTCGCTCGAAGCTGACGGGAACCTCGTGATGGAGGGCACGTTCTCCGCCCGGGAGGGTTCGTCGCCGGTCAAGTACGTCTGCCGGGTTGCGCCCGGCGGCGAAGGACTCCACGTGCGCTGCGAGCTGCGCAAAACCGGGCCTCTCAAGCTGGTCGGGGGTATCTTTCTTCACGTCTCCGCCAGTCGCGATGCGCTGCCGCCGTCGCAGCGGGTGTGGCTGGCCCCTTCAGCCCAAGGCACGCTTTCGTCCGTGCCCGACGCAGCCGCCAATCGGGTTCTGCTGGAACTGGACCGCCCGCGGAGTCTGTGCTTCGATCTGCCCGGATACCGAGCCGCCGAAAGCGAAGGGGGTAAGCGAGCCTACACGTTCCGCGTCAATCTGGTGCCGTCCGATTTCGAAGCCGACCAGACGGCCGTGGCGGAATACACCGTCGGGTTTGCCGACATGCCCGAGCATTTTCCCGGCCAGATCGAACCGGCCCGCGATCCGCTGGCAATCCGCTCGGTAACACCCAAGTCGGCCCGCGCAGCCCAGTACGAGCGAGTGGAACTCGAGGTCGACCTCGGGGCGACGTACGAGAATCCCTTCGACCCGGACGAGGTGCGACTCGATGCCGTCTTCACATCGCCATCCGGCCGGAAGCTGGTCGTGCCCGGGTTCTTCGCCGTCGCTCATCGCCGTGAACCTGCCGAAGGGGCCGAGGTGATGGTTCCTGAATCAGAAGCCACTCCCGGGAACGGCAACGAGGCGGCCCGCCAACAGGGATCGCAGGCAGCGGCAGGAGTCCCGAAAGGGGCCGGCAGAAGCGGCTGGCGAGTACGTTTTGCACCGCAGGAGCTGGGAAACTATCGCTGGCACCTGCAACTGCGCGACCGCAGCGGCGAAATCACGGGGGGCGAGGGCTCGCTGGAATGTGTTGCGGGGAAGCGGCCGGGCTTCATCCGCACCAGCAAGATCGACCCCCACTACCTCGCGTTCGACAACGGGGAGGGGTATTTTGCCATCGGCCACAACCTGCCCATCTATCACACCACGGGGCAACTCGGCGACGAAGCGATGCGGAAGTTCGCCGCGGCGAAGGAGAACTTCAATCGTTGGTGGATGAGTTCCAGCGGGTTCGGCATCGAATGGACCGACCGGCTCGGCTGGTACCGGCAGGACGTGGCTGCCAGGATCGACATGTCGCTCGACCAGGCCGCCGAGTTGGGACTGTACTACATGATGTGCATGGACACGCACCAGGATTTCCGCGAATCCGGCTGGGAACGGAACCCGTTCAACGCCCGCAACGGCGGCCCCTGCCAGACGCCCCGCGAGTGGTTCACCGATGAGACAGCGCGACGCCATTACCGCAACCGACTACGTTACACGGTCGCCCGTTGGGGCTACAGTACCCATGTGTTGTGCTGGGAGTTTGGCAATGAAATGGAGGGCTGGGCCGATTCGCCCGACGAGGTGAAGCGGCCCTGGCATGAGGAGATGTCGGACTACCTGCGATCGATCGACCCGTTCGGCCACCTGATCACCACCAGCTTCTGGAGCAAGACCGGGCCTGAGGAGTATTGGAAACTGAAGAGCATCGACATCGTGCAGACCCATTGTTACACCAACGACGACGGCAACACGGCCGAGGCGGTGCGAAGCTACTGCCTCCACCAGTGGGATCGGTTTTCCAAGCCCCATATTTTCGGCGAATTCGGAATCCGGAGCCACTCGACGACGGCCGACAAGGACCCCCAGGGGTGGGCTCTGCACAATTCGCTTTGGGCCGGGCTGACGAGTCTCTCGGCCGGCGGGCCGATGCCCTGGTGGCACGAGAACTACATCGACCCGCTGGATCTGTATTTCCACTTCACGTCGTTGGCCGATTTCAGCCGGGACCTGCCGCTGGGTACCGCCCGTTGGACGATGCTCCGGACCACGCGGCCGGAATACCTCGACGCCAACCGCCCCCCGGACACTCGCGACGTGGTCATTGCCACATTGAGCCGCTGGGGGAAGCCGGAACACGCCGAGTTTGTCGTTCACCCCGACGGCACGATCGGGGACGGCCGCCAGCCTCAGCAACTCCTTCACGGTCAGTCGCACCAGGATATCAAGAACCCACCCACGTTCCTCGTGACCTATCCGGCTCCGGGCAAGTTCATCGTTCGCGTGGGCCGGGTGTCGAGTTCGGGCTTGCTCAAGATCTGGATCGACGACCAGTTGAAGCTCGAACATGAACTGCCTTGCGGCGAGGGCCTGGGCAAGGAGAGCGTCTACCGGCCCCAGTGGAAGCTCTGGGAGACAACCTACGACAAGGACGTCCAGGTCGACGTTCCGGCCGGTCCCCACCGCATCCGTGTAGAGAACTTTGGCCGCGACTGGGTCACCACCACCGGCTACCGATTCACAGGTTGCCAGGTGCTGGACCGGCCCAACGTGCTCGTCTGCGGAATGAAGAGCGATTTGGTGTCGGTGTTGTGGATCCAGAACCGCGAAAGCTCGTGGTACAACCACGGCCAGAAAGCCGTCGCGCCGGTCGACGGCTTTCGGCTGGGAGTCACGACGGCGGACGGGAGCTACGACGTCGAGTGGTGGGAGACCTGGAAGGGGCAGACGCTGCGGAGCGAGCAGATCGAAGCGCGAGACGGAGTGCTACCTCTGGAGCTCCCCAGGCTGGAAACCGACATCGCGCTGAAGATCCGGAAGAGGTAGCTTCATCCCTTCGTTTCCAGCTTCGCCCACCCAAGACTCCGTCGGACTGCCTCGTGCCATCGACTGCAGAGGGAACTGCGGGTCTCGGCCGAAATGCGAGGCTTGAACTCACTGTCGAGCGCCCAATTTCGGGCAACGTCGTTCGTGTCGTTCCAGAATCCGACCGCCAGCCCGGCCAGGTAGGCCGCGCCCAGTGCGGTTGTCTCCGCTACAACCGGCCGGCGCACGTTCACACCCAGAAGATCCGCCTGAAACTGCATCAGGGGATTGTTCACCGAGGCCCCGCCGTCAACTCGCAGGTTCTGCAGTTCGATCCCGGCGTCGCGCTGCATGGCCGACACCAGGTCGACCGTCTGGTAGGCCATCGCCTCGACCGCCGCCCGGGCAATGTGTCCGGCCGTCGTCCCGCGGGTGATCCCCAGGATCGTCCCCCGGGCATCGGAGTCCCAATGGGGAGCCCCCAGCCCGACCAAGGCCGGCACGAAGTACACTCCCCCGGAGTCCGGAACGGTCGAGGCCAGCCGTTCGACCTCCGCCGACGAAGAGATGACGCCCAGCCCGTCGCGCAACCACTGGACCACCGCGCCGGCGATGAACACAGACCCTTCCAGGCAGTAGGTAACCTTGTCGCCGATCTGCCATCCGACGGTCGTGAGCAGGTTGTTCGCCGACCGTACTGGCCGGTCGCCCGTGTTCAACAGCAGGAAGCACCCAGTTCCATAGGTATTCTTTGCGCTGCCGGGCTCGAAGCATGCCTGGCCAAAGGTGGCCGCCTGCTGGTCCCCCGCCAGACCAGCAATCGGGACCGAGCGGCCGAGCCACTCGGGGTCGGTTTCGCCGTAGATCTCACTCGAAGGTCTCACCTGCGGCAGCATAACCCGGGGCACTCCGAGGATCTCCAACAGTTCATCGTCCCAGTCCATCGTGTGGATGTTGAACAGCAGCGTCCGGCTGGCATTGCTCGGATCCGTGATATGGAGTCGTCCGCCAGTCAGTTTCCAGACCAGCCAGGTGTCAACCGTTCCAAAAAGGATCTCACCTTGCCTGGCCCTCTCGGCAAGCTCGGGCTGTTTGTCAAACAGGTAAGTGACCTTTGTGCCCGAAAAATAGGCGTCCAGCAAAAGGCCGGTCTTTTCCCGAAAGACCTCTTCCCGTCCCTCCGCTTTCAGCCGCGCACAAATAGGGGCACTGGCCCGGCTTTGCCATACAACGGCGTGCGCGACCGGAATACCTGTCTCCCGGTCCCAGAGGATCGTTGTCTCCCGCTGATTCGTGATCCCGATCGCGGCAACCTCGTCGGCCCCCGCCCCGGAGCGTTCAAGGGCCTGACGAGCTACGGCAATCTGCGATTCCCAGATCTCGATCGGATCATGCTCGACGCACCCAGGCTCGGGCAGGATCTGGCTGATCTCCCGCTGGGCGCTGGCCCGAACAGTCCCTTCGTGGGCGAAAACAATGGCGCGGCTTGACGTCGTGCCTTGATCGAGTGCGAGAATCACGTTACCCATCGGCAGCGGCTCCTTGAATTGGGGTGAGCCTAGTCTACCGGAGCCGAACCACCCTATCAAGCAGTTGACTCCCCACAGATGCCCTGTCCGGGTAGGATGGATAAACACGAAAAAATCGCAACCCCTCCTATCGACGCGAAACGAAGGCGAGGATAGGAGTCATACGATTCCTACCCCGCTTGCCGGTCACCCCTGGAATGTCGCGACCTCACACCCGCCGGAATTGACCGAAATATTCCGGCATCGTTGTTGATCGATGAATGCCCGTTCCTGCCACATTTCTGTTCCTGATACGTCCCCTTCACGATGCCACTTCTTCCCCCCATCAAACAGTTCATCACAAATACCGGCGTCCGTATTTACCGCATTTCCTGCGACGTCCTCCCTCGGCTCTCGGGGCGCGTCTACCTTCTGCTGGGCCTCGACGTGCCGACGCTGGTCGATGCGGGGAGCGGCACGGACATGTGCATGAGGCAGTTGTTCGAGGGGCTGGAGCGGGTCAGAAACGAGTTCGGGGAGAGGTTTGAGCTTGGGAATCTGGGACGAGTGATCCTGACCCACGCCCACATCGATCATTTTGGAGGCTTGCCGGAGGTCGTGCGGCGGACCGGGGCCGAGGTGGCCGTCCACGAACTCGACCAACGCGCGGTAAGTGCCTACGACGAACGGGCTGTACGGAGCCGCTACGCATTCGATCGCTTCCTGCGCCAGGCAGGCGTCGAGACTCAAAGGCGAGCCGCGGTACTCGATGAATTCGGCTACTTCAAGGGGCGCATCCAGAGCGTGCCCGTGACACGTCAGCTTGTCGACGGCCAGACGCTTGACGGCATCCGGGTGATCCACACGCCGGGCCACAGCCCGGGACACGTTTGCCTGGCGGTCGGCAACATGCTGCTGGCCGGGGACCACATTCTCTCGCGCACCGTCTCCCAGCTCTGGCCCGAAAGTGTCGCAGCCTGGACCGGGCTGGGCCATTACCTCGAGTCGGTCGAAAAGGTGGCCAGCGGCGGCCTGTACGAACTGCTGCTGAGCGGCCATGAACCGGTGATCCATGACCTCCAGGAGCGGCTCGACCAGATCTTCCAGACCCACTCTCGCCGCCTCGACCGCCTCATCGAAATCCTCCACAACTCGCCCCACGCGATGACGGTGGATGAACTCAGCGCTCGGATGTACTCCCGTCAACAAGGCTACCCCGCCCTGCTCGCCTTAACGGACGTGGGTGCACGGGTCGAACATCTTGAACAACGCGGCCGAATCGTGATCGCCAACCTCGAGGAGGTTGCCGAGGAAGCCTGTCCCGTCCTCCGGTACAGACTCCCATAAGCTTGACATTCGCAGGGTACGATTCGAGAATCGATCGCTGCTCGTGTGCGACCCGATGTTTCCTGCAAAGAGGATTCCCGATGAACGCGACCGTCGCGGAGGAAGTGTCGACCAAGGCGAATTCGGACAGGCAGACGCGACCAGTCTATCCGGCGGGCCGCCTGATGTCAGTGGATGCGTTGCGCGGGTTCACCATGTTTTGGATACTGGGGGTAGACGAAGTGTTGGTCATGCTGGGGGCGATTTCCGGCACAACCGCAACGAAGGCGATTGCTGCGCAATTCACACACGTGGCGTGGGAGGGGTTCGTCTTCGAGGATCTGATCTTCCCGACCTTCATCTTCATCGTCGGCACGTCGATCGTGTTCTCCCTCGGCAAGTTGATCGCCACTCAAGGTCGCAAGGTGGCGGTCAAACGCGTTCTGATCCGCTCGTTCGTGCTCTATGTTCTGGGCCTCATCTACTACTACGATAGTGGTTCGGATCTGTTTTCGCAGGTGCGGTGGCTGGGGGTGCTCCAACGGATCGCCCTATGTTATCTTTTCGCCGGGTTGCTCTACTGCTTCCTGCGACTCCGAGGTCTGGTGGCCGTATTGGTGGTCCTGCTGGTGGGGTATTGGGTGGTGATGTGCTTTGTGCCCGTTCCAGGAATCTGTTCTCATTCGTTTGAGGAGGGGCAGAACCTGGCTAACTATATCGACGCCAAACTTTTGCCTGGCTTCAAGTGGGACGGCGAGCACGACCCGGAAGGGATCTTGAGCACCTTCCCCGCCGTTGCCACGTGCCTGTTGGGCATCCTGGCAGGACTGTTACTGAAGAACGACACCGTCAAGCCAAATCGGAAGCTTGCCATTCTGTTGGCCGCCGGGGTTGCCGGAACGGCTCTGGGGTACGCATGGGGCATACAATTCCCCGTAATCAAGAAGATCTGGACGAGTTCCTACGTGCTCGTAGCCAGCGGATACAGTGCCATCCTACTGGGAGTGTTTTATCTCGTTCTCGACATCTGGAAGTGGCAAACCTGGGCAACCATGTTCCTGTGGATCGGTACCAACGCGATCGCGCTCTATATGCTCTCCAGCCTGGTCAATTTCAAAGCCCTTGCCGAACGCTACCTTGGAGGAAGCATCGGGGTGGCTTTGTTTGGCGTCTATCTGCCGTTTGTCTGCCAGGCCGTCGGCGTCGTACTGTTGGTGCTGATCGCGCGGTTTCTGTACCGGCGACAGATCTTCATTCGGGCATGAGATCTCAGTGCAGAACCGGGCACATGTCGAACCACTGCCTTCCCTGCTGCTGCATCCACGCAGTGGAGGTGACCGGGCCCCAGTCGCCTTCGGCGTAGAGCCCCAACGGTGGGGCGGAAGAGGAGTCCCACACTCGCTGGATGGGATCGATGATTCCCCACGCAAGTTCCACTTCGTCGCTTCGGGCGAACAGACTTGCGTCGCCTTGCATCACGTCCAGAAGCAACCTCTGGTAGGCCTCCGGCATGTCTCCGGCAAACTGGGCTCGGAACCGGAAATCCAGGTCCGTCATCCGCAGTTTCATCCCCGCATCGGGCACCTTCGTCTGAAACTGGAGCTGGATGCCTTCCGCTGGCTGGATCTGCAGGATCAGCCGGTTGGCATCGAACGACTTGACCGACGCCGTATCGAACATCAGGTGCGGCGGTTGCCGGAACTGGATCACAATCTGGGTCGTCCGGCACGACGACGCCTTGAGCGACCGCAGATAGAACGGCACGCCTTGCCACCGCCAGTTGTCCACAGAGAGCTTGACGGCCCCGAAGGTGGCCGTATTGCTTCTCCGGTCGACGTTCGGCTCGTCGCGGTAAGAACGATACTGGCCCCGGACCGTGTTGGCGACCACGTCTTCCTCACGCATCGGCCGTACCGCCCGGAGGACCTTCACCTTTTCGTCGCGAACCGAATTGGCTTCGAACCGTGCCGGTGCTTCCATGGCCGTCAGGGTGAACAACTGCAGCAGATGGTTCTGGAACATGTCGCGCAGCACACCCGCCGTCTCGTAGAACCCGGCTCGGTGGCCGATCGTCACTTCCTCGGCGGCCGTGATCTGCACATGGTCGATGAAGTTGCGGTTCCAGACCGGTTCGAAGATGGTGTTGGCAAACCGGAAGGCCAGAATGTTGCTGACCGTTTCCTTGCCCAGGTAGTGGTCGATGCGGTAAATCTGCTGCTCCGAAAATACCTTGTGGACCGCCTCATTGAGCTCCCGGGCCGAAGCCAGGTCGGTGCCGATCGGCTTTTCGATCACGATCCGCCGCGGAGCCCGCGACTCCTCCGCCAATTTGGCCGTCCCGAGATGGGCGACTGCCGGCTGGTAGAACCGAGGTGCCGTGGAGAGATAGTAGACTCGCGTGGCCGGTTGATCCCCCTCCTGCTCATTCAGGAAGGTCGCAAGCCGCCCAAAACTCTCCGCCTGCTCGATATCTCCCGGAACGTAGAAGACCGACGCGGCGAATCTCTGCCAACTTTCCGGATCGAAACGCTCGCCCACAAACGTTGCCGTCGATTCGGCCAGAGCCGACCGCCATGCCTCGTGGCGGAACTCGGTCCGCGACGTACCCACGATCCGTGTCGACGCAGGCAATCGCTCCTTGCGGAAAAGCTCGTACAGGGCGGGGATCAGTTTGCGACTGGTGAGGTCACCCGAAGCACCGAAGATCACGATCGTGTGGGCCATGGCAGATTCCGGCTGGTGAAACGGTCAGTCTGAACTCGGCACTTCCCTCGCATACCCGCGTATCGTGTAACCAAGGTGGCCATCGGCCCGTGGGCGACCAGCAGTAACGCAGATTGCCGACCAACTCTGCCTGGAGCAAAGGGTGAATGCCGAGTGCCCCTGCGGTCAATCGATCGTGCGGTTGTGCGCCCCCGTCTCACACATGCATCGTATGGCGAACAAGTGCTCCCCAAATCCGCCCGGAATTATACGCGCCGCTCAAAACCACGAACAGGTGAATCCGCCGTCCACGTTGAACGCGGCCCCGGTGATGTAGCTACCCGCCTTCGGCGAGAGCAGCAGCAAGGCCGTGGCCACGAGCTCCTCCGGCTTGCCATAGCGTCTCATCGGGGTGCCGCGCATGATGTTGTCCACCCGCTCCTGGTCGAGCAGTTTTTTGTTCTGTTCCGCCGGGAAGAAGCCGGGGCAGATCGCGTTGCACCGGATCCCCTTCGCGCCGAATTCCTGGGCGATATTTTTCGTGAGATTGACCACACCCGCCTTCGAAGCGGCGTAGGCAAACACTCGCGACAACGGAAGGTGCGAGGTGACACTCCCAATATTGAGAATCGACCCGCTCCCCGCCTTCAGCATCTCGGCGATGAAAACCTGACAGGCCTCCATCATTCCCTTGAGGTTGACGGCAAAAATCTTGTCCCACAGGTCCGGATCAACGTCGAGAAAGGAAGTCCCCGCGTTGATCCCGGCACAGTTGACAAGCATGTCGACCCGACCGGTCGGCTTGAGCGACTCGGCCAGCAATGCCTGGATCGACGCCCGAGAAGTGATGTTCACCTCCGCAGCCGATCCCTGACCGCCAATCTCCTCCAACTGGGCAACCCTTTTGTGGCAAGGCTCCAGGTTCATATCAGCCACCACCACATGGGCGCCTGCCTGCGACAAGCCCTTGCTGAGCGCAAAGCCCAGCTCACCCGCCCCACCAATGACGACGGCCGTCTGGCCATCCATCCCGAACAGTCCTGTCAGAAAATCGGCAGTCGCCATATTATGCCTCACAGGGTACGGAGCCGGCCCGCCAGACTCGTCCCGACTGGATAGCTGGCTCGGAATCGAAAGGGAATCATGGAATACAGGGCGGCAGGGCCGCCAACCATTCAGGAGTCAGCCATCGGCGGATGAAGAGAGCAGGTGGTACCCCTGCTCCATCGCTTCCGTCATTCCAACGACGTACGGCCCCAATCGCGTCACTCGGGCTGCTTGCGCTGACGGATCCAGTCGGTGTGAAAGGGGCCTTCGCCCGGCTTGTCGATGCGTCGGTACGTGTGGGCGCCAAAATAGTCCCGCTGGGCCTGCAGCAGGTTCGCCGGCAGCCGCTCGGATCGGTAGCTGTCGTAGTAGGCCAAGGCGGTGGCGAAACCGGGTACAGGTATTGCCAGGTCGACGGCCGTCTTGACGACGTTTCGCCAGGCATCCTGCGAGTCTTCCACCGCTTCCTTGAAATACGGATTCAGCAGCAGGTTTTCCAGCTTCGGATCCGCGTCAAAGGCCTCCTTGATGCGTTCAAGGAACACGGCGCGGATGATACACCCGCCCCTCCAGAGCATCGCAATCGGCCCGAACTGCAGGGGCCAATCGTGCTCCTTGGCCGCGGCCTGCATCTGCACGTAGCCTTGAGCGTAGCTGCAGATCTTCGAGGCGTAGAGGGCCTGACGCACGTGCTCCACGAACTCCTTCTTGTCGCCGCTGTACTTGCCCGACGGCCCGCTCAGCACTTTGCTGGCACGGACTCGAGGCTCCTTGGCGGCCGAGAGGCTTCGGGCGTAGACCGCAGTGGTTACCAGCGTGCTGGGGACCCCAAGATCCAGCGCCAACTGGCTCATCCACTTGCCCGTTCCTTTCGCGCCGGCCGTGTCCAGAATCAGGTCGACCAGATCCTTGCCTGTCTCCGGGTCTTTGACGCTGAAAATGTCGCGGGTGATCTCAACCAGGTAGCTGTCCAGCTCGCCCTGGTTCCACTCGGCAAAGATGTCGTACAACTCGGCGTTCGACAAGCCAAGCGCTTGTCTGAGCATCCAGTAGGCTTCGCAGATAAGCTGCATGTCGCCATACTCGATGCCGTTGTGAACCATCTTGACGTAGTGACCGGCGCCCCGCGGTCCGACCCACTCGCAGCAGGGAATGTCGCCGTTCGGACCAACCTTGGCTGAAATGGCCTGAAAAATCGGCTTCACGTGAGGCCAGGCCGCTTCGCTGCCGCCAGGCATGATGCTCGGTCCGAACCGAGCACCCTCTTCGCCACCCGACACGCCCGTACCGATATAGAGAAGTCCCTTCGACTCCACATACTTGGTTCGCCGTTCGGTGTCGCGGAAGTGGGTATTCCCACCGTCGATGATGATGTCGCCCGGTTCCATGATCTTCAGGAGTTGCCCGATCACGGCGTCGCCTGCCGCGGCTTCCGGATAAAGCTGCTCGGCAGGGGCCGGTACGGCGTCGCCCGATTTGATCATCAGCATGACCTTGCGGGGCCTGGTCAGGCTGTCGACGAGTTCCTGGAGGGAGTGCGTGCCGACAATCTTGCGGTTCTTCACGTCGTCGCGATTGACGAACTCGTCGACCTTGCTGGTGGTGCGGTTGAAGACGGCTACGGAGAAACCGTGATCTTCCATGTTCAAGACCAGGTTCTCGCCCATCACGGCAAGGCCCATCAGGCCAATGTCACATTTCTTGGGCATCGTTCTTTCCTGCATCGCAATTGTGTCGTTGATATCGGTACGGCAACTGCCCGCAACAGGTTGCATCGCCTGCCGTTGCCGGGGGGGCGATGCCATAGGGAACGCAAACCGGCTGGGGTCTGCGATACACTCCGAGCAGGGCGCCATTCTAATGCTCGTCAAAGAATTGAGCAAGAAGGGGCCAAACGGACCGCTACCGACGTCGAGCTACCAGAGATAACAACTTATGCCGCAATAACTTAAGAATAGTGGCAGAGCGATCGCATCGGGCAGTTGCGGACGGTATCCAGCAATATCTGGCCTTGTCTTCTTTGCGGCAATCGGCATCTCGCAGTCGCCAAGAGACGTATTTCCGCACACAAGATGAGCACCACCCCCCTGGAGTGCCTGCCCGCGGACATACAGCGGCAGTATGCTGGCTGCGTCGCACCCTGCCCGGCAAGCGGCTGGCCTCAGGTTCTACGCGTCGAGTCCGCTGCAGGTACAAGACCTGGGCGGCCTGTCCGCCTTTTCGGACCGGCGAGGCGGCTCAGTTGCGCGTAGTAGCGTCTTGAACCCGGGTGGTCCGCCCATAGGTCCCGATCAGACGGATCAGGCTCCGTTTTACTCCGTGGGCGTTGTCGGGCCGGGCCGCCTCGTTGGCGACAATCTGGGCCATCACTCCAACCCCCCGGTAACCAGCCTCGCGGCTCTGTTCCGAAAGCTGACGACCCAACTCGGCCACCTTCGACCAGTTACCGTCGGCCGACGCTTGGACCATCTCGTCGATCGGCGCGATCATCTGGTCGATGGACTGAACAACTCGGCGGTGGTTGGCGGACATGCGGGCTGCCAGTTGCCCGATATTGGCGCAGACAGGTTCGGCCATGGGAGGAACCAGTAGGTTGGAGGGAAGGTGTCGGCCTCGGAGGCCCGACGGCGGGAGGGTTGCGGGGCACGTGACCGGGAAACCGGCCACGGCCCCTTCGTATGACAAAAGCATACGCTACGAACAGCGACTGGGCGTGATGGAACCAACCCTCCATCCGCCATATTCGCTACAACCGATCGACATCTACACGTCGCAAATTGCGACGGCCTCGGCCAGGCTCTTCAGGGCGTCTTCCTTCTTGGGGATAAACTCCTGGCCCACGTAGGCCTGGTAGCCGCTGTCGACGATGGCTTTCATCAGCACGGCGTAGTCGAGCGTCTGACTGCCATCGATTTCGTTCCGGCCGGGAACTCCGCCCGTATGGTAATGCCCCCAGCAATCCGCATGATCCTGGATGTCCTTGAGTGGATCTTCCTTCATCATTCCCGCATGGTAGATGTCGTAGAGCACCTTCACTCGGGGCGAACCGACCTGCTCGACGAGTTTCACGTTCCAGGCCGTCGTGTCGGCCATGTAGTCCTTGTGGTCGATCGAGTTGAGGTACTCCAGGCAAATAGTCACTTTCTTCTTTTCCGCGTAGCCCGCCACCTTCTTCAGGCCGATGACACAGTTCTTCAGGCCCTCTTCGTCGTCCATTCCCTCGCGATTGCCCGAGAAGGTGATCGCGTTGGGGAAACCGGCATCGGCGCAGTCGTCAATACTCTTGCGAACGCTGGCCAGGCACTCGTCGTGGTTCTCGGTCCGGTTGAGACCTTTGGCGATCGAGTGGCTCGGTGTCATCGCGCAAATCAATCCGTGCTTCTTGAGCGTTGGCCACTGATCGGGGCCGACCAGTTCGATCGACTTCAGGCCAAGCCCGGCACAATAGGCCGCGAACGCGTCGAGGTCCATGTTGCTCTTTTTCATGTACCCGCTGTAGCACCACAGGCACACGGACTGCTTGATCCGGCCTTTCAGTTCCGCAGCCGAAGCCGTCCGCGTCCAGGGGAGTGCAGCCCCAAAGGCTGCAGTACCGGCAATGGCCTTCAGGACCGTGCGGCGCCCGATGGCATTGGCTGTCAGCAATTCGCTAGTATCTCGCATGTTGTCCCTCGATCGTTGGAAAGGAGTTCGTTAAGAAAACAGGTCCAAATCGCCGCTGCCTTGCACACCGTCACTGCAGTTCCGGCACAGCCACCGCCTCGCCTTGTTGCTGGGCAAGCTGTTCCTTATGAATGTAGGTTCCGTAGAATGCTGCGTTGGCGTCGAGCCAGAGATAAAGGCGTTGCCGGTCAAGTTCAGTCAGGTCGATATTGCGGTGCGTCTCGTCGCCCAGAATGGCCGACAAGAGGCTTTCATCGGCCCCCATCCGCCCCGGAACCGTGACGGTCGGGTGGATCGTGGCCCCGCCCCATTCGTACCAGCGGACGAACGGGTGGAGGCTCTCGTACGAGCGGGTGAATGTTCCCGCCGCCTCGCCGGTCAACACGAGACTGCTCTTGCCGTCCCCTCCTGAACCGTCATGACAATGCACGCACGATCGATCGAGGACCGGTTGCACCAGTCGCGGATAACTGATCGGCTGAGTTCCGTCGGGCCCCGGTTTCAGAACCGAGGGACCGCGCTCTTGCGCGAGCGTCATTCGCCGCGGCGGTGACGTGCCCGACGGTTCATGGCAGCCCACGCAGCTCCGCCTCTCGCCAGGCTGAAGATAGGTGAGACTCCGCATCCCCTGAACGGCTCGTCCGCTCTCGTCGACCGCCTGGAAGCAAAGCGGCTTGCCCGCCGGGGCGCGAAACCAGGCCGAACCGTCCTCTTCGACCGGCACCGTACCCAGGAGCAGCCGCGCCGACTCGGCATTGGCGTAGCCGATCCGAGGTTGGTTGGCGACGTGGGTCTCCGACTTGGGCAGGATCTGAAAGACGCGCAGACTGCGAATCGGCCGGTTCGCCGGCAGCGGCAACAGGCTCCAGTTCACGTCGGCCAGGAAGAATTCGCCCTGATCACCCAACATCGGATCCAGCACGCTGGCCAGTTCGTGCGGTCGCCGCGTCGGCCCGAGCGGCATCGCGTTCATCGACGAGATTTCCGGATCCCGGTAGAGCAATTCCAGGTTGCCGAACCGGTCGAAATAATAGATGCCCGTCTTCGTATCGTCGAGTACCCCCGATCCCATGCCCGACAGCGGATCGAAGCTGAACGCCACCAGATAGAAATCTTCCGAGAGTGGCCAGGGACTGTGGTAGAAACTCGATGGCCACTCGTCCGGCGTCTCCGGGAAGGCAACCTCGGGAGTAAGGATTTCCAGAGAACTGAAATCGTCTTCGCCCGACTCTTCGTTCAGATGCGCCCGGGCAGGATCGAAGAGCACCAGCGCTCCCCCTACGTCGGCATGATGGGCTCCGGCCACGAAGGCAATCCGGTTCGAACCCGGAATGGCCCGCGGCTGAAAGCAGGCGCTGATCTCCTTCGTGTAGTTGCCAAAAAGTGCCAGTGGGTTGCTCCCGTCTGGATTGCATACCCAGATCCCATGAAAATGCGCGGCCGAGCGGTCCACGTAATCCCAGCGGCAGTAGGCAATCCGCCCGTCGTTGAGCGGTGCCGCATGCCATTCGTTGGTTTCATGGAAGGAGAGGATTCTCTGGTTCGAACCGTCGGCCTCCATGGAGTGGAGCGTGGTTGTGGGAACCGGTTCATAGGGATTGTCGCATCGGCAGAATCCCCCGCGGCGGCTCGACATGAACACCACGTTTCCATCCGGCATGGGGCAGGGATTGAAATCGTCTTCGCAGCCGTCGGTCAACTGGCGGAGGTTGCTGCCGTCCGCATCGACGGCGTAGATGTGAAAACACGCACGATTGGGCGTGTAGTAGTTGAGCGATTCGGGCACGTCCTCGGCGGCCGGCATCCCGCGATGACTGCCTGTCGAAGGGTGCGCCCGCTCCACATCCGAAAGCGGGGTGAACGCGAAGTAGATCGTGCGTCCGTCGTAGGATACGGCGGGAGTGGTGTAGTTGCCACGCGGGAGCTTACCGTCCACCAGATCCCGGGTTGCCATCGACCGGCCCGGCTCTTCGAGGACATAAACCCCACCGCCGTGGAGGCCGTCGTAGTTGTAATAGTAACCGATGTACTCGTGGAGCATCTGGCACACGAACCGGTGGCATTTGATGAATGCGACCGGATGGCCGGCCACAAGCGGGTTCCTGAAGGCAAGCCGCCGTGCTATTCCGCGTATCTCGCAGTAAAGGGCTCGCCGTGCCGCCGGTTCCATGGTCTCCACTGCCCCAACTTTGATCGCGGCACGAGAGAGGGACTGTTCTTCGGAACGCCAATCGATCATGCCGAACTGTTCGCCGAGTGCCGCGCGCAGTCGCCGGGCTGAGGCCAGCGCGTCGCGAACTGCCTGGGGATCCTCCAGAGTCCGGCCGCGGCGTTGCTCCTGGCGCGCCCAGTCGGCTTCGATCAAGGCCTGGAAGTCCGGTTCACCGGCCTGTGCGGCTGCGTGGCAAGAAACACCCAGCAACAGCATGGCGAGCACCGGTGCGAGGCAACTCCGGCGCATAGCATCGTCTGCGAGTACCCAAATTCTCGAAGTCATTTCAACGTCCTTAATCGATTGCGGCTGCAGGGCGGCCTCTACTTCTCAACCAGATCATAAACTCGCACATAGTCGACAAGGAACTCGTCGGGCAGCTTCGCCTTCTTGATGTCCCCGGCCCAGTCGCCTATCTCGTCGCTCAACTTGAGGTACACCGGAACCTGGCAGACCCCGCCGGCCTTGGTCCGCCAGGTCTCCTTGCCGTCCACGTAGAACACATATTCTTCGGGTGTCCACCAGAGCGCGAAGTCGTGGTAGCCTTCCATGATCCCGGGTACGGCGAACTTGTGGGCCTCAGACTTGTGCTCCTTTCCGTAGCCGTCCCAGTGGAGGGCATGGTTCATCTGATCGTCCAGCGACGGCTTTTCCATGATGTCGATCTCCGTCCCGTCGCGGCCGCCGTCCCCGATCGTGCCGACGCTGGGAGTGTACATCCAGAAGGCGGTCCAGTGACCTTGTTCCTTCTGGAATTTCACGCGGGCGACGAAGTAGCCGAAGGCCCGTTCGTACTTGCCGCGAGTCCGCACGCAGCCATCGAGGAACTTGTCGCCGTCTTTCAGAGCACTGATGACGAGGTTACCCTTGCCGTCAAGCGAGATCGCCTTGCGGCTCCAGAAACCGTCTCGTCGCGGCCCCTCGGCGATCTCCCATTTGGATTCGTCGAGCTTTGTGCCATCGAACTCATCGCTCCAGATCACCTTCCACGCTTTTCCCTCCGGCGGAGCAGGAAGCTTCTCCCGGTCGTCGGCGGCCAGAACCGACGCAGCCACCATCACCATGGAAGGAACGATCAACACAGTTCGCAAGTTCTTCATTCTCGAGGTCCTGACAAAAGGAGGTAGTTTCTGACGGGTATGGATGTGCACGATCGATGGTTCTGGCAGCGCCGCTAATAGTCCTCTCCGTTCAAGCTTCGCACGACGCTCAGAAGCCACGCTTCCAGTTCAGCCTTCATCTTCTCAACACGCTTCGGCTCATCGCCTGCAAGATCTTCCGCCTCTTGGGGGTCGCTGGCCAGGTTGTAGAGTTCCAGCCGTAGCTTGCCGTTCTTATCGCTGACTCGGTGGAGTTTCCACTGCTCATCGATCCAGGCGGCGTGGCCGGGGAACTCGTCCTCCGGATATTTCTGCTTGATCTCGGCGGCATCCAATCGCAGTTTCTCCGGATCGTTGGGCTCGGCGCCCGTTTGCTGAGCGGCGAGCACTTCGGCCATCCACTTGTCGCTCGGTGTACCGATCCCGGGCGTCGGGTGGTCCCAAAAACCCATGCCCTGACCACGGGATTGCATCGTGCCCGCCAGGAGCGGCCTCAAGCTGATGCCGTCCAATGGTGGCTGATTCTCCATTTTCACTCCGGCGATATCGAGCAGAGTGGGGTAGATGTCGCACGAATTGCAGCGAATCTCCGTCACCCGTGGCGACTTGATCACCGCCGGCCATTCCAGCATGGCGGGCACAAGGAGACCCCCTTCGTAAATCTGGCCCTTGTTGCCGCGAAAGTTGCCGGCCGAGCCGACCTTCGGCAGCGCGCCGTTATCGCTCGTGTACCAAAGGATCGTGTTGTCGCGAATTCCCAGATTCGCGATCTCCCCTCGCAGTTTTCCGAAGGCCCGATCCATTCCCGTAATCTCGCCGAGGTAGTGCTGGTTGCCCGTCGGCAGATCCTGGTAGGGCTCGCGGTCTTCGTCGAGAGCCTGGTGGGGGTTGTGGGGCGAGCCAAACCAAACCACCGCCAGAAAGGGCCTCTTGGCAGCCGCAGCATCGCGGATAAACTCAAGGGCCGCGTCGACGGCCAGCATCGAGCTCTCCCCCTGCATTTGAACGGCCACACCCTCTCGGCTCAGGATCGCATCGTTGTCGTAAAAATTCTCCGCCGAGAGCCAGCGATCGAACCCGCTCGCTCCGGGATTGACCGGGCTCCCTTTGCGAACGCTTCCCAGGTGCCACTTGCCGAAATGGCCGGTCGTGTAGCCAACCGTCTTGAGCGCTTCCGCCACGGTGATCTCCTGGGGTCTGAGCGGATGCCCCCACTTGAAACAGCCAAACCGGTTCGGGTGCCGCCCCGTCATCACGGCACCGCGCGTTGGCGAGCAGACGGGTGCCGCGGCGTAGAACCGGTCAAACCGCAACGCTTCGCCCGCCATCCGATCGAAATTCGGCGTCTTCAGACGTGAGTGGCCGTTGTACGCCATGTCGCCCCAGCCCTGATCGTCGGCCATCACGAGCACGACATTGGGTTTCTCTGCGGTCGCAGGCGCCGCTACCACACATATTCCAATCAGGCTGAGGTAAGCAAACATACCAGCATCTCCGGCCCTGATATCCGCGTAACCATGACTCCACTCAGAAATCCCGGAACGGCCCACGCGGTTCGGCCTCCTCCATCGTTTTCAGCCATGCAGCGAACCGGGCCTCCATTTCGGCGGCCCTCTCGGGCAGCTTGTCGATCAGATTGTTCTTCTCGCTCATATCTTAGTCGATTCCCGTGTTCACGAACCCGTAAAACTCGTTCCATCCACGCTGGAGGGGAAGGAATCGCCGCTGCATGCCGAGATCCCATTTCCCGAAAATGCCGCAGTAGTAGCCGGCCTCGCTGAGCATCTGCGGCAGAAGAATTTCCCGCGTGTCCATTCCGCCAATTCGCTCGCAGGTCACCGCGTACTCGTCGGGCGGGTACTCGTAGCCGTAATCGGGCGCTTCGTTGCGGATCATGTCGTAGATGCCGTTTCGCTGCGGATAGCGGCCGGTCAGCCAGGCACCGCGACTCGGCGTACAGGCGGGCCAGGCCACGTAGTAGTTGGTCAACCGGATTCCCTCCCGGGCCAATCGGTCCAGGTTGGGCGTGATGATCGCGTGGTTCAAAACTCCCAGATCGCTATATCCCTGGTCGTCCGAGACAATCACCACGATGTTGGGCTTCTCCGCCGAGAAACCCAGATGAGCGGTCAGGCCCAGGAGAATCGCCAAGCTGAATCGCATGCTTGCCTCCGTCAAGGACCGTTTTGCCATTGCCTGCTCAGTATCTCGCCAGATCGCGGGCACTTCCGCCCGGACAGATCGCTTCGACAACCTGTTCCGCCGCCGCGGTCAACAGTCTCAGGTCACTGGCCACAGCTATGAACTGCATTCCCTGCTCCGCCCGCATCAGCGCCTCCTCGGAGGTCATCGCATGAATGCCCGTCGGGGTTCCTACTTTCTTGCCGGCGGCAATCACTCGCTGGATCATCAGTTCTTGAGCCTCGGGGGTGGGCATGGCACCGTCGTGGCTGCGCATCTGAAAGCGGAGGTCGTTCGGACCCACGAAAATTGCATCGCAGCCGGAAAGGCTGTAGATTTCCTCGGCGTTCTCAACGCCCGTCGGGCTTTCCGTCTGGAGAACGACGACGACTTCGTCGTTGGCATGCTGGTAATAGTCGCCCGCCGTCGCGTCAAAATTCAGCGAGTGCATCCCTCCACCCACACTGCGTGTCCCCTCGGGGGGATACTTGGCGGCCGCGATGGCAATCCGAGCCTGCTGGACCGTATCTACCATCGGAACCACAATCCCCCATGCCCCCGCATCCAGGGCTCGTTTGATGCAGTAATGATCTCCCTCCGGCACCCGGACCAGAGGAACGCACCCGGCATCCGCCACGGCTGCGAAGATAGTCGCCGCGTGCGACCAATCAAATGCCGAATGCTCCATATCGAGTGTGAGCCAGTCGAAGCCCATCCGGGCCAACACCCGGGTGGCATGCAGATTCCCGCACGACAACCACATGCCGAAGGTCGGTTTCCCTTCGCGAAGTTTCTTTTTGACGGGGTTGAATCTCATGGAATCCGCTTCCCTTCACACTCCTTCAGAACCACAAACAAGGCTCTCCAAGGGCGGAAAATCATGGTGTCGGCACCAGCCTTGGGGTCGGCGCTTGAAGTGTCCATTGTTTGCTTCAAGCGAGGCGGATGCAAGCACCGGAGGGAGAGTGGTCTGGGTCTTGCACTCGGTTGGAAAGGGCCTCGCCTGCCTCGCAGCAGGTGTTGATCGGCGTGCAATCAGGCGCATATTTCCCGCCGGTGCGGTGTGCAACTCTTGCGCGATAAGGTCGATGACAACTCCGCCCTCGCGTGCGATAATCAGCAGGACCGGCCCTTCTGGAATCTGACATGTTCATGCGCCAATCCCTGTTCCGCTGGAGCCTCTTGCCTGTGCTTCTGCTCGTCTGGTTCGTCGTCGCCGCCTGGCAATGGCACGAACTGGTGCACGAGCGGCAGCAGGCCGTCAGCTCGCTCGATCAGCAGTGCAAGACCGCCCACCACTTGCTCGTCAGCAGCATCGTTTCCCACCGGCGCATGGGCCCTTCGTTCGACGCCATGATCCAGGCATCGCTCGAGGAGATTGTGAAACCGAGACAGATCCTGGCCGTGGCGGTCACAGAAGACGACCGGAGCAAGGGTGCGACCGGTGTGCCGATTCTCGCCGCAGGGGATCTGTCGACCCTCGATTCTGGGCAGCCGGTCGGGGCATCGCGCTACCGCTGGATCGGCAGTTTTTCGCTGAGTTCCAGTTTCGGGGCTGGCGGCGGTGGGCCGGGAGGTGGATTTGGCGGAGGTTCTGGCCGGGGACGCGGACGCAATCCGGTAGAATCGGAGGCTGAAATGAGTCGTTTCCAGCCCGGGCACACCTACCGGACCACCTTCGTCGTCGATCGTTCCGACATCGACCAGCAACTTCGCCGAGCTGCCTGGTTGCGGGTCTGGTTGGTCGTAACCGCCGGCCTGATCCTCCTGCTCGTCGCGATCGCCTGGATGGTCACCATACGCCTTGTGGAAGTCCGCGCCCGCGAGCGTGTGCTCCAGTCGGAGGCCGACCATCTTCGCGAGATGGGGCAGGCGGCCGCCGGCCTGGCCCACGAAACCCGCAATCCGCTCGGGCTGGTCCGGGGGTGGACCCAGCGACTCGCCCTCTCGGCCTCCGATTCCGCGGACGTTCAGAAGCAGGCCCAGATGGTGATCGAGGAGTGCGATCGCCTTACTTCGCGCATCAACCAGTTTCTTTCCTTCGCCCAGCCCTGTCGCCCGCAAACGGCAACGGTCGATCTACGCAATCTGGTCACCGAGCTGGCGATCCTTCTCGAGCCGGATCTGGAGGCAAAGCAACTCAAGATCGAGACTCGTGGGGACCAACACCCGGTAGTCGTTTCCGTCGATCGCGAGTTGTTTCGCCAGGCGCTGTTCAACCTGCTGAGCAACGCCGTCGCTTTTTCGCCGATTGAGGGGGTGATTGAAATCGATACGGCTCCCGGCCACGATGGAAAGGCTCGTATTGAAATCGCCGACCGCGGACCGGGTGTTTCACCCGCCAACGTGGATTCGCTCTTCACGCCCTACCACAGCACTCGGCAGGGCGGCACAGGCCTGGGCCTGGCAATTGTCAGGCGGATCGCCAGGGCGCACGGCTGGCACGTTGGGTTTCGGCCCCGTCCTGGCGGCGGAAGTATTTTCTGGCTGGCGGAGAGGAATGACTGAGAAGCAACACATATTGATAGTCGACGACGAACCCGCCCAACGAAAGTTGCTCGAAGGGTTCGTCGCCCCGCTGGGCTTCGACGTGTCGTCAGCCGCCAGCGCAGAGGCGGCCCTCGAGCAGATCCGCGCCAGCCTGGTCCACATGGTCCTGCTCGACGTGCGACTCCCGGGCATGTCGGGGCTGGACGCAATCCCCGAGATCCGCAAGCTCGTCCCCGAGCTGCCGGTGCTCCTGATCACCGCTCACGGCGATCTCCGCCAGGCGGTGTCGGCCGTCAAGAGCGGGGCGGTTGACTACCTGGTCAAACCCGTCGACCTCAACGAACTCGAGGCGGTGATTGTCGATACCCTCGGGAGACCATCGGCCGGCAAACCTGCCCGCCACGCTCTCCCTCCGCTTCCGCCCGGCGTCGTGCTGGAGAGTGCCGCCATGCACCGCGTTGCCGAGACCCTGGCGATGGTGGCCGGTTCGTCGGTTCCGGTTCTCATCATGGGCCAGAGTGGCACGGGCAAAGAGGTGATTGCCCAGCTCTTGCACCGGTGGAGCAACCGGTCAGAAGGCCCGATCGTGGCGGCCAACTGCGCGGGGCTGCCGGAAACGCTGATCGAAAGCGAGCTGTTCGGCCACACCAAGGGGGCGTTCACGGGAGCCAGCGACGCTCGGCAGGGACTATTTCGGGCCGCCCACGGCGGAACTCTCTTTCTCGACGAGATCGGCGAACTGCCCCTCCACCTCCAGCCCAAACTCCTGCGGGCGATCGAAACCGGCCAGATCACGCCTTTGGGAAGCGAGACGCCGGTTGCAGTCGATACCCGCCTCGTTGCCGCCACCAGTCGCGACTTGAGCCAGGCGGTTGAGACGGGCCAATTTCGCGACGATCTCTATTACCGCATCAACGTGGTCGAGTTGGTGGTGCCGCCCCTGGGGGAACGAAGGGAAGACGTCCTCCCGCTGGCGAAGCGTTTTGGCAGCGAGTTTGCGGGAAGTCCCATTCGCTTTTCGCCGCAGGCCGTCCATTGCCTCCTGGCTTACGCCTGGCCGGGGAATGTTCGCCAGCTTCGCAACGCGATCCAGCGAGCGTGCCTCCTCTCTCGCGGCGATGTGATCATGCCCGAGCACCTTCCGCCGCCTGTCGCCGGCCTGGCCCAGCAGAATCCGGAAGACTCCAGCCGGGGGCGTCTCTCGCAAGTCGAAAGGGCAACAATCCTCGCAACCCTGGCCGAGTGCCAGGGAAATCGAACCCATGCCGCCAAGAAACTCGGCATCAGCCGACGGGCCCTGATCTACAAACTCCGCGCCATTGAGGAAGAGACCTGAAGACCCACCCGGCCGGGGCTCCCGAAATGCCGTGAGCGATCAACTGGAGCAAGCCCCGCCAACGGGTTATGCACTTGCCTCGCAAGGATGTCGCAGAGCACCGCCAAACGCCAAATCAGGCGGTTGCAGCCGGGGGATCCGGGGGGTTATAATCGCCTTCGGCCGTCAAGACAGCGATATTTCTCGCCCTGCACTGCCAGACCCAGACGACGTGAAGTCTCTTCACGCTTGATAAGTGATTCTCGCGACCCTTTGTCCCGAGAGAGCTTGCTCTGGCTGGCAGTCCTGCCACCCAGTGTCCAAGGAAAACGGTTCGCGACACGACCCCGTTCCTGGGACTTCCGCCAGAAGCTTCCCAGAACCTCCGTGTCGCGTTCGTTCCCCCCGCATCTACAGAAGGAAGAGACTATGTCGAAGACCACACGCCGTACATTCCTCAAGAGCGCAACGATCGCGAGTGCCGGTTACCTGGTTGCGGCCGGCAATCAAAAGGTGATGAGCCAGTCGGCCAACCAGAAACTCAACGTCGCCTGCATTGGTGTTGGCGGCAAGGGTGGGAGCGATTCGGGCAACGCCGCCAAGTTTGGCAACGTGATTGCCATCTGCGATGTGGATCGCAACACCGTTGAGAGCAAGGGCAAGGCGGAAGGCTTCCAGAATGCCGAGCAATTCCTCGACTATCGCGAGATGTTCGCCAAGCACGGCAAGAACATCGACATCTGCACGATCAGCACGCCCGACCATATGCACACCCCGGCCACCCTCGAGGCGATGCGGCTGGGCATCAGCTGCTACACCCAGAAGCCTCTGACGCGGACGATCTACGAGGCCCGCCTGATGGCCCAGGTCGCCAAAGAGACCGGCGTCTGCACTCAGATGGGCAACCAGGGAACAGCCTTGGATTCGTCTCGTGAGGCAATCGCGCAGCTTCAGTCGGGCGTGATCGGCACACTGAAGGAAGTCTACGTGTGGTCGAATCGGCCCGTTTGGGCTCAGGGCCCGGATCGCCGCATGACCATGGAGAAATTCGCCGCCCAGGCTAAGGCAGAGAATCCCGATCAGGCGGAACGCCTCGTCGAAGGAAAGAAGAAGGAAATTGAACGGGCCCTCGAAAAGCTGGATTGGAAGCTCTGGCTGGGTGTTGCCCCCACACGGGAGTATTGGCCGGGTCTCTACCACAGCTTCCAGTGGCGAGGCTGGTGGGACTTCGGCAGCGGTGCCCTCGGCGACATGGCCTGCCATCAAGTGACCGTGCCCTTCGCCGCTTGCGGCCTGAAGGACCCGGTCTCCGTCGTCGCCAAGTCGACCGGTCACGACTACGACAGCTTCCCCGCCAGCTCCATTATCGAGTTCCAGTTCCCCGCAACCTCGGAACGTCCGGCCATCCCGTTCTGGTGGTACGATCGCAAAGGCAACAAGCCGCCGCAAGAGGTGTTCAGCAAGTGGGGAATCGAGCAAGTTTCGGACAGCGGTGTGCTCGTTGTC
>CAYSCH010000066.1:0-4169 GCA_964429355.1 uncultured Planctomycetaceae bacterium | reverse complement strand
AAGGGTGCCTTCTACAGCAGCGACGACTACTGCGGAAAGTACGAGCTCAAGGGTGTCGAGAAGGTCCAGGTCGAATACGAGAAAGCCGTCGATAAGGGCGACAACGACCTCAACAACATGTTTGAGTTGTTCCGCGCCGTCGACGCGGGCGACCCCATGATCTGCCACTCCAACTTCATCAAGCGCGCCGGACCGCTCACCGAGACGATCCTCCTCGGCAACCTGGCCGTCTGGGCCGCTGCCAAGGGGGGTGAGGGCGGAGCCATGGGCGAATGGGGCGAGAAGGTCGAGTGGGATGCCCAGAATCTCAAGGTTACCAACCTCGCCTCCCTTAAGACCCCGGGCGTGGCCGACCTGATCAAGCCCAAGTATCCCGAAGGATATCGTCTCGACTGAGGTTGAAACCGCAGGGACCGGCCTTCGCCGGAACTCGATGGATCCTCATGAACTGACAAGCCTCCCACGGGCGGAAATCCGCCGGGGTGGCGATAGATTTGATATCGGCTCTAAAAGGTGGGGGTGCGGCATGCCGCGCCCCCACTATTGCTAGGTCGCTGCAGTGCCGCTTCACGACCCTGCAGGGAGTTGAAGCCGTTGCCGTGAATTCGTTGAACGCCCGCCGTTGGAAGCCAGACGCCCGGTTGAGTGTTCCGGACAATGCCAGGAGTGAGTCTTCGCAGGAGAAAGTCAGGGAGAATAATGAACAGAGCTCTTCTCGTACGCACGATGGTCGTTGGATTGATGCTCGGCCTGATCTGCCTGGCCGGCTGCCCGGTAGCCAAGGATGCTCCTGCACCGGCAGGGCCAGGGAGTGTCGGCAGCGAACAGCCGTCCGACTACGTCGCGGGCGGCGTCCCGGCTGAAACAGAACAGGCACCGGCAGACGCAAACGCCGCTCCCGCTGAAGCGAAAACGGCCCAGCGGCAAGCGACCGCCAAGGCCGACGATGTTGCCGCTGCCAAGGCTCTTCTCGACGGGCTCGGTGCCAGCGCCACCTACAAGCTCTTGCCCGGCGATGTTCTTACCGAGGTCATCATCAAGGACGGGTCGGCCCTGTCTCCCGAGAATGTCGCCTTTTTCGGCAAACTCAGCGATCTCGAAACGCTCCAGATCTACAACTACCGCGAATTGAACGACGAGATGGTCGCCCCGCTCGCCGGGCTGAAGAGGCTCACCAATCTGGCACTGACCAACTCTGTCATCGGCGACCCCACCGTCGAGATGATCGCCGCATCATTCCCTGACATGAAGGTCCTCGACCTTTCGTCCAATACGAACATGACCAACGGAGTCCTCAAGGCCATCTGCAACCTGACGAAGCTCCAGCGGCTCCTGCTCGTGCAAAACCGATTCAACGATGTCGGCACCGGCTACCTCGAGAGCCTCAAGGATCTGCAGGTCCTTGACTTGCGGGGAAATATGGAAGCCGGTGACATGACCATGGAGATCGTCGCCGCCCTGCCCAAGCTGGTTGCATTCAAGCACCGCAGCACGACCGTCACCGATATGGGCATGGAATACCTGGCAAGCAACAAGACCCTCAAGTCCCTCCTCATTCAGGACTTTGCCATAACCAATCAGGCCGGTCCGTACATCGCCCAACTGCCCAGCCTCGAGGAACTCGAGATCTTCCGTTGCCAGGGGATCGGCTCGGAGGGTGTGCTCGCCTTGAAAGGTACGAAGCTTTCGAGGCTCACCCTGCGCGACCTCCCCATGGTTGACGACCAGGCCATGGACGTTTTCACCGATCTGCCCGCTCTGAAGCGTCTCTATCTCCACGAAATCCAGTCGTTGAGCGACAGCGGCCTGGCGAACCTGAAATCGCTTCAGTCGCTGGAATTGCTGGATATCTGGACCGTGGGCCAGATGACCGATGCCACCGTCGACGTGATTGCCACGCTCCCCAACCTCAAGGAGCTATCGATCCGAACGACCGGCGTCACCGACGCCGCCGTCGACAAGCTCCTCGCCATGCCCAAGCTCGAGAACCTGACCTTCAAAGACAACGCCTCCGTCACCGAGGAAGGGCTCAAGAAGCTGGCCGGCAAGAAGTGGGCCAAGCTCGACACGGGCAAGTGAAACCCAGCCACTCACCCCTTCCACATCTCGCGCCGATCCCAGGGGCCGTGCTTTGCCGCGGCCCCTTTCGTTTGCCCTCGAGCTCAACACGACTCCGCACCCGGATGCCGGGAGTCGATCCCTTGCCCCAAGGCTTGTGCCGCCCGACGCCACAGACTCCAATCATGGATGCACGATCCGATCGGCGCCGCTCCTTCCGAATGGGGGCCGCACCGGCGTACCAACCTGAATCCCAGCCTCGCCTCCCACAGGTCCACACTCATGCCTCGACCACTTCTGCTCTCGCTGCTGGCCGCGACGTTACTGACGGCCTCTATTGCCCGTGGAGATGACGCCCAGCTTCGCCAGGACGCCGCCAGCGCCCTCAAGAAAGCCTGCGAGTTCTTTTCCACCGAGGTCTCCACCGAAGGTGGCTACCTCTGGCGATACAGCCAGGATCTCAAGACTCGCGAAGGGGAAGGTAAGGCCGACGACCAGACGGTCTGGGTTCAGCCTCCCGGCACGCCCTCCGTCGGGCTGGCCTTTCTGGACGCCTACCAGGCAACCGGAGACGAGTTCTACTTGAACCTTGCCCGGGGGGCCGGACATTGCCTCGTACGGGGACAGTTGCGTTCCGGTGGGTGGGACTATCGCATCACCTTCAACGACAAGGAACGTGCCCGTTATGCCTACCGGGCCGACAAGGCCCCTGACACCAAAGGCAAAAGCCCGAGAAACACGTCCACCCTCGACGATAACGTCACCCAGGCGGCACTCCGGCTTCTGATGGCCCTGGACCAAACGCTCGACCAATCCGATGCGGCCATTCACGAGGCCGCCATGACCGGCTTGAACGCGCTCCTCGAGGTCCAGTATCCGATCGGTGCCTGGCCCCAGCGGTTCGAAGGTCCCGCCGATCCGGCCAAGTACCCCGCTCTGCGGGCAAGCTATCCCGATTCATGGTCGCGGGAATTTCCCAACGTCGATTACAAGGATTTTTACACCTTCAACGACGATACCATGGCCGACGTCATCGACGTCATGTTTGAAGCCGCAGATCATTACGGGGACGATCGCTATCGGCAAGCCGCCGAGCGAGCGGGCGATTTCATGATCATGGCCCAGATGCCCGATCCGCAGCCCGGCTGGGCCCAGCAATACGATGCCCAGATGCATCCGGCCTGGGCCCGCAAGTTCGAGCCTCCGTCGATCACCGGCGGGGAGTCGCAAGGCGTGATGCGCACGCTGATGTTGATTTACCGGCGCACCGGCGACAAGAAGTACCTGGAGCCGATCCCCCGTGCCCTGGCCTACTACCGTCAATCCCTCCGCCCTGACGGCCAGTTGGCCCGATTCTACGAGCTCCAGACCAACCGTCCCCTCTACTTCACCAAAGACTACCAGTTGACCTACAGCGACGCCGACATGCCGACTCACTACGCGTTCATTGTTTCGAGCGGCCTGGACCGGATCGAGCGCGACTACGAACAGTTGTCCAAGTTGCCCCCAGACCAGCTTCTGCCGCGCCCGCCCCAGCAGCCCCGCAAGACGTCGTCGAGCATGGAGCGGCAAGTACGGGGCATCGTCTCCCGGCTCGATTCCCAGGGCCGGTGGGTCGAAGAAGGCCGGCTCAAGTATCACGGCGACGATGATCCTACCGACCGGGTCATCGACTGCCACACGTTTGTGAGCAATGTCCGTGCCTTGGCCGCCTATCTGGCAACGAAGTGAGGAAGTGATGAGTAAGATTCGGTATCAAGTACACGAAGGAATTCTCGCGCCGGCGGAAGTTGTTGCAGTCGCCCCCGGTTCTGCCCTTGGCTTCGGATCGAAATGGCTGGCAATTCTCGCGATCGGGCTGGTCGTTGCGGTCTCGGCGCCCGTGAAGGGTGGAGATCCGCAGTCCGCAAGCAAGCCGATGCAACTGCGAGTGCTGAGCTACAACATCCACCATGGCGAGGGCGTGGATCGGAAACTGGATCTGCCCCGAATTGCCGAGGTCATCAAGTCGACCAGGCCCGACCTGGTGGCCCTGCAGGAGGTCGACCGGGGTGTCACGCGTTCCCAAGGGCTGGACGAGCCCCAGGAGTTGGCAACCCTTACGGGAATGC
>CAYSCH010000065.1:0-31939 GCA_964429355.1 uncultured Planctomycetaceae bacterium | reverse complement strand
AATCTCCGATGTGGAATTAGGAAAAACAAATCGCCACACCGAGAAGATGAAACCCGAGCCTGGGGCGTCCCGGAGCGAATACTTGCGATTTGCCGGTCACCAAGATCTTCCCGGAGCTTCTTGCCTATGAGCGGAACAACTGCGAGAATCACCCATGCGAGGGGTGGTTCGGGATAGTCCCGTGTAGAATCGCCTCGACAAAGATCGCCGCTGGCGAAGCCACGAAGTCTACCGAGCTTTCCGAGACGAGGACCGACAATGGAACCCAGCACCCCGAAACTCACCGAGGCGGCACGTGGCACGTTGAAGGCACTCCGGCGGGAGTTCAGGCGGTGCTCGAATCAATATCCGGCCCTTTACCACGAGCAGTGGCAGCCGCACCACTCCCTGGCCGAATACGACCTCGAAGAGGTGTGCGGCTCTTTTCGCAAGGCGTTCGCCGAGGAACTTGGCGACGGGTGGCAGGAGTGGAACATGCCCGATGACGTTGAGGTCAGCAGCTTCGGGCGATACTTCGGTAGCGGCGATGGTCTGAGCGAGTTCGAGACGCTCGCTGAGAGTGTTTACTGGGTGGTGGGTGCAATCGACTTTCGCCCTGCCGACCTGGGCGAGTCCTTCGTTGTTTCATTCAACGCACCGATGTTCCGTTCGATGCTGCCGGAACGGGGAGATCGGGGCTACGACGATTGGCTGAGCTTGTTGTACCGGATTGGGCTCGAATACCCATCGCCGCTCCTGACGTGTGGCCATCGGATGTGGGCTCTGGGCAAAGGCCCCGACGATGCTTCCATTGACTCGCTGGGCCAAAAAGAAGGCGGCAGTCCGTTCCCACTGCATCCCTACCACTTGTTCATAAGGCAACCACTTTTTGCCGCCTCCGTCGCCGCCATCGACATCATCCTCGGCAAGCCGAGGTTTGTAGCGGTGGGTGCGGAGATCGACCCCGATAAACTGCTTGCCGCCTTCGAGGAACTCGAAAACGCCGACTTCGCCGCCGTCGAAGAACTTGAACAGGCCGATGGCGGAAAGCCACCGTCGCAACCGAGAAGACTCACCGTTCAAGCGGAAGAATCTCTGCAATGGCCGGTGTTGGATTTCACGTTGATCGGTGAGAACTGGCACCTGAAGTTCGACACCGGGCATGGCATTGAGGAACATCCGTTTCCCGACTACGAAGGTTTCTGCGTGTATGCGAAGCTGTTGCGCAACCCGAACATTCGGATCTCCCCGGAGGAGCTTGAGGGGATGGTCCTTCCCGAACCCGACCCGGAGGAATTGAAGAAGCTCGCCGAGCAAGGCGAGTTCTCGTTTGTCCGCAAAGGCAGCGATGAAGACATGGCCCCTCAAGAAGTGGTCATTGCTGTGCGGGGGGCAATCAGGAAGCTTGAGCAACTGCTCAGAATCACGAAAGAACAAGGCCGTCAAGCAGAGATTCGGGAGCGGCTTCAGGCTTTCCTGACGTACTACCGGTCGATCACGAACATCCGTGGGAAGGCACGGAAGTTCCGATCCGAAGGTTTTGGCAAATCGCAGAACCGGATCAGTGCAAATCGGACCCGAGCCAATCAGCGGATCGCCATCTACATGCCCGAGTTCGCCAAGTACCTCCAAAGGCACGTGAAGCAGAGCTACGGGTTCTTCGCCTACTGGCCGTAACGGCGCACTCGCTTCTGCTTGCCATACACGCTGCCAGTTCTTCCTCCTCACCGCCCCGGCCGTGGCGGACCCGCTGTCCGCTGCGCCTCATGCCGCCCAGCGGCTTTCCTTCCCTCACGTCGGGTGGGTGCCTGAGCGCCTTCTCATGTAATTCAGAACTACACCGCCAGTAGGCGTTCTGCGTGATCGGTAGCGCAAGAGGGGTTGGAAGCGACGGCGAGTGCCGTCGCAGCAACAGTAACCCCCCTTGAAAGGGAATTGTTATGAAGAGTCAGTATCAAAACCGAATTCTGACGGCTCTCAAGGCCCGCAAGATGGCCGCTGCCGAGTTGGCCTTCGAGATTGGCCAGCCCGAGGAGACCATCAAGCCAGCCATCCTGGCGATGCAGACCGAGGGCTGGCTTTCCGAGGAAGGTGGCCTCTTCTCCGTCACCGAGAAGGGGGCCGCCGAGGTGACGGAGCCGGAGGGCTTCGTCATTTTGCCAATGTCGTCGGCCGGGCCGAAGCCCGCCAACGGCAACGGCGGCTCCAAGCCCGCCGAGGATGACGGCGGCAATTCGGACGCCAACGCCGAAGACGAACTCTCCGAGCAGGAGTGGTTGGTCGTCAAACTCCTCCTGAGCAACAGGGGCCAGCCGTTCGACATCTCAGAGGTTGCCAGGACGCTCGGTGATAAGCCAGCCAGGGCTGCCATTGACCGGCTGACAAGGTTGGGCATTGTGGAAAAGCACCACAATAGCTACCGCATCACCGCTCAGTCGGCGCTGAACATCCCCCTCAGTGCCGACGAGAAGACGGAGTTGGCGAAGCTGGAGGCCGAGATTGAATCCCTCGTTGTCAACATCGAGGACAAGATGTCCGAGGTGGCCGAGAAACTGCGGATCATCCGAGACAAGAAGCTCTACCGCTCGAAAACCTGCAAACGGTTCGGGGATTACGTTGCCGCCCACTTCGACCGCACTCGGGATTGGGCTTACAAAATGATCCAGGCGGTGGAGGTGAAGGAGGGCCTCCAGAAGGGCAAGAACAAGAATGTCGAGTCGATTCTACAAACCCTCACCACTCGGGAGGTGCCGCATTTGGCAAAGCTCAAGAAGGAGCCTGCCAAGATGCAGAAGGCACTCCTCTTGGCCGAGGAAGAGGCCAAAGCCGCTGGTCGTCCCCGGACGACGGACGACGTGATGAAGGCCGTTGCCTCCTTGCAGGACAAGGGGAAGAAGGACGAGGACGGTGCCGAGTCCACACCGGTTCAGAGGAAGGTCCGCACCATTACGGTGACCGGCGTCAAGTACAACGGTGGTGACACCGACGACGTGCCGAGGTGGCTCCGTGAATTCGCTGGGTGGCTGCACAAGAACCCGACCGACGACGCCTTCACCGTCAAGGTGAGCAAGGCGAAGGCGGCGGCGTAGTCAGGGTCCGGTGTGACAGCGTTCGACCAGGGCTGGTGTGCCCTCGTGGCTCCCAGCCCTGGTCGTTCTTTTTGCAGAATTCTTCTCACCTGAAAGAATGATATGCTCACCAACAAGGCGACGAACTGGAGCTTGCGTTGTCCGAAGTGCGGCCGACCGATGGCATCTACCGTCTGCGGCCATTGCGGAAGCACTCCTCCACTATGGCAGGCCCATCTCTGTGCTGTTGCCGCCAAGCAGTGCGGCGAAGACACCGACGACCAACGATACGACCGAGGCTCGGCCGAGCCCGGCCTGCCTCATGCACTTCCAGCAAGAGACATCGGCGGCGCATCCACACCGCAATGGTTGTTTGACCAGTGCGACGAGATGGCGCTGGCACTCTGCGGTGAACGGATCAGCCTCGATGTTGCCGCCGCCGAGTGGAACCACAAATGCCAGCGGTACTACACCGAAGATCAGGATGGCCGAATGCAGCCCTGGGATGCAAAGGCGGTGTGGCTCAACTGCCCCTTCATCGCCCCGATAATCGAGAGCTTCGTCAGGAAGGCCATTTCAGAACGGGATGAGCGGGGGACGACCACGTTCGCCTTGCTTCCTGACTGGGGTGGCTATCAGTATTGGGACTTGTGCGAAAAACATGGCCGCATCCATCGGATCAAAGGGCCGGTCGTTTTCCGGCGACATGATGGCAGCACTTTCGTTATGAACTGCGGATTTCGGCGCACCGCACTCAAGGTCGTTGTGATCGGCCCGGATGTCCAGCCGGGTTTCGGAGAGCCGATTTCCGCAAAGGGAAATGCCGCCGAGCAGATTGCCGCCGATGGTCGAACAAATGATGATCTGCAAAATACAGAGACGCCGCCTTCGCTGTGCAGATGGATCTACGAGCGGCTTGCCGATGCTGGTGTTGACCCGGCAGTAATACTTGACCCCTGTGCAGGGCGAGGAAACCTTACACGTCCGTTTCTTCGAGCGGCTAAGGTGATCGAGTACGAGATTCAATCTGGCACCAACTTCTTTGCCGAGTCGCAACGCATCACCTGCGATCTCGTCCTCTGCAATCCGCCCTGGTCGTCGGCAGAGAAGTGGTTGAGGCACATCGTCCGAGTCGTCGGAAGCAGCACACCGATTGTCTTCATCGCACCGTTGCTCTTCTTCTCGGGCTACAAGGACGCACCGGTGCGGAAGTACCTGCACACAGGTGAAGCTCCCAAGCTGTGGCAGGTTACGCCGTTGCCGAGCGATACGTTTGTGAAAGTGTACTCTCCTGGGGTCATTCTCTGGTTCAACCTGCCCACAGTTCGGGATGTCGGCCTCGTGCCAAACCGGTACTTGGTTCGGCGCAACGGCTGAATGCCACGCCTCGTTCTGCCGTGCGTGGCGATCCACACGGCAGAACGAGTCTGGGCCGGGGGGAAAGTCGGGCGGGGGCCGGGGCGGGCCAAACGGTTCTTTCGGCATCTCGCTCGCCATCCTGTGCGGTCCTGCAAAGCGCAGTTCGGTTCTGCTTCGGCACGAGCAGGGATGGGCAGTGGACCGCCTCTGGCAAAGGGCAGACGGAACGAACGGCCGGAGCGGAACGAGCGAGCCACGATGGGCGCACCTCGGAATGTCATTTTCCGAGGTGCATCGCTTCGGCCAGCTTCGTACCGCAGATGGCCATGCCGGTGCTGAACGCAACAGTCTCTCCCAG
This sequence comes from uncultured Planctomycetaceae bacterium, assembly GCA_964429355.1. GTDB lineage: Bacteria > Planctomycetota > Planctomycetia > Pirellulales > Thermoguttaceae > JAAYAY01. Next base: position 27,175 of record CAYSCH010000065.1, on the reverse strand, counting down.
ATGGAACTCGCTGCCGCCCTGCTTCGACCTCGCTGGACTTCCGCTGTGGTTCGTTGAAGCTACGCTCGGGTTTCCTCGCCGCCTGCGGCGGCGACTGCATCCGCAGGATGCCTCTCTCCCGTTAGGGAGGTTTCTTACAAAGTGTTCTTACTCTTACTTATCTCTTACTTATAGCTGTACATGCTGACACAGTTTTCGGAGAAGCAGAAATACTCTGGCACAATCTCGAAACGGAACCCGGAAAAAATATCTCGGATTTTTCTTCCAAAACTGAAACGGGCTGCATAGATACTTTCGAGCTACAACCACAGGAGGTCTAACATGCTCGAAGAATTTACAAAGCGAAAGAAACTAAGACTGCTTACATCGACTGCGGGGTTCACCGAAGGCATCGCCTTTGCACGTCGAGCCAACCAGCAGGATCGCACGGCACATTTACTGAACGAACGGTTGGTCTATTCGTTCCTGGCTTATCGCTCCCGAAAGGGGCTCACGGCCAGCCTGCGACTGATCTGCCGAGAGACCACGCTGCACCCCACAACTGCCAAGCAAGCCATCGACAACTTGGTTGGTCTGGTGTTCAAGGGAAAAAGCGGTTGGTCTGCCGTGGAACCGCCAGAGGGTTGGTTCCGCCGCCATGTTCCCAAGCATCCCGTCGAACACTGGAGCGACACGATCAGTTACACGGCTCTGCTGCTGCCTCGTAGAGGGGCGAAGATCGTCTGCGAGGACAAAACCAAACGGTTTGGACTGAACCACGCCGTCATCTTTTCCTTCCTGCTCAGCCGAGCGAGGAAGACCAACGCCGTGCTGCGCCGATTCACTTGTGCCGGTCAGGCTGCCATGTTGGGGCTCAACCCGAAAACGGTGGCATCGGTCGTCGCCGACCTGGAGAGTCTCGGGCTGATCGAGAAGGACGATTTGGGTAGCTGCTGCGACATCACTTTGCTGCCAGTGAAGGAACACCATCTGGAGTTGTTTGAGCCGGTGGCGGAAAAGAAGAAACGGGCGGTCGCCGACAAGTTACCAAAGCCGACCGCCAAGCCCGAGCCGACAGCTTACGTCCTGACCGGCGGATCGTTCGATCCGTGGCGACGATTGTGCATGGGGCTCATGCCCCAATCTTACGCCGAGGAGGCCATAAAGATGGCACGCCGGTTGGATGACGATTACCACGCTTTCGAGCAGGAACTCAAAGCCGCACGGACCCAGCACGAAAAGAACAAGGTCTCCGGCAAGGTGGGGGTCGGCAACTTCGGGGCCTACTTCAACAAGCGGTATCAAGGCCGGGTCGATGCGCTTGAAGATCAGGAGCGAGCGGAGAAGCGAGAGCAGCAACTGAAGCAGCATTTGGAGAGCCCGGAATACAAAGCCAAGAAGGCCGAGGAAGAAAAGGCCGCTGCCGCCGATCCGATGCACCCGATGTTCCTTGTCAACACAGACGCCATCACCGACCGTGTGAGGTTCTCGGACAATGCGCTGGAGAACTTCCATGCGGCTCGGAAGATCGAATCCCAGGTCTCCGACCATATAAGCAGGTATCTGGAGACCCAGGGACTCGACACGCAGGCGTATATCGACGCTCTCGGCAACGACCGTTGGGAGACGTGGAGGCGGACCCTGAAAAAGCTGAATCGGTACTACCAGCAGCCAGTGTTGGCAACACCGGGGCAGCTTCAGGCGGCATTGGATGCCACCTTCCAGGAACACCAGCCACCATTCGGGCCACTGTTTTCAGAGCCGAAACTCGATCAAGCGGTGACCCATGCGTGATCGTGTCCTCCCAAGGAACCACCACCACGAGTCACTGGACCAGTCCGGCATTTCGGTTGGTGCCGGATCGACGACCCGAGCAACTCGTTGTCGCTCGGGATCGACAACCGACAACCAAGAAGAACTTGCTCGGCGACCGTCGATTGGTCGCCGAGCCATGAACACGATAGGACAAATAGATATGAACACAACATCGAAAACAAGTTGGAAAGTCATCCACGATGGAGCAGGCACACGAGTCTGCGAAGTCAAGACCGGTGAAGGCAAGACATACGACCAAGCAAAGCAGGAGGCGATTGCTCACCTGGAGTCCGAGGCACAACCGTACCTGGACCGACTCGCTGAATTGAAGGCTGACGCATTCCGTGACCGAGGGCGATTCCCCGAACTCAAGGTTTGGGAGGGGCCAAGAGCGAGGGTTGCCGCCAAGACGAAGAAGCGGGCCATCGAGCTATTGCGGTGTGGCCGCAGCCACTTCGAGTCCTGGTACGAGTTAGCGGCCGGTGGCGACTGGTGGTATCCCTATGCCCGAGAGGAGAGAGTCTGGGTGCGACGAGAGGATGGCCGTGGCTTTTACACGCAAGACTTCGTGAAAACGCTGACCGACGAGGAGCACGACAATCTCCTGGGAGTCGCCTTTGCCCCTTACCGGCAGATGACCTTCAGCGATCTCGAACCTCTCGTTGGCCAGGAGATGGCGTCTCAAGGATGCACTCCGGCCGGTGCCTTCTACTCGATGAGAGTCTCGATCCGGTGGCACGGCGACGGGGGCATCAAGACCGTGGTGGAGATCAGTGACGAGGATGGCGTTGTGTATCCGGGTCCGATATGCCTCCTTCGTCGTCGAGACGAGGACCGGACGAGTGATTCGCCCGACAAGTGCCTGGAGGTGGTTGGTGCCTGACGACCCCGCTCGGCAGTATCGCCGGATTCGGTGCCGTCTTCAAGGCTCCACCGTCATCCTCAACTTCGGCACCGAGGATCATTCCGAGATGCTCTTCCTGTACCACGACGAAGCGAAACGCCTCGCCGCCGACTTGGCCGTTGAGTTGGTCTGCACCGGGGAGAGCCTCTCGGCCGACGTGCGCCTCTCGGCCGACGAGGGATGGCAACTCGTGGATGCCATCCACAACCTGCTCGGCGTTGATAACCGGCACCATCGGCCGACAACGGCATACGCCCCTGTGCGGTGGTGGAGCGAAGGCTTCTGATCGCCAGTCGAAGCAGGTAATAATGGGCGGTCGGGTTGAAGGCAGCAATGCACTTGGCCCGGCCGCTTCCTATTAGCGGACGCTCCCCGCCTACTAACCGGCGGCATCGCCTGGCTATTAGCCGGAGCGGTCGTGCCGGGTTTCCGGCCCGAATGGTGGGCCACCCTCCGTTACTTGCTACTGTGATGCACTTCCGAAACCACGCAGGTGACCAGGGCGCATCCGTGCTGGTCGTGTCGGGGTTTCCATGCTCGGCGCAGGGAGAGTGTTTCAGGAAATGCCCCCCACTCCGGCAAGCCGGTCTTCTCTTGCCACCTGATGCGTCCTCGGCATCGGGTGCGCCGCTTCCCTGGCCATCGTTTCCGGCACACCAACGCCGGAAAAACGCTGCGCCAGTTCATAGATACTTGCATGAACCATGAACTACTAATGAACACGGAACACTGGCAGGAACTTCGGCGATTTGTCTATCGAAGGGATGGGGGCCTCTGTGTCATCTGCCGAGCGCCTGGAATCGACACACATCACCTGAGTTATCAGTATGGGTTTTTCAACCCCCAAGCGACAATTTTGGTTTGTCGGCCGTGTCATAACACTTGGCAGGGCGACAGTCCCGACCACTTGTGCGACGACAACCCGTTCAAGCCGACGATGATGAAGATCGCCGAAATCGCCAGATGGCTCGGGCGAGGGACGCTCTTCCGAGAGGCGGTCGTCGATGTCTTGGGCGACTGAAAGGCACTGCCCTCGAACCGGAGTTATCGGCGGCTTTGTATAACGCCTATACAAAACGCCTTCACCACCCACAGGCAGCGAGCGGCTATCCGTCCCCCGCTCAACTCGAACATTGCTTTGGGGCGCTCGGCTTCGAGCGATCCGTAGTGGTGTGATCCGACGACCGCTCGAACACCGAACGGACACCGCCGGAGCAGTCATCCAAACGAAACCCAACCACGGATCGGAGCCGACCATGAGTGAATTCGAGCCGAACGAAATCAACGATGTTGCTCCGTCCTCCATCCGTCATCTGATTGGCCAATCCGGTGTGGTTGAGCAAGTCATGGTGGCGCTCGATGCCAGTTTTGCCGACGACCGCCGGTTCGATGATGCGATGCTGCTTGGCCCTCCAGGTGTTGGCAAGTCAGCACTGGCAAGGATCATCGCCTGCGAGATGGCGACCGAATTGCACGAGGTTCTCGGGCAGTCAATCAAAACACCAGCCGACCTCAACTCCTTGTTGCTCGGTGCGAGGGACAAGGATGTGGTCCATCTCGACGAGGCGCACGAACTCACCAAGCCATATCAGACGGCGCTCTACCGGGCTTTGGACCGGCGAGAGATCGTCGTCAGCGGCGGACGAACCGCTCCCTACAGCCTGCCTCTGCATGACTTCACCTTGCTCTTGAGCACGACCGATGAACATGCACTCCTACAACCGCTTCGGGACAGGATGAAGCTAGTGCTGCGGTTTGACTTTTACTTCATGCCCGAGCTTACCGCCATCGTGGAGATGCGAAGCCGGGCGGTGAAGTGGGACACGGAGAACGAGGTCTTCGCACAAATCGCCCAGCGATCTCGGGGGACACCGAGGCTGGCATTGCGGCTCCTGCAAAGCTGTCGCCGAGTTTGCCGAGCCAATGGCGAAACCACGATCACGACCGATCATTTGCTTCGGGCGTGCAGCCTTGAACAACTCGACGAATTGGGCCTCGGGCCAACCGACCAGAAGTACCTTCAGGCGGTGGCGGATGGTGCGACCCGCTTGAATGTTGTGGCATCGGTTTTGGGTTTGCCCGGCAAGACTGTTGCCGGAGTGGTCGAGCCGTTCCTGATTCGTGCTGGCCTCATCGTGAAGGACGATCAAGGCAGGCGGGAACTGACTGTCGATGGCCGAGAGCACCTGTCCAGCCTCCGTCAAAATGAAGTCTGATTTGTGAAGGATGTTCGTCCAATGACCAATGAACCTCGCACCAAAGCAATCGTTAGCGTCTCCGAAATGGCGGCGATGGTCGGCCTCAGCCGGGCACGTTTCTACGAACTGCTGGCCGCAGGAGTGTTTCCTCCACCTGTCTACAAGCTGTCGAATCGCCGTCCGGTTTATGTCGAAGAGTTGCAGAAGGTCTGTTTGGAAGTGCGGCGGCGGAACTGCGGCGTGAACGGCCAACCGGTGCTCTTCTATTCACGTGGACACCGACCGACTTCCCCGCCGAAGCCAACGAGCAAGGCCAAGTCGAAGCCGACCAGCAAGGACCAGCACGAGGACGTGTTGAACGGCCTTCGGGCTTTGGGGCTGGTCGCCGCCACGTCCGCTCAGGTGGCGGCGGCGATCAAAGAACTCTTCCCCACTGGGCTCACTGGAGTGAACCAGGGGGAGGTTGTGCGAGCCGTGTTCCTTCACATCAAGCGCCGGGACACCTCCGGTAATGTCGGCTGATACGTGCGAATCTCGCCCCAATTCGGCCGTAGTGCCGTCTGCTTTCCGTCCATTTTCTGGAGATAGGCGATGCGGAATTCAAGCGATAATGTTTTCGACACCATCCCGGTCGGCAAGGACGAGCCTTCCCTCCTGGTGCAGTTCCTTGCGGCACACGACTTCGCCGCCAACACCCGAAGAGCGGTGATCCAGGACGTGAGGAGATTCGCCCGCTGGTTCGTCGCCGCCAACCACGAGCCGTTCACGGTCGGCCGAGTGACCATCCGAGACGTGGGCGACTTTCGGGACCAGTTGAGGCGAAATCAGGGTAAGTCGGTGTCCACTCTCAACAGGAACATCGTCACCCTGCGCCGGTTCTTCGGATGGCTGGTGCAGGAGGGGCGACTCCCATTCAATCCCGCCAAGCCGGTCAAGGAACTCCGGCGGCAAGTGCTCGCCCCCAAAGGACTGGATCGGGGCCAAGTGCGCCGCTTACTTCGAGAGGTCGAGCTTCGCAAGGACGTGCGAACCGGGGCGATCTTCTCCTTATTCTTGTACACCGGTTGCCGGGTCAGCGATGCGGTTGCCCTGGAACTCCACGACTTGATCCTGAATGAACGGAGCGGCTCGGCCACCTTCCGACTCGGCAAGGGCAACAAACAGCGAACCGCTCCCTTGCCCCTCCCCGCACGCCAATCCATTCAAGCCTACTTGGACACCCGACCGCCGGTTGTGTCGAGCAAAGTGTTCATCGGTGAGCGAGGGCCGTTGACCGAGAAAGGCATCCGGTCTCTGTGCGACAAATACTCGGCGTTTTGCGGCTTCAAGATCTACCCGCATTTGCTCAGGCACACGTTCTCGCACAAGTTCCTTGAGGACAACGGGAATGACCTCGTTGCCCTGGCCCAGATTCTCGGCCACGAAAACCTGAACACCACCGCCCGGTATACGAAACGGACGGAGCAGCAGCTTGGTGATGCAGCCGACCGGTTGAACTACTGAGGACACCGGAAATCAACACGTCGGAACTGACCCACGCAACACAACCACCAGCAAGGAACCAAACCATGTGTGAGAACATTCGGAGTCTTGTCGCAAGGGCATGGAAGGATGAACCGTTGCACCTGGAGCCTGGGCGGCACTACTTCGATGAGGTTCTCACCGTGCGGGTCGTCGGCACGGTCGAGAAGAAACCCGACGAGATGATTGCGCCGACCGTCAGCATCCCGTTGATAACGACGCTTGCCCTGGTCCTTGAGAAAACGGGCCTTGCAGGTGACAAGGCCCTGGCCGTTCTGACGGAAGCCCTCACGGAGGCCATGCAGGACGGCGGCAACGAAGATCAGCACATCCGAGAGCGGATGGAAAACGTGGAACTGGCCATTGCTCGTGTGCGAAAGCAAGTGATCGAGAAGCTGCCGAAGATGCCTCGTAGCGGCAGGGTCATCACCAAAGACCTGGAAGTTGAGATTCTCCCGGCGTCGGCTTTGGCGACTCCGGCAGCGGCCTGAGTGGGGGGCGGTAGAGTTCCTCAGAGTCAAGCCCTCTCGAATACCCCGGTGTTCCCGATGGGCAAACTTTGCCCAACGGGATTCTGTCCTTTTTCTGGACGAGGACACCGACCGTCCCTGCACGGAACATACGTCAGAACACCCGAACCACGAGGAAACCACGATGCCTGCCGTCATCGAGAGGCAAGTCTTCCGGCCCAATGCCGTCTTCATCCCGGTGAAGGACGGCACGGAAGGCCGAGAGTTCGACCGCACGGATTGTACGCTGCTCTTCGTGGATGGCGAGTACAGCCACGGTGAGGTCTACGCCCAAGAGGCTTGGGATCACGACGGGACACCCAGCTACGTTCAGGAGCGGGGGGACTTCTTCCTGCCAGATGGGTCCGAGATCGAAGTTGGCCGGGTCCAACTCCAACCGGACACCTGCATTGTCAAAGTGCCCGAGCGGGAGTGGTGGTGCGAGGACGTTCAGGCCATGACCAAACGGCTGTTCGGCGTCTACGCCCTTGACCGGCGGCAGCATTTCCACCTTTGCGAGTTCTGCGCCTCTTACGAACTTTGGTTCCTGGAAAGCCAGTACGAAGAGACCGACGAGGTAGCCGAGGACGAGGATCGGCGAGCAGAGCTATTCGAGATCGTGATGAAAGGGGATCAGGACACCGAACCTGTCAGCTACTTCCACCGCAAGGACATCGACCCGTTGTTCATGCGTGGTCGTCGCTGCCGCCCCGGTTGGCTGCCGACCGACGACAACGGCGGCGGCTACCGTGTCAGGGGACTGAGGTCAGTGACGTGGGATGGTGTGATGGAAGAGATTGCCGAGGTGCGCTGCAACTCAGCAATCTGACGGGACACCGCCCTGAAGGGCATCGAAGTGAACCCACCCATTCCTATGCGAGTCATTGCGATGATGACGAACACCACCTTCTGGCGATTGACGATCCACTACTGGCCACGTGCCGTCGAGGCGGGGGTCCGGCCTGTGGCTTCCATTGGGTTCGAGGCGGGTGAGCAGTATTACCGCCCCCGCAGCATCGACTTCGAGCGACCTCCTAGCCGTGACGAGTTCGTGGAGATTGTGAACCGGGTGCCGTGGATGCACCGGGCTTGGCACGATCTCCTACCTCTACTCCCCAAGAACCAATGGCCGATGATGGACAACTGCCACAAGGCGGCATCGGTGGACGTACAGGACACCGCAGGCCATTGCGTCGGCCGCATCGAAGTCTGTCGAGAAGAACGCTGGCTGAATCAGGGGTATGTCGCCCCGTTCATCAGCACCGAGGCTTGTCGTGCTGTCACCCGCCATCTTCGTCGCCGCTCCGAAGCCGATGACCACCTTACGGAGAATCGGTACGCCCTCATGGAACGGGTCGCCACGGTGGCGCACTGGACCGAGGAGACCATTCTCGCCGAAATGCGGGCCATGCTGATCGAGGGCGGATTCCTCAAGAACGGCAAAGCCCGCTGAAAGGACACCAGCGAGCGGCACGTTGCCACCAGCCCTCACAACGGGAGAACGATGATGGCCGCTCAGTTCTATGCGATTTCCCGTGACGAGATCCACGAGTTCCTGACCGGTCTGGGCTTTCAGCCCTTGGCGCTCAAGGGCGTGGTCGAGTTGGTCTACGCCAAGATCGTGCGGGTGGGCGAGCATCGTCTGTCTCTCCGAGTGTACACGGCCATCAACCCCGATGGCGAAAGCCGACCGATTGGCACGGATGCCATTCGGGTGCAGTTGTTCCACAAGATTCAGGTCGGACACCAGGAGCAGATCGTGCCGGTGGGACGGCCGCACAAATGTCTTCGGGTCGTCTCGTGGAAGCAAAACCTCCGCAAGGCCATTGATCGGCACGCCGACCCCGCCAATTTCCGACTGTGCCCCGCCTGCCATCATCCAATGGTCCTTCGGGAGAATCGGGCGACGGGCGAAGCGTTCTGGGCGTGCTGCACGTACAGGTTCACCGGCTGCAAGGGCAAAGCACCGAGCGTTCCTCATCCTGTTTCCAGTCGGACACCGCTGATCCCGGATGCGTCCGAGGAGCTTGCTCCGTGGGAGATCGACGAAATCCGAGACAACGGGCGGCAATAGCGGACACCGAACAGCGTTGTGAAAGAGGAGCGATGATCGTGAACCAGGAGAGACCTACTGTGGCCGTCACCCGGAAAGTCCGCAGCCAAAAGGACGTGCTCCAACGTCTGCCCTGCCTTGTGGCCCACTTGATCGCCGAGAGCCTCGGGTACTTCACACCGCAAGCCGCCGCCAACGCCATCGCCCACTTTACCCAGGGCGAAGCCTACTTCTGCGAGTGGTATTACGACTGGGCGAGCAAGCGGTTCGCCAACGGCAACACCAAATGCGCCGACCTGCGGGACACCGTGGCGGAAGTGGGCGAATTGGCGATCCGAAACGCCATTCAGCGGCGGAAGCACCACCGGGGACCAATGGCCGAGTTCCGCCGGGCTCTGGCCCTCGTGCGTCAAGTGCGGCAGGGCGGTCAAGGGCCTTTGTTCGCTTCTTGGTTCTGACCGCCGGGACACCGAGCAGATCCCTGGCCAACGGTCGCTCAGCAGAAAAGGACACGCAATGCCACGGACCATCAGCAAGACCGTATACACGTTCAAGGAATTGCTGGATCTTGCCAAGCAAGGTGAGGTCACGAAGAAGGCAATCGAACGGGCAAGATCGTGGCTGCAAGAAGCCGCCACCGACTTCGACTGGTACTCGTATGTCCTGGACTTCTGGCAACACGCTCTGGACCAAATCGGCTTCGAGAACGCCAAGATCAGCTTCTCCGGCTTCTGGTGCCAGGGCGACGGGGTGAGCTTCACGGCTGCCGTGGATCTGGACAAGCTCGTTGCCTTTCTGGCGGACACCGTTGATGGAAAAGACACGGTGGAAGTCGTTGACGGCCAGGAGCGGTTCCTGCCCTACATCGTCCACTTGATCGGCGGCAAGCCGACGAACCCGAACTACCGCCGGTTGTTGCTCGTGCGGGATCATATCCAAGACGTGGCCGTGGAGCGGACCAGCCACCATTACAGCCACGAACGCACCTGCCGATTTGTCGCTTCGCTCAATGATGACGGCCGTTACGTGGACACCCACAGGGCGAGCGACAAGTGGCGATGGGTGAGCAACACGCCCAAAGTGCGGTCGCTCTTCACCAGCTTCGTCGAGGATGCCGAGAACATCCGGCTTCGGCTCAGCAAGGCGATCTACGGGACGCTTGAAGAGGACTACTGGGATCGCATCAGCGATGAGCAGTTGCTCGACTTCGCCGAAGCCAATGACTACACGTTCGAGGCCAACGGAAATCGTGAGGGATAGCCGAGGCGTGGCTGCGGCCTTCCCATTCTTCTCCTCGGACACCGGTCATCGGGGCGTAATCGCTCTCGCATCGAGAGCGGCAACACCTCAAGCCAATGGAGCCATCCGAATGCAGTTCTCCGTGATCTACTCCGTGGACGTTCCGGCGGACACCGATGTTCTCGATTACGCCCCGCCATCCGTCACCGATCTGTGGGCTGAGGCCGAAGACGACGATCAGTACGAATACGGCTACCTGGAGGGTTGCTGGGAGAATGGACACCACCGCAAGTGGTGTGCCCTCCTGGATCGTGAGCAGTTCGAGAATTTCATCGACCGGTGTGGCCTGATTGCCGAGAACGTGGAAACGATGGGAAGTCTTGGTGCGCCCGGCTTCGGGTTCGGTTGGGCACCGGCCATGTCGTTCACTTCCGATGATCCAAGTGCCATCCAAAACGCCTACGTCACGCCGATCCCCGAGACGAACAAGGAACGGTGGGATGAGGCCGATTGGAGGCGAGTCCGCAGGGCCGTCCTCGCTGTGTTCGGGTAGACAGTTGCTCGGGACACCGCATCGAAGAACAGAACGAGACACGCCCGGCAACGCCTGAGTGGCCCGCACCTGGAAGGTCACAAAGGGACGTAGCCGTGATACTCCGATCACCCTGCCCAACCGCTTTTCAGCACAGGAGGGCAGCGAGTCGGGCTTCTCGCTTCTGCGTGGGACACCCGAATCTTCAGCACGACATCCAACCGCTTGAGGACGACAAGATGAACATGAACCGCAAACCGAAGTTCTCGCTTGGCCAACTGGTCGCAACGCCGGGTGCTGTGGAGGCATTGCACGAGAGCGACCAGTCAGCGATGGAGTTCATCCTTCGCCATGTCCAGGGTGATTGGGGCGACGAACTCTGTGAAGAGGATCGACGGCTGAACGATCAAGCCCTCGTCGATGGCTCTCGCTTGCTGAGCGCATATCGGACGGTCAAGGACGTGAAGCTGTGGGTGATAACAGAAGCTCAGGATGACCGGGGCCAGCGGGCGGCGACCACGATCTTGCTCCCCGATGAATACTGATCGGCTGGGCGGACAGAGGACACCGCCGAATACACCAAGCGGGTCCAGGAATGGGAAGACCAGCCCGAATGGGACGAGGAGGCTGAGGTTGAAGAGGAGCGAGGCGACCGTGCATGGAAGCACGGTCGCCCTGAATCCTGGACACCGGCCCCTTCGACCATCGCACACCAGCATCCTCGGGAACACAACATGACTGAACGAATCACTACCGTTCTCTGGCGTCAAGAAGCCTGGAAGACCGGTCCCATTGTCATTGTTTCTGCCGAAAAGACCCCGGTGGTCGATTCGGTGGACACCCTCTACGAGCGGGTCGTGCGGGCCGTGACCACCTGGATGAAGACGACCGAAGACGGCAAGCAGGCGTGGGACTATGCCGGGGATGACTTCAACGTCGGCGATCTCACCAGCCATTACGTCGCTAACGATCCCAACGACCCCCTCACCGTTGCCCTGACCAACGAGGGCGTGAAAGAACTCCGCATCGAGGAGCCAGCCCTCTCGGAAAGCTGGTGGGGCTACGATGCCGTTCTCGTGGACGGCAGCGATGTACGGAAGGCCCTCGGCGAGGATGACGAGGACGAATAGACGGCCCAATGCGGTTCTCAGGGACACCGGCCTTCGTGCTGCCGGACGGAACCGGCATCACTCCACCTTCCTCATCAGTTTTCGGAGAAGACCCCGTGCCCAAGTTCCGAGTCGAAGCTCTGGAGAAGTTCGTCGTCCGAACGATCTACATCGTCAAGGCCACCAGCCCCGAGCAGGCCGAAGCCTTCTGCAAGGCCGGTGAGGTCGCCTACGAGGACAAGACCATCGAAGAGGGTGACGAGGAGTGGCTTGAAACCGTCTCGGTCGAAAAGTGCGATTGAGCGGACACCGGCGAAGGTGATGTGAGGCAAGTGAACCCAAACCTGGAGATGACGATGAACGACGACCCGACCGAATCCATCCGCCGTGAACGATTGGCCGAGATCAATGCCCAACCTGGAAGCCGTGCGGCGCTGGAGTCGCAGCACGGGCAAGTGTGGGACACCAACGAATTGCGGCAGGACTTCGACGTGCTCGGCTTTGCGGCCCCGCTGGTCGTCGTCCGGCGCAAATCGGATGGTGTGCGGGGATCGCTGGAGTTCCAGCACAATCCTCGCTTCTATTTCAGCTTCCAGCCCGAGTAGGCCAAGCCGCCGGGGACGTTTGGGCGGACACCGGCAACATCGCCAAACGGGAAGTTAGCAAGGGAGCAGAACAGATGACGATCATCGTTCGCATTACCGTTGAGGGCGGCGTTGTTCAACACGTCGAGTGCCCGCCGGGAGTGCAGGTCATCGTGCGGGATTACGACGTTGATGGGCAGGACGAGGGGATCGAGCGGGATGAGAACGGCGATCCGTTTGTCGAAAGCACGTGGGAGTGAGGACACCGGCAACAGCGGTATTGGCAATCACCACTCAAACGAAACATCGGAGGAAATGCGATGCTGTCCTTGACCGAGAAGCTCTTGAGCGCCGCCGGGTTTCGCCGAAGTCCCGTTGAGGATACCTGGGCGCTCGCCGATCATCCTCGCCCAGTGGTGACGGTCGAATGCAATGCGGATGGCTCCCACATCATGGACGCTTTGCTGGACATTCACGCCGCCCTCGAAGCGACTGGCCTCACCTACACCAACTTCGCCATCCGAGACGGCTACCTCTCCGTCGTGGGGCTGAGGCGGGCGCAAGTTGCCGCCGTGGCGTAGTGGACACCGGAGGAGTGAACGTGAGCAACCGTCGAACCTACTGTGCTGCCGCCGCTCGGGCGATCAGGGAACTCGACCGGTGCAGCTTCGGAGCGCCCGAAGACGGCCAGGACGACGTGGACTGGAAGGAGGCTCGGCGGCTGCTGTGCCAAGTTCTGGATCGCAACGGGTACGAGCTTACTGCAACCGGCAGCAAGCGGATCACAAGACGATCCACCGACCGAGCATAGGGGCCGTGGGACTGCCAGCCGTTCCACCGAAGCGAGCGAGGCCACGGACACCCGGTCTCGTACAAGAGTCAATGCCCGAGGACTTGTAGAGGCGTTATACAAATGCCCCCGCCCTCGCCGGACACCGGCTGCCGCATCGGGGGATCGACACGACTCGACCACACGGAGTCTCTGCGATGATCTTCTTTGATGTGTTTCTCGGAAGTGGCGTATGCGTTCAAGTGGCAGACGGAACCGACCCGGACACCGCCGATGGGTATCGCCAGATCAAGGAAGCGGCTCGCCGGAAATTCCTGGAGATGCTCACCGGCGACGGGTTCGACGTGGAGTGCGAACCCTACCACCCTGGCGGCACGGCGGGGCGGCAAGAGGACACCGGAGTTGTTGTCGAAGGGGCAACGGAGCCATGACCGGGTTGGATGCGACTCCGCTGCGGTCAGCGACCCGAGTTGAATCCTGGAAAGAGCGGGGGTGTCGCAAGAATAGTATCCAAACAACCTTTTGCGAATCCTCTGGGTCGCCGGACACCGGATAGCCCCCTACACCGGCTTCGGTCGCAATTTTTTTATTTCCTGAACCCAGGTTTCAGTTTCGTGGGGAGGAAAGCGAATTGGAGTTCGGGCCTCTCACACACAGCGGCGGGCTCCCAACACCGCTGCCGATAGCGCCCGAAGGCAGCATCGACAGGGTTCTCTCTCCGTCATCAGAGATTCCCAATCTTCACCCAAATGGTCGGGGGATCACGCAGCACATCAAAAGACACCACTGTATCTGAACAGATGTAGGACCAGTTGACGCACAAGCGTTGATCCTCCTTCCTGGCCGTGCTCACTCTGTCCGGTTCCCCGAACACCGCAAGAAACCGTTGACGAGAAACCACGACGCTTGCGATTCCGTCCTTTGGCCACGCCGTTGACCGTTCTCCAATCAACCAAAGCAAGAAAATGAACTGCGATCTCGTGCCGCCTTGCCACGGCCCTGTTACTTCCACGTCGTACATCTCACCTCCTCGGCGTGGCCTAAAATGCCCTTTCCAGCGCCCGGCCATCTTGCCATCTTCGTATTGACCATCGACGTTGAACCCATCCCCTTCATCCCACATCCGCCACGGCCCATGTAGCACACCGTCTCGCCAACTGCGCTCGTGCGACGGTTTACCGTCTGCGAAGAAGCCCCGTGCAAGTCCGTGCAGTTTCCCGTGGACCCACGGCACCTCTAGCTCCAGTTGGCCGTTCTCATACCACGACCTGACATAGCCATGGAACTCATCATTCAGGTATGGCGTCTCGTCCTTCAACTGACCGCTCTTGTAGCGGATCTTCATTATCCCATGCTTCTTGTCGTGAACGTAAGGCATCTCCGCTTCTATGGTGCCGTCATCGTCACGATACTCGTACTTGATCCCGTGCATCTTGCCGTGCAGGTTCATGCCAGACGTATACTTGCGTGTTCGTTGTTCATCGTGGTAGAGCGTGAAGGCACCGTGGGCCACGAATTCGCCGCTCTCCGTAACGTATCCGTCCTTGTCAAACCACTTCCCACTCTTCTGGCCGTGAATGGTCTGGCGAGTTGCTTTGTCAGGGATGGTCGTGTAGTCATCTTTGGAGTAATCGTAGGTGTAATCAACATCGGAGAAATCAGGCACAGGTGTGTCGGCAGTCTTGGCTGCAATGGAAGTCTCACCAGAGGGCATCGGGGCTGTGGCCGGTGAAGTTGGCCCCACCGCCACCGACTGCGATCTAGCTCTCTTCACTTCGGCCAGCATGTCGGCTGCTTCCGGGTTCTGGAGGTCAAGCCGAATCCGCCGGTCCAACGCCGCCTTCAGCAGCGATTCGGCGGCGTCCCGATCCGACTTACGAAGAGCATGTTCAACCATTCGGTGGTAGACAACAGTGGTTACATCAGAAGGGGGAAGAAGGCGCACGACGGCTTCGTATTCGGCAACCGCTTTGTCGTGCTCGCCATTGTCCCACAACTCGTTGCCCGATGTGATCGCCTTCGAGACCTTATCCGCATTGTCCCATTGGAACAGAAGCCAGCCGGTGGCGGCTGCAAGAAAAGCGAGTCCAACGAGGGCGAACGGAAAGGCTGCCTTCGAGAGGAACCTGCGTAAGGTTGCTGCCAAGCGTGAGCGGACAGTCGGCCGGAGGCTTGGAGGTGCGACTTCCGCTTTGGGCAGCCGTGGTGGCGGTGCGGTCGGCCGATCTCTTGTATCCGTCTCAAAGAGACGTTGCACCTGGGATGCCGAAACGGGCTTCCCCTGGTCGCCGCTGCGGACGAAATCAGTTTGCCGCAGCCTTCCCAAGGCGGCAAGTTCCTTGAGTTGCCGCCCTGAGAACGGCCCGCACCAGCCCGGTGTACCAGCGACTTGAAAGTACCACACATCGCTCATGGGATTCGCCTCTGCGCCGAAGAACCCGGTGCTTCACCAATTATCCTCAGTTTGTGCATCCTCGCCGTGAGTGTGGGGGATCGCCTGCCGGTTCAGCGATACTTATGGCGTGCTGCTTCCCGAGACTTCCTTTACCTGGGCAGCGTGGATCACTGTTCGGTAGGGACCGGGATGGAAGGCGAGTCGTCGCTTCTCTTCCGCCTTGGCGAGGTCAACGTAGCCGTTGGTAGACGAAGACAACTCCCCGTTCACCAAGATCTTCGCCCCCTCGGTGCGCACCTGAAGGAGTATTGTGAATGTGCGGCACTGTTGCAGGGTCTTTGGCAGCAGTTCCAGTAGGATTCTGTCGTCGTTGTGGAAAAAACCAACACCCACGTCTCGACCCCATTCTACCTCGGCACGCCGCCGAATGGCGCAGGAATAGCCCACGCCTCCTTTCGGGAAGATGACGACGAAATCACAGAACTTTCCCGCTTCATCCCTTCTGGTGTACGTGAACTCCAGATCGTATTCCTCGGGAGGATCATATGGGAACTCGAACCAGCCCGTAGACGGCTCGGATGGTCCCAAAGTCAGCCCGTTGTCGTCCACCGTCCCCGTCTTGGCCTCTCGAACCAAGGATAAGAGATCGACTGTGCGCTGCCGAGGACTGCTATCGCCTTTTGTCCGGCCGGTCTTCGGGATTACATCGACCGCCTCGTGGCTCTCAGATCTTTGAGGTGTGGCGGTGGTCTTGCCCTCTCCAACATCGGACAAGGGGTTCGTGTCCTCCTGAGCGACGTTGCCTGTTTCTCTCTCGCCGGTCTTCGAGATCGAATCGACCGTCACACCACTCGTAGGTTTCTGAGGTTCGACGGTCGCTTGCTTCTGGGCTTGCTGTCCAGTAGTCGTGACGGAAGTCGGAACCATGTGAAGACTGGTCAGAGACGAGGCGAGCATCCGACCGCTAAGTGCATAGCACGCCATGGCTGCTGCAACGATCCAGATGCCAATTCCTAGAAGCCACACGACCTTCGGCAAAGCATCCTGCTGGGGTGGAACTGTGCCTGGAACGCTCCCGGTCGTCCAGATCCCATCAACGGTAGCTGCAAAATCGGAATCCGGCTCTCCATCTTGCCAGACCCGATCTGAAGGCCGCAGGACATTCAAGGCGGCGAGAGCCCGGAGTTGGTCAAGCGAGAAAGGCCCGAACCCCTTTACATGTTCAGCGATGAACCACTTGTCTTTCACGGCGCTACTCTGAGAGGTGGAGATGAAGGTCGGGTCGGTAGGATTGGATTGGATGTTCTCCAGCTACTCGGGACGTGCAACTGTTGCCGAGAATCCTTCAGCGCTGGAAGTCCGCTTCCCATTTCTGTCGAAGTCGTCGAGGGAGTCTTACGTCGTCCTCGACCGCTTTCCAGATCGGCTCGATGTGGTCGTGTAAATCGGAAGCCAACTGCCCGGTGTAGATGTCGTAGATGTCGTCCAGGTAGAGTTCGGCGATCTTCTTTGCCTCGCTCGGGCTTTTCTTGGAGTCAAAAGGAATGGCGAAGAACTCCTCCTGTTGTTTCTCGATCTTCTCTCGGTACTTGCGAAGCTCGTTCATGGATAGGTCTCCTGACGGCATACTCTGATAGGTCTTGACGAGCGCTCGGAAAGCCGTGAACTTTTTGCCTTCCCGGTGCAACGGCCCCCAGACACACAAAACCAAGAAATAACCGAGCAGGACGACGATGAACGCTCGGGGGTGTTTAGCCAATGAAACGTCTCCGGCGATTGCCGGGAACCTGACCGAGGCGAAGTGAAACAGAAAGCCACCAACCGCTCCGAAACCGATGGTCGAAAGGAATTGACCGGAATAGAGCCAAAAGAGCACGCCAAAGGCGACACCGATGAATATGGCCTTCCACATTGTTGGATCATCAAGACTGACTTGCGGCGGCTGCCTCGGCTGCGGGAAGACGGTAGATAATAGAGCACCGGCGGGAACCCAGTTGGTCCCCATGCGGCCAACTAAGTGCCCCGGCTGAAGGACGCCACTCGTTGCGAGTGCAACAAGCTGTTGAAACGGTACTGGCCCGAACTGGCGACCTTGGGAGCCGTAGTACCATTGATCGTAATCGGAGATTTGGGGAGGTCGTTGGGCGGGGTTGAAGGCGAGCAGGAATCGACCAGCAAACCACCACTTGGCCCCTTCTCTTGCCACCATGTCCTGCGGCTTCAGTTCACCGGATGCGGCAAGGTCGAAAAGGCGTCCAAACGTGACGGGGCCAAACTGCTTACCGCCTTGGCTGTAGTACCAGTTCTCACACGTCTCTGGCTCCGAGCGGACGGGTTCGGCATGTCGTTGCTCTTCTGAAACCCTCTCGCTATTGGTCTCGGGGGCAGATGGTTGCTGACTAGCGATGTCTGCTTCGACGTTATCGGCCGTGCCACCGTCCTTCGGTTCGCAGTCCGCTGAAGGAAATAGTCCCCATACGTCTTGCGCCTGCTTCCAGTCGCCCATCTGTCCGCCCCACATCTCTCGTCGCACGAGGTTGTTGCGGGCCAGTTGTCCTCCCGAGGCCAATCCTTGCAACTGCTTTCGAGTATATGGCCCATCCTCTTTACCTGCTCGCTGCACAAACCAATTCGGTTCAGTAGCAGCAGTTCCCTCCTGCTGGCCTGAAGCGTTCTTTTCGGACGAGGAGTGGGACGGCGACTGAGAGGATTCGGGTGAAGGTTCCTTGCTGCCGGACGCATCGCTTCTTGCTTGCGCAGCACTCAGAAGCGGTGGAGGGACAGCTTGTCGTTGGTCTGAGAACAGCCCCTTGATGGAGCTTGCGTTCACCCACTCCGGCATCCCCTCCCGCCAAACAAGATCACTCGGCTGAAGTTGTCCCGAGGTGGCCAGTCCCTTCAAGTGCTGGGAACTCACAGGGCCTTTGCGCTCGTTACCCTGGGCATAGTACCATTCCTGTGACATCTCGGTGGTTCTCCTGGTATGATGGCCGCACGGCTGCGTTGAGGTTTCTGTGTTGTTGGGTCTTTTTGCCGTTACGGCGTCTCACGACTTGTTGGAGGGATTTCAGCCGAGGGGCCAATCGGATGGAAGTGTCCGACATCGTATTCGGGTCTGAATCGCACCACGGTTTTCCCGGTCTTGTCGATGAGCATCACGCTTTCCCGGCCAACCGGCCCCAGACCGTTCACGAACTCGCCAGCTTTATCGAACTGCGGTGCGATGACCATTCGCCCGGTTCGGTCGATGTAGCCCCACTTGCCGTCCTTTTCCGGCCTGACGGCTGCAAGTCCTTCCGAGAATGCCTCCCCGTAGTCAAACTGCGGTGCGACGACATGGCGTCCCGATTTGTCGATATAGCCCCACTTCAAGTAGCTTTCGGGAAACTCGCTGCTAGAAGTCAACCGGCTGACGTTGATGCCTCCGCAGACAGCGGCGAGTCCCTCGCTGAAGTAGCCGAAGGAAGTCGTATCAGCCTGTACGGTGGAGGCCGGTATGGCCACTCGTCCCTGCGTATCCAGGAAGCCACACAACTGGGTCGGCCTATCTCGATAGAAGATGAGCCCCTCCGAAATCACGTAATGTCCGCCCTGGAGACCACCCAGAACCTCGCAACTGGCATCCGCTGGACGGACATTCGCTCCCGTTCTGTCAACGACTCGTGTGTTTCCTTCTCCGTCGATGCAGAGCGATCTCCCATCGTTGAAATCCGAGAGAAGGCCCGACATCGGCTCGATGACGACCTTGCCAGTGAGATCAATCGCACCGGTTTGCGGCGTGCCGTCGCTCTTGCGAGAGACGATAGCCATCCCATCCGAAAACGGCTCTACGGAATGCTGCTCGCCAAGACCCTCAATCGGTGCGATGGACTTGCCGGTTCGGTCGATGATCTCCCAGCGAGCCCCACGGCGGACGCAGGCACGTCCTTCCGAGAACGAACTGGCGTCATCGAATGTCTCGTTGAAGGGCTTCTGCCCTGTCGGATCAACGAACTGCCATTTGCCATTCACCTTGCCCAGCGCCACCCCGTCAGAGAAGTCCTTTGCCTCGTCGAAATGTGGGGCGATCACGATCTTCCCCGACTGATCCACGAATCCCCATTTGCCACGAATCAGACGACCGGGTTGGGTTGGGTCGGGAGCGCTGTAGCAAACCTGCGCCAGAAAACCGGAGGCGTTGGGGATTGATGCACTGACTGGCTCGGCGGCGATGGAACTGCCCACCGCAGGCGTCTGTGCGGGATCTTGGCCCGTCGTGCTGCCCTTAGATGACGACGTTGCATTGGCGGGCGGCGTTCCGGCTCTGCCTTTCTCTCTGACAACTTGAAGGGCTGGCAACATGATCGCCAGCCCCATGCACATGAAGCAGCAAAGGCCGAGAGCGCCAGCCGAAATCAACATCACCATCTTGGCGTTGATGCGGGTTGCTGACCCAGCCGGTGCAACGCCGGTCGCTGGAGCGTCAGCAGACCGAGCGGGATGTACGGGTGGAGCGGCAGGCGTGGCGGTCACCTGGGTTGTGCCCTGCGACGAACGAGGAGTCGGTGGAGGAGGTGGCGGCGAGATGACCGGTTTCGTGTCGAATAGCCCTTTGATCGAGCCAGCGCTCGCCCACTCGGACATGCCTTCTCGCCAAACAAGATCGCTTGACTGAAGTTGACCCGACGTGGCCAGTTCTTTCAAGTGCTGGGGGCTCACAGGGCCTTTGCGCACGTTACCCTGGGCGTAGTACCACTGCTGCGACATCGAAGATGCCTCCCAATGCTTCTACACGTGTACGGCGGTGGGATCTCCGGCCAGAGAATTCACCGACTGCATCCAGTTCTGTTGGTCGCTCCCCGTGCGACATCACTCTATGGACACTCCCGCTTCGGACAGCACGTCCTTGATGCCGTCTGCTATGCCTTTCTGATGCTCCGCTTGGTCAGGCTCAATGTCTCGCCATCGTTCGTAAGCCCGCAGGCGGTTTCGATACAACTCCCTCGCTTGGTTTACGCATACCTGTTTGGCTTCGGGAAGAACGTTAGGTTGTGTGATTATGCGTACAAAGTTCTCGCCAGTTTCTCTGCCCGACTCATATCCCTTACGGTAAGACGACACCTTGGGCACAGGTCCAGCGGAGTCCACACGGCACTCGACGAGTTCGATAACGCTGAAGTCGTCGCCACGCAGTCCCTTGAATCTTCCGCTGATCGTGTACAACATCCCAGAGTTCTTGAACGTGTCAGCATTCCAGTCCTTCGCCTGAAAGAAGCACAACGCCGATACGTCGGCATGTACTTGTTGGAGGGTGACTCTTGCTCCCTCACCATGAACACCATAGAAGGAGAACTTTCCAGTCACGGTGATGCGGCGTCCAGCGTACTTCGAGGACTTCACGCTGTCTGGGTACTCCGCAAAGAACGATGCTGTGCAGTCTTCCTCACTCGCCTCTTGCTTCGGCGTCTGGGCAGAATCGTGATCCACCGTGTTGCCCTTAGACGACGACGTTGCATTGGCAAGCGGAGTTCCCGCACTGCTTTTCTCTCTGGCAACCTGATCGCCCGGAACAATGAACGACAGTCCCAAGGACATGATGCGCCACAAGCCGAGAGCAACAACCACAATCGCAATCACAGTCTTGACGTTGATACGAGTTGCCGACCGAACCGGAGCAACGGGGGGCGGTGGAGCCTCAGCCGAACGAGCGGGCTGTATGGGTGGAACGGCGGGCGTGGCAGTCGAGACCGGTGGCTTGGGAATCGGCAGCGGCGGCGGTGTCGCCGACTTTGGCAGGAACAAGCCCGAGATCGAGCGTGCCTTCACCCACCGGCCCATACCTTCCGCCCAAACGGCGTCGTCCGGCGACAATTCCCCCGAAGCGGCCAGTTCCTTCAACTGCTGGTCACTCACCGGACCTTTTCGCTCGCCGCCCTGGGCGTAGTACCACTGATGCGCCATCAACGATCTCTCCCAGTGCCCCGGCCAAAGTCCCAGGTGGTCGCCCACGCCACCCTCTACTCCGTAAGCGAGAGGGACGAACAAACCGGCTCACGGAATTCCGTCCACGTTCAGCGGCTTTGGGTACGTGCGCAAGAAAAGAGGGAGCGTCCGCACCACGGCCGCTCGCCGAACCCCCGCCAAGGGGCACACGAAACAGCGCATGGCCGACGCTCCCCTTGCGGGGAGCGACAGACCAGCACTGCTTTCGTGTGTTCAAGGGCCGTGAGGCCCAGGTTGGCGGTTTTCGGCGAAGCAGAACTGACTTTCGCAAGTCTTCGAGTTGTCTCATCGTGGCCCAACGGACCACGTTTACGTGCAATTTCTCCTGCTATAGCTGGCAGAACTCAGCGCATTTCAGCCTTGATATTAGCCACAGGAAAGGGTGGCAACAAGCGTTTATGCCTGCCACTCCAAAGGAGGGACCGTGAGCCGATTGGGCGTCCGCTTCCGCTATTCCAGTTGAGGGAACGTCTCGTCCTCTGGCCGGAATCCCCCTCGTGCGAGCCCCGTGGTAGACTGGGGCAACGCACGCCCATGCGGACAACCACCACGCATGAGGAGAGAGGATGGGGAGATGGGCCACACGACGGGGCTTCAGCGTTGGCTTGACCTCGCCCGGATCGAGGACGCCGATTTTCGCAACGAGATCATCGAACACGCCTGCGAGCGGCTGCGGATGCTCACGCACCAGATGCTTCGCCGCTTTCCAGGAGTTCGGCGATGGTCGGAAACGGACGACGTGCTCCAGAACGCCATGCTTCGCCTCCATCGGGCACTGGCCGAGGTGAAGCCGGACTCGACAGGTCAGTTCTACGGCTTGGCTGCCACGCAGATTCGCCGAGAACTGATCGACCTTGCCCGCCACTACTACGGAGCCGAGGGACGAGGTGCGAATCACCATTCGGATGGAGGGCGGTTATTAGAGGTCATCGCCGATGAATGCTCCCGGCCTGAGAGCCTCGAAGGTTGGGCAACCTTCCATGAAACCATCGAAAGAATGCCCGAGGAGCAGCGAAGTGCGGTGGACCTGATTTGGTACGAGGGACTGTCGCAGCCCGAAGCAGCGGAGGTGCTGGGGGTCTCCCTGGCGACACTGAAACGTCGCTGGCAAGCGGCTCGGTTGGCATTGTATGAAGTCTTGAGCAACCACGAGTTTGAGTGAGCCGCCACATGGCCGACGTTTCCGAAAAACTGGCCGAGCTTCTCATTCGCTGGGAAGAAGCGTGGGAACAGGGCGATGACGTTTCCGCCGAAGAGCTTTGCGCCGAGTGCCCCGATTTGATTGAGCCCCTTCGCCGCCAGATCGACGTGCTGAAGAAGATGGCGTGGATGAAGCAGGACGACTCCGATCTCCCTGAGAAACCACTTGCCCCCGATCCCCTCATCTCGAAAACGCTGGACGGTCGCTATCGGATCGACGCCTTTCTGGCCGAGGGCGGGTTTGGCCGAGTGTACCGGGGCTACGATCCCGAGTTGGACCGTTTCGTGGCGGTGAAAGTCGCCAAAGCCAGCGGGGAAGGGACTCCCGAGCGTGACGACGCCTTGCTGCACGAAGCTCGGCGGGTTGCCAAGCTGCGCCATCCTGGCATCGTTCCGATCCACGACGTTGGTCGGCACGATGGTCTATGGTTCTTCGTGTCCGATCTGATCGAAGGCCAGAACTTGGCCGACCGGATCGCCAAGCAGAAGCCCAGCCCTACGGAAGCCGCCCGCCTTGTGGCCGAAATCGCCGATGCCCTGCACTTTGCCCACCAGCAGGGATTTGTCCATCGGGACATCAAGCCCCGCAACATCGTCTTGGACGACCAGGGCAAGCCGCAGATCACTGACTTCGGCATTGCCGTGACCACGGAGGAAATCGCTGACCGAAGACTCCCCCGGTCGGGCACGCTGCCCTACATGGCCCCCGAGCAACTGACGGGGGAAGTGCAACTCATCGGCCCCCGCACCGACATCTACGCTTTGGGAGTGGTCCTGTTTGAGCTACTGACCGGTCGGCTCCCGTATCAGGCTCGGACGCCGACCGCCGTGAGAGAGCAGATTCTCCTGAGAGCGCCGGTTCCGCCTCGGTCCATCGACAGCGAGATCCCCACGCAACTCGAAGCGATCTGCCTTCGCTGCTTGGCGAAGCATCCAGCCGACCGCTTCCCTTCTGCGGCGGAATTGGCCGAGGCGCTGCGAAGTCGGCCGACGTTCCGATTCCGTGGGTGGCTGTTGATGACCGCCGGTCTGGCGGTGGTCGTCATCGCTG
Source organism: uncultured Planctomycetaceae bacterium (assembly GCA_964429355.1). Classification (GTDB taxonomy): domain Bacteria; phylum Planctomycetota; class Planctomycetia; order Pirellulales; family Thermoguttaceae; genus JAAYAY01. The sequence continues at coordinate 3,314 of CAYSCH010000065.1, read as the reverse complement.
TCTTGATCGTGGCAGGGCGGTTTCTGCCAAACGTATCGCACGAGTCAATCAATTCGCCACCGACGCTTCCCTCGATCAGGTTGAGTGTCAGCAACTTGGCGTCGTGGCAGGTTCACGAACCCAAGATGCGCATCGAGAAAGTGGTGGAGTACGACGAGGTTCAGGACAGCATCACAATACCGATAGGTGCCGTCATCTCCAACGCCACGTTATCCCAGTTCGACCGATACATCGTAACGTTCCAGTATCGTCGCCCGGAAGCCGGATGGTGCAACTTCGTCCTGCAACCGAACTGCGCCCTGATGATCGGTAGTCCACACGGGACCGGGCTTCTGGGAGCGTTGGGCCATCATTTCGTGCCATTGGCGGGACAGACGGTGCTGAAGGAAGGCGAGGAGATGTCGCTTGGCCCGATGGCGGAAGCGGAAAAACCGCTTGGGCAATGGAACGACGTGCGGATGAAGATCGAGGTCAAGCAATGGCAGGTGGTCTTGAACGGGAAGGTTATCCAAGAGGCCGAATGCAGTGTTTTCGTTCCCTCTCCGTTTTGGGTGCAGGGTGGCGCAGGCTTCGAGTTCAGGAACGTGGAGGTGGTGCCGATTTCTGAGTAGTCTGCCCAGGAAGTTGGACGAGCCGCAATCCCCTTGCACTCGGCGGCTCAGCGCCCGAAAGGAAGCTTGCGCCACATTTCGACCCGCTTTTCATGCTCTCGGGCCAACCGTTCACACCTATCATCCACCGGGCGAGGCGGCTCAACCTGGATTTCTCGACGAGCAGTGACCCGCTCCTCCACGCACGGCGGTGGCGCTTCGTGGACATGGACGTGCGTGTGCGTCTCGTAATGCGTATCGCCGCCACGGTAGTTGATGATGACCGTCGTGTTGCCCGAGCCGATCACCGGCTTCTCTTCAACTGCTACGGGCTCTGGCTGCGGTTCCGTGGTTCTCGTCTCTGCGACCGGCTTCGGCCGCTGAGGATGCAGGACATCCACTTCGACAGATGTTCTTGCCCTCTCAGCCGACGACGAAGACCACTTCGCCGACTCGACATCCGCTCTCAATCCGCAGCCAGTCATCAGCGGGATGGCCAACAAGAAGGCGAAGGGGATCAGCAGGTTCTCGATGTCTCGTGCCAGCCGCCACGCTTGGTCAATGGGCAAGGCGAGGTTGACCACCAAGAAGCTCGGCGGATCGGGCCGAATCGTGACGATCACCACCGGCTGCCCCGTGGTCGGATGGCCCAGGAGTCCTTCGGAGACGGCAAGGTATTCGACCGGTTGGGTCGGGATGTGCAGTTGTTCGTCAGCCATCGTGGTTTCTCCCAGGTGTTGCGGTCGGCAAATGGGCGATGGTTGGTGTCCTCCGGACAAGGAGACGTTCAGGGATGCTGCGGTTCGTGTAGAAGCGCAAATGCGCCGCTCAGCATTGAGACGTGGGCGAAGCAGGCGCAGAACAACCCCTCGTGTGAGGAATGTGCGATGAGGTGGGCGAGCTTGCTGTCTCGCAAGGCGTGGCGGAGGCATCGGCTACTACTTCGGAAAGAATATAGTAAGTTGGCCCCGTTCCGAGAATTGCAGTCTCTATCGGGGACGCAGCCGCTCATACATTGGGCGATAGAGGCCAGGATCGTAGTTGTGTAGATCGTGCTTCGGCTTGGGCTGCACCGGCTGGTCTGTTCCCCAGGGTATTCTGTACTCGCACTCATCATCGGCGTTCCGTTGTGGCCGATACCACAGGCAAAACTGTCGGCATCCGCCTGAACGGAAGTTGGCTTGGCAATCGAGGCAAGTGAATCCGTCTCGTTTGTAAACAAGCACGTCAATCGTCGAGAACAGTTCGGCGATATGGGTCTTCAACTGCCGTCGAAGTTCGGTCAACTGCAACCCCTTCGCTTTGTCAATCCGCTCCAGCACGCATTCGGTGGCCCGTAACGTCTCCATCGGGGACACCGTGGACTTGGAAAGAAGCTCCTCCAACTCGGCGTTGGACTTTTTGCGATCTTCCTCCAATCGCCGCAAGAGCATCAGGCCCGCCTCGAAGTCACCGGAGGTGCGTAGCGAGTCGGTCAGTTGGTCGATGCGGTAATCAAGATCAGCGATGGAGCCTCGTGCGGTGGTGATGTCGGCATCGACTTGAGAACCCACGTCCCCGAAATCCTCGGGCGTCAGTTCCTTCATAAAATGGAGGAATGCTCGCTCAAAGAGCGGGTACTTGAAGCAATAGCCGATGACAAGGCCACGGTCGGCACCCGCTGGATACATGTACGTGTACACGTTGTCCTTGTACGTTCGTCTTACGAGCGTCCAGTGAAGGTCGATGCTCGGGTCTCTCCATAGGCCGGTGAAGAGACAGGCGCATCCGTCGCCACTTCGCCCAGGCAGGCGTTTCCGTCGCTTGACGATTTCCTGTACCCGGTAGAAGAGGTCTTTGTCCACAATCACCGGATAGTATCCCTCGATCTCGTGGCCCATCGCCTGCCGCTTGTCATTGCGTGGCTGGTAGTATCCGATGACCCGACGATTGCGAAGGAGTGATGTTACCACGCCATCGTTCCAGTGTTTGCTCAGGCCAAGCGTCTTCACCCCCTCAGCGTTGAGTTGCTTTGCAATCGAGTAGCCCCCCATCGTCAGTGCCAACGTGAATATCCGCCGGATGGTGGCCTTCTGCTCGGGGTCAACAATCCACTTGTTCCCGTCACGTTGCAGCCAAGTCGGTAGGTGGCCGTTGATGATCTTCTCCTTGCGTGCCGCCTGTTGACGTTTCGTAGTCCACGACTCCTTCAACCGGTCTGACTTGACGAGGCTTTCCTTCCGACTGCGAATAACATCGAGCATGGCCCAGAGGATTTCCATGTCGTCGCTCTGCGCCGTGAGACGTTGAGCCACGGGAATGAGCGTGACAATATCGACACCGGCCTTCAGGATTTGGCGAAGCAGCGGCACAGTTTCCCAAATGTCCTGGCGGGAGACTCGATCAAGGCTCTCGACTACCAGGACCGACCCCGGCTTGACCTTCTTCCCCGCAACCTTCAGGAACTCGCCCAATGCCCCCTTGGTGACGTTCGTTCCACGGAAGCTACTTACGCCCAAGTCCTGGTAGTTCTGGTCCGAGAGAGTGTAGCCGTTCGCCTCGCACCAATTCCTTGCCTTGTCAGTCTGACGACGCAGGCTGTCTCCCTCGGCCTGTTTCTTTGTGCTGAAGCGAACGTAGCTGTATGCGGTGGGCATGGTCGGTCCCTTTCTCCCGTCTTGGTTCGCTGGAACCAGGGGCTAGGACCATTATTGCCGTCTTTTACGTAAATGCCAAGCGGGGAAA
>CAYSCH010000064.1:17314-32025 GCA_964429355.1 uncultured Planctomycetaceae bacterium | reverse complement strand
TCTGATAGGCCTGGCCGATCACGTCGGCCGAGGTGGGTGTCAACGTGACCGTTTCCGTCCCCCCTGTGCCGACGATCGTGATCGTGTCGTTGCCGCCAAGACCGTCAATCGAGATTGCAGTGACTGTGACCGGATTGAGCACATGAGCGACGCCGTTGATCGTCACCACGTGCTGGCTTTCGCCCACCGTCACCGTGATGACGTCGGTATTGTCGGATCCGCAGAGCAACTGGGTATGGCTTATTGGCAGACTTCCGAAGTCCACGTTTTCAGTAACATGGCCTGGCGCGGCAATTACGAAGTGGGGGGTGGAGATTTCTGTTCCCACCGCGCCGTCCCCCGCCAGAGCCGTCAGCATGCCTAGCTGCGATCCACCAAGGTCGAGTGTGCCGCGAGATTCGCCGCTGACGGGATCCAATCGATAGGCGGCCGCCGATTCGGCGAACCGTCCGACGATCAGTTCGCCGTTGACGTAGGCCATCCCGCCTTTCGGTTCTCCAATGCCAGCAAAGAACACTCGCTCAACACTGCCCGTGTCCGGATCGATCCCGAAAACCTCTCCTTCGCCGTTGCTACAGAAGAGCAACCCTTCGCCGGCAGCTCCCGTCACGCCTCCCCCCAGATCGACTGAGGCAAAGGTCCACAGGTCTGAAAGCGTTTTCTGGACAGGATTCCAGGCCAGGATGCGGTCATAGTCGTGTTGGACGAGATAGAGCATTCCTTCAAGGTAGGCAAGTCCCGAGATTGCCTCTTTGTGCGTTGGAGCCAGCACGTGAGAATCGATAATCGCCCCGGTGTCGAGGTCGAGTTCAAACAGGGCAAATGAATCGCCCTCGACGTAGTAGAGGCGGTCCGGCCCCAGGGCCAGTCCTTGCATGCCGGCCCGAGACACAGTACCTGGCAGGGAAAACTCGTTGACAACGGCGCCGCTGTCGGGATTGAGTTCGACAACGGTTACGACACGGGTTTCCGCATCCGTCCGCAGGGCGAACAAACGTCCCTGCGAAGGAGTTGGACCGGGCCAGATCTGAGCCCAATCTGATTGCATCTCGACAGACACAGAGTGACTTCCGGGCAGGACGTCGACAATCGAGTACGCGCCATCCGAACCTGTAACCACGAAGGGCTCTTCGGCGTCTCTGATCCCGTTCTCGTTGTCATCGAGAAACACGGTCCACCCCTGCAATCCCGGCTCGTCGTCGTCCCAGAGGCGGTCTTCGTCCAGATCGCTCCAGACGCTGCCTCGGATCTCGGCTGGTGCGAGTGCGACGCCATCACCGGCCAATCCCGCCAGACTTCCTGAACCGGGCGATGTGAAAGTGCCGCGCACAACTCCGGTGGATGGATCAATTCGATAGATCCTTCCATTGTCATGATCGCCCGCCAGTAATTCACCATTCACGTAGGCAAGCCCCCCGGACATTGAGCAGCCCGCGATCTTGAACTGGCTCACGACACTGCCGTCGTCTGGCGAGATGGCAATCAAGTCTCCCCTGCTGGTCGAATCGAAAAGCAATCCCAGATCCGCAGCACCAGTCAGTCCGCCGCCGAGCGTGTAATTGGAGTTAACGTCAAAGCGTGTGACGACAGAATCGGTAGCGGGATTCCATGCCAGAAGACTCTTGTTGCTCGCTCGGACCAGATACACGAGCCCGTCCAGATAGGCAAGGCCTGAAACCTTCGGGTCGCTCGCCGTGCCCACGAGATCGGAATCGATCACGGCGCCGGTTGCGGGATCCAGTTCGTAGAGGGTGTGGGGACCGTCACCGGTTCCGTCGACAAAGAACAAGCTGTCGGGCCCCAGGGCCAGTCCTTGGTATCCGCTGCTGCCGATCGACTTCGGTGCGGAGTAACTGTTGATAATCGTCTCCGCAATTGGGTCGATTTCGTAGATCCGCCCGGCTTTGACGTCCACGTGAAGGGCGAACAGACGATCGGTCCCGGACCCGGCCTCGTAGCACGCGCCGTTTGCCGAGACATCGCTGCCCAGGGGCACAATTCCTTCATATGGGCTCGCCACGGTCAGAAGCGTTCGCTCTTCAAGCGATTCCAGTGCTATCCGACGCATCCATGCCGGCGTGCAGTGAACGGGGGCGAGAAGTCGATGCCGCGGGCGTGGAGGGCGCACTACCATGATGAGTTTCTCCGAATGTAGGGGACGATGACTGCATGAAGCAACGACCCTGGCCCGTTCGATGCACCGTTAAGGATGCCAGACGTCGAGCCATCAATACCGCATGGCTCAGGAAGCAACCAGGGACAAAGTACTACTGTACTGCGTTCCGAGAATACACCACGGGCATCGCATCTTCAATAGCTGCGCGGCAATTCCACCTATTTGCCCAAGAGAATACCCCGAGACGGCAATATTCCCACACAAGTCGCGAGCCCCTCCGGGAGCGCACTTAGTAGGGTTTTGACTTCTACCGGAACGCAAAATATGGGGGGTTTACTGAGCAACCCTCGACTCCCGAACAAGTTTGAGTCTGTGACGTTGCGATCGGATCGAGTCGGGCCCCAGTGCGGCAGGAAGAGGCAGGCCTGCCAGCCAGATGGGGGTCGGCTGCATGAGCGGTCCGCCCGGCTGCGGAATACGGCGTCCTGTACTACTAACCTCAAAGATCGTGAAGTTCTTCACAAAGATCCGCGACCAACGAGAGCAGGCCACTGGAGCCGAGTGGTAGCTCGCTCTGGCTGGCGGCCCTGTCGCCCTGGGTTCTGCGCGGGCAACAACGGGCTCAGCACACATTCAGCGAACGGATTCCATGTCCTGGCTGGGCCAACAGATCCTGGCTGGGCATCCTCCAAATGAGGTTAGGATGACGGGGGCGTCGATCCCGTCGCGCGAGTTGGCTGAAATCGGACGCCACACTCGCCAAAACACTTCTCCCTAGCTACCCAGTTTGACATCTTCGCCTTCCGAACCGTTCCATCAGACCCGCGGTGGGGGGGATTTTCGGGTCGTTTTCCGTTGCTCGTTGTTATTTCTGTTGGAGCGAAGCAGTGGTTCCGGACGATCCGATTATTAGGATTACTCCGGTGATACCGAGAACAGGGGTTCGCACGAAGAGAACAGTTCGTCCGGATTGACGGATTATGTGGGAGTGATGAACGGGCCACGTGAACAGCAACCGGCCCATTCAGAAGCCACGCGAAGCGTGACCGGCTGACCTCTGGCGTCGGCGTTCCTTACGACTGAATAACGAAGAGTCAAGAAACTTTCAGAGCCCCCGCGACCGAGCGGATGCTGAGAGAAGACATTTTTTTGGGGGGAAGGGATGATGACGAGGCGTCAGCGTCCAACAACCGTTGCGGTGTTTTGCATGCTGGTTGCAGTTGCTACGACAGGCTGCACCAGCATCAGTCGCCGAGAAACGGTTTCGCCACACTGTTTCGCCAATGGCATCCAGGGCGGCCCACGAAGTGAACTGGAGCCGATCAACCTCGTGCGGTTGCGGCAGGATCCTCCGGCAGTTTACATGCTTGGGCCTGGCGACACCTTGGGGATCTACATCGAAGGGGTGCTGGGATCTCGCGACGAACCGCCCCCTGTCCACTTCCCCGAGCGGTTTCAGCGCGAGATGCCGCCGGCGATCGGCTATCCTATTCCGATTCGCGAGGACGGGAGTCTGCCTCTGCCGCTGGTCCCGGCGATCATGGCCGAGGGCCTGACGCTCGCGCAGCTGGAGACCGTGATCCGGAAAGCCTACACGGAAGAGAGCAAGATTCTCGTGCCCGGTCGCGACCGGATCATCGTCACGTTGATGAGGCCCCGAAACTACAAAGTACTCGTGGTGCGCGAAGATATTCAGCCTAAAGACGTGGAATCGCGAGAGGAATCGACCGGCGAGTTCGCACTTGGCAGCGACCGTCTGGGATCGGCAACGCTCGTCGAACTGAGAGCTTACGAGAACGACGTTCTGCACGCTCTGGGCGAGAGCGGCGGTCTTCCGGGAGTTATGGCGAAGAACGAACTGATCATTCTTCGAGGTACCTTCGATGAGGCACAGGATCTCGCGCCGCTCCTGGATGACATCGATTCCTACGTCCAGGCCACCGACAGTTCGTCGAAGACCCCGGAAAATGTGATCCGAATTCCGCTCCGAGCCACGCCGGGACAGCCCGTGCAGAAGTTGCGGCAAGAGGATATTATTCTCGGGAATGGAGACATCGTTTATATCCAGTCGCGCGATGCTGAAGTCTTCTACACCGGTGGGCTTCTGAAGGGCGGGCAATTCCCGATTCCGCGTGATTACGACCTGGATGTGCTTGGCGCCATGGCGATGTCCGGCGGAAGCATTGCGGCGGCGGCTGGTGGGTCGGGAATCGACGGGATCGGAACGGGTGTTGGCTCAATCTTCCCGCCAACGCGAGTCCTTGTTCTTCGGATGGTCAACGGGCGTCAGAACGCCATCGAGGTCGACCTGAAGGAAGCGATGAGAGATCCGAATCAGCGGATTCTGATCGAGCCCAACGATCTGATCGTGCTCGAATACCGGCCGTCGGAAGTGCTGATGAACACCATCCTGTCGACATTCCGCGTGAATATGTCGTTGGACTCAATCTGGAATTAGCCAAGTCGCAGAACGACATAAGGGTCTACACACGGTTCGGGCGAGTCGGCCTTACGAGGCTCCTCGCCCGATCTGCATTCTTGCCGGAATGTTCAGACCAGGGCTTCTCCACACTCTCCAAATCCGGTGCGACCACCTCCTTGGGAATTCTCTTGTCCGCCAGTCTTCTTTCTACTTTGGCCTGGCCCAATCGGGCACCTTGACCTCCGTAGCCGAGTCGGGGCCGGGCGTGAAGAAGGGCTTGAGGTCGAGAATGGGTGTCCCGTCAAAGGCATCGATTCCTTCAACCTCGATCACGTTCTCCTTCACCGATATGATCTTGCAGAGCGTCAGGCCGATCAAATTGGGACGAAACGGGGACCGGCAGGCGAATACTCCGGTCAGCGGATTCTTCGAGTTTCCACGCGGATGAACCTGAAGGATCGACCGTTTTTCGGGCGTGTCGTTCTTGTCGAACCACCAGAACACGTAGACGTGCGACCAATCCTCCAGTCCCAGTAGCCCCGGGTCGTATTTTTTCTCGAGCACGATCAATGTTCGCCCGTCCTTTCTCTGGACGTTTCCGATAGGACGAACAACGAAAGCCTGTTCCTGCTGGGCCTGCGTCGCGGGCATCAAAAGCAATCCGATCAGTAGTACGCAGATCATCGGTTTCATGTCTATCCCCACTTGCTCTGGTGATCCAATCAGAAAGCCGGCCGCTCTTCACGGTGCTGACTGTAACTCCTGGGCCCAAGAACCGATCCCACTCCCTTGGCCGCGGCACACCGAGAAGAATATACACGGCTTGGACATATTTGGCATGCGGACACTTGCGATCCTTCCCTCAGGAACCGACCGACGCGAAGAAGTTGGCGGGCATTCCGGCACCCTGAGCGCAATTCCCGTGCAATCAGGGCTCACGCAAGAAAGCAGAAAACCCCGTCAATTCCGTGCTTGACGAGGCTTGCTGTATGGTACAAAACCATCTAGTGGGCGATGAGGGACTCGAACCCCCGACATCCACGGTGTAAACGTGGCGCTCTAGCCAACTGAGCTAATCGCCCAAGAGACAAAATCATACGGTGCCTGTTGGTGGGCTGTCAATTGGGGGGCCCGATTACCGAGGCGGAGGAATGGGCCGGTAAGCCGATTCTCTGTTTTCGCGCAGATCCGAGGTCGATCCGAGGCGGGTCCACTGTCTGGGGGTGACGATTCTGTCCGTTGCGGATCTTCCAGCGGGAATGCTCTCAGGCCGCAGATGCTGGGTACCAGGCGGCTGCGGGTCGCTCGAACCCGGCAACGTGTGCCTAGTTCGGCACAGTCTTGGACGGGGGCGGCACGCCTGGTACTCGACTGGCGAGAAACCCAGGAACAAGGACTGTGTCGGCGGGCAGTCCGGTTTCGGCCAGATTCAGGCTGAAGTCCTCCGGCCGCATGGAGTGCTTGGGACCTGCTGGTGCGGCGTTCTGCCATATGCGTTGCGGCAGAGACTTCTGAAGTGCGGCAGGAAGCCACTTTGCCAGAGCTTCGCTCGAAATCGCCAGCCCGGAGGCGTCGGAAAGAGACACAAGCGACGAACCTCCTTGAATCACGGACGCCGTCTTGTTGTTCCACGTGAGCCGGCTCAGAAACTCGCCAAGCTTCGCGACTCCGGTCGCCTGGATCAGCGGCTGACTGCTCAGAACGCAAGCCGAATCCGAAAAGCGCAGGGGCACGAGATGCGGCCGATGAGGGGCAAGGGCCAGGCGGATGAGAGGCCCGCTCGTCACGGCGGTGACATTCTGCCAATCGATGTCCATAACCGCACCCAGATTCGGTTCACGGCTGTTTCCGCCGATCGAGAACGCCACCTCACTTGTCACCAGGAGTCCGTTGCTCCATACAACCAGGAGCGGCAAACTTTCGGTTTCGCGGACGAAACTCGCTTCACCACAGGCGAGGCAATCCCGGAGCTCGATATCAGGCGTGCGTTCCAGACGAGTGGGATCCGTTGGGGTGGCTTTCGGGCTTTCAGGTGGATTGATCCGGAAAAACGCGACATCTTGGTGGTATGCCGTGAAGGTATCGGACGCGTTGCGCACCCGGAGGGCACAGGCCTTGAAACTGACTCGCCCACCAGTTGAAAGACGCACCAGGGCCCACGATTCTGAGGGCATGTCGCGCGGGATTTCCAACTCGACCGCAACGCCCTCCACGGTCAATTTACCGGCGCTCACTTGGATCATATCACGAGGATAGAGTACCGGGTCTGTGCCTGTCGGCTGAAACACGACCGCTGGAGCATAGCCCGAACCGGCGCGAATGGTCAGTTGACGATCGACGAAAGCCAGCGGTTTTTCGGTCCTGGGTCCGTCATAGCTCAATTCGACAAGTGTTGCGTCGGGTGCCGCCGCCAGGGCAGCCGCGATGGACGCGTATTGGTTGTTGCCCTTGGGGGTTGGCGTAACAATCAATGGAACGGCCGATATCGCACCGCTAACGGGAACGGGGTCAGGCTTGACTCCAGATGGGGGAGTTGACAACGCCGACAGGCTGCCGGACACGTAGCTTCCGAGCAGGGAAGGGAGAGATATTCCAACCGACTTCCCGCTGGGCGAAAGCGACGCCAAAAGGGGAGCTGGACTCAACGCATTGCCCGTGCCAGGCTGCCGTCTTAGGGCCAGAACGGAATAAGGCGGGGTTTCGTTGGGAACTGCCGCTGCAGTGGAAGTCTTTGGTGAAGTATCAACTTTCGGACTACCCGACTCGGTGGTGCGGCTGCCCGTTTGAGTCTCGGCCTCCGATTCGCTGGTTGCCGGTACTGGGCCCCCCTTTTCAGGCAACCCATCCGTCGCCGACTTGGCCTCAGTCGCCGCAGTCCCCGTACTACCCGTTGCCTGGGCATACGGCACTCTTTCCCCCACGCCATACAGAGACCGCAGATCTCCCATTTCTCCACGACCAGACCAGACAAGATGCAGGACGATGATAAGGCATGCGAGCACAAAGGTCGGTGCGAGCCAGGGGGTCTGCCGATGAAGTACCGAGATTCGGGATTCGTGGGGCGGAAGCCACACGGCTTGTGTCGGCCCGACCGGGCGCAGGCCAATCTGGTCGGCCAGAGAAAGCAATGCCTCCATGAGCCTGGAAAAGTCAGGGTAACGACGACGAGGGTCCTTCGCCATCATCTTGCTGAGGACAAGACTCACTTCGTCGGGAATGTCAGGACGAGACTGACAGATATCCGGCGGCTCGTCGCCCTGATGCTGAAGGAGCTTCTGGAGAACGGTCCCCTCCGGAAATGGAGGGCGGCCGGCCAGCATATAGAAAAGAGTGCAACCAAGGGAATAGATGTCGCTCCGCGAATCGGCGTTGCGGGGATCGCGAGCCTGTTCGGGGGAAATGTAATCGAATGTTCCGAGAGTCACGCCGCTGGCCGTCAGATCACCGTCAGGATTTGCGCCGGTACTCAGACGGGCCAACCCCAGGTCGATCAACTTCGCTTGTCCGCTCGGGGCAATCAAGACATTCGAAGGCTTGACATCGCGGTGGACGATCTGCCGTTCTGAGGCATGGGACAACGCATCGGCGATCTGCAGAGTGTAGCTGAGGGCTTCCTCCAGCATCAGCGGCCCCTGCTCCTCGATCATCGCACGCAGGTTCACACCTTCGACAAACTCGAAAACGATGAACGGGTGATTGTCTGACTCCCCGGCGGAGTAAACCTGCGCGATGTTTTGGTGATTCAAGCGAGCGGCGGATCTTGCCTCGTTCAAAAATCGTCGAACCGCATCCTGGTCCGCCGATTGGTCACAGGACAGGACCTTGACTGCAACCGCCCTGCCGAGTCTTTTGTCCTCCCCCCTAAAAACCTGCCCCATACCCCCGCCGCCGATGTGTTCAATCAGCTCAATGTCGCCCAATTTGGTGCCAAGCTTGATATTGGATGTGGGGCGAGTTGTGGGGTCGCCCGCGTGCCGGTTGGTCGACCCAATGGGGGGGCGAACGGAAATAACCGTTTGTTGATTGTCTGAAGCGGGAATTGGCGGAACAGCACGTTCTTGAGTGGGGTCGGAACCGCTTCCGGATGACATCGCTTTTGAGGGAGAGGAGGCCGAGCTAGTCATGGAACCACCAGGAAGAGGGCCATGTCGCGTCAAGAGGCCTGCAAATCTGGCAATTGTGCGTCATTTGGCTTGAACAGGCACAGATAGAAGCGAGGGATCTTCTCATTCTAGTTGAGTTAGGAGAGGCCGTCAAAGAAGGGGCAAGACGAGGGGGTACCCCACCATTACAGGGGGGATCTCGGCAGAGAGAACTGGACACTTGAGAAAATGTGAACCGATGGCCTGCCCAAAAAACAGGCACGGTGTCGAGTGCTTATTTTCGTGCACGCCTGCCTATCAATTATGCAATCCCATAAGTGCTTGCAATGATTGCATTTATAGCTCCTCGGTAGGATTCCGGCAAGTTGGTATCACGGAGGCCAACTACGAAGACCCACTCGTCGTGACATCCCAGGAGCTAGTGATGACGGACCTCGGCAACGAACTCGAGACGGAGAAGGAACGCGAAGTATTTCGGAGAGCCTACCACCTGTTTACAAAGAAACCCGATTGGGTGACGTTCTTCAGGGAGATACTTGGGGTATCTGGGGTCGTCCGCAGAAACTACACAACTCGGGCTGAGATGCAGGAATTTGAGACGACCGAAACCTACGCAAACATTCAGCAGATGTTGACCAAACTTCGAGAGGGAAGCTCGCCCCCTCCAGAAAGTGGGGAACCCAACCAAGTGATCACCGTCCGATTGCCGAAAAGTCTTCACGACCTGTTACGCGAGGAGGCGTATGAACACAGAACCAGCATGAACAAACTCTGTATTTCCAAACTGCTCCAGATGATCGACAAAGGGCTAGTCCCCGAGGAGTAGCCCCCCATTTGGGGTTGCTAGCTTCTCTACAAAACAACTCAGAGAGGTTTGGGTGGACCTGTAAGCCGGGTCCTGTCCTCGACCAGTCGGTCGACTGTCCGAGGGATGGCCATTTATCTAGGAGCTTGATTGCTCACAAGCCCTCAAGCGATCTACCCGGGGGTAGGTGGCGGCCCGGGCCGAGCCGCGCGAGGACACCGACCCATCGCGAACGAGGAACCGGCTGCTCTTTCCCCCCTGTTTGATCTTGCGCCCGGTGGGGTTTGCCAAGCCAGAACGGTCGCCCGTCCTGCTGGTGAGCTCTTACCTCACCGTTTCACCCTTACCTCGCCAGCGGGGCTGGCAAGGCGGTTTACTTTCTGTTGCACTTTCCCTGGCCTCGCGGCCGGTGGGCGTTACCCATCACCGCGCCCTGCGGCGCCCGGACTTTCCTCCCGCCAACGCACAAGGCCGGCATGCCAACCTTCATGTGCAATTGGCCGGCGGCCATCCGGTCCACGCCAAACCGTTCGGGATTATCCTCTTTTCGGTCCAGTTTATCAACCGACCGGCTGCCAGCGGCTGCCCTGACGAGTTCCACGCCGATCGAATTCGGCGTCGACCGCTTGACGCAAGACACCTTTGCTCTGGCACCATAGGGGGGCTAGAAGGTATTGCGATGGGGCGTCGCCAGCGATCCGATCGATAACACAATCGGGGGGGAGTCGCTCCAGAAAGTCGGCCACATACTGAACGTATTGTTCTTGGGTTGGGAGTTGGAGTTCCCCCCGTTCCCATAGGATTGCCAGTGGAGTATTGGGAACGACGTACAGATTATGGAGTTTCACGGAATCCACCCGAAGGCGGGCCATTTCTTCTGCGGTCACACTCATCTGTTCGGCAGTCTCGCATGGCAAGCCGAGGATGAGGTGGACGCCCACATGCAGGCCCCGGATGCGAGCTCGGCGGACGGAGTCTTCAAAGCAATTGAAGTCGTGTTGACGGCGGAGCCAGTCGAGCGAATGCTGATGGATGGACTGAAGGCCAAGCTCGATCGAAACCCACCGGTCGTCGGCGAGGGTCTGCAGGGCATCAAGCACATCGTCATTCACGCAGTCTGGTCGGGTGCCGACGGCCAAACCAACGACTCCAGGTTGGCTGACGGCCTCCTGCCAGAGCGGGAGCAGTTCTTCGAGTGGGCCGTAGGTGTTTGTGGCAGGCTGGAAGTAGGCAATGAAGGTGTCGGCCGAGTTTCCGTAGCGGTGGTGTAAGCCCTGGATTCCTGCGGCGATCTGCTCGGCCACTGGACGTCGAGCCCAGCCGAGACGCCGGCTAGGGCTGAAACTACGAATGTCGCAGAAGATACAACCATCGAGGGCCAAGGTTCCGTCGACGTTTGGACAACTCAGGCCGGCGTCGATACTGATTTTCCATACTTTTCGACCGAATTGGTTCTGGAAATAATGGCTTAGCGAACAGAACCGGAGGCCTTTCGCAGACCATTGGGGCGGGTGGGAGTGCAACGGAGTTGACGTCAAAGGCATACCCGATCTACACTGAAACGGATGGGGGGGGAAGCTTTCCATCGTATGGGGCCTGCGGCCTCTGCTCAATGGCAAGTAGCGAAGGACATCTATGTATGGCGAGCTGATCCCCGTTGGGGGCGGCGATCCCATCCCTCTTCTGCGGAAGAACCTAATGGTTGGCCGGAGCGAGAGTTGTGATGTGGTTCTCCGATTTGCGAACGTATCTGCCCAGCACTGCCGCCTGTGCCTTGAGGAGGGTTACTGGGTGGTGGACGATTCAGGAAGCCGAAACGGAACGCGGGTCAATGGCGTTCGGGTGGACAGAAGGCGGCTTTTGCCGGGTGACACGCTGTCTCTGGCAAGTCACAAATACGAGGTACGTTATTCGCCTTCCCAGAATGGTGCCTGTGGGCCGCCACCCCCGGATGGTGAAGAGGAGGACGTGTTCGGCCAGACACTTCTTGAGCGGGCGGGCCTCCAGCGCCGCCCTGGATCCGAGGCCAGCTAAGAGCGGCCTGTCTCGATGAGCAAAAAGAAACGGAAAGTTCGCACCGAATTCCGCAAGAACCGATCCCAGAAACCGCGCGGCACGAACTGGACACGCCAGTTCGATGAGCATGGATTCAAGGAAAAAGATCCTCTCCAGGGGGAGCGAGTCAGCGGGAAGGGAGATCTGACCCGTCATCGCACGGTGATGGGCGAGGAGTTTGGGAAAGGGGATGAGCCCCATCTGGCGATTCACCTGGAAGTCGACGAGGCCGTCTGCCATTCGGGACGAGTTTTAAGCGTTCACGGGTTGAGTTGTCTGGTGAGGGACGAGGCGGACGGCACAGTTTACACGTGCACCGTTCGGCGGCTTCTGAGGACCCTCAGCACCGATCAGCGGCATGTGATTGCGGCCGGGGATCGGGTCCGATTCCGCGGCGCAACCAGCGGCGATCTTTCGGAGGGGGTCATTGAGCGAATCGAACCGAGACAGGGGAGTCTGTGCCGGGCGACTCGTGGCCGTCAGCAGATCCTGGTAACCAACGTGGATCAGGTGCTGATCATTGCCAGCGCCGCAGAGCCCCGCCTGAAACCGAACCTGATCGATCGCATGCTGATCGCGTCGGAAAAGGCGAAGGTCACGCCGGTGATCTGCATCAACAAGGTGGACCTGGTGGATCGTGCCGAACTTCAGCCGCTGGTCGGTGTCTACAGTCGCATGGGATATCAAGTGCTGCTGGTCAGTGCCGAGACGGGATTCGGAATTGACCGGTTTCGGCGATGCATGGCGGGACGCGAGAGCGTCGTGGCTGGACAGAGCGGTGTGGGAAAGTCGTCGCTTCTGAACGCGGTGGATGCGGAACTCGAACTTCCAGTTTCGGAGGTAAGCCGCGAGAACCAGAAGGGGCGGCACACAACGACCACGGCGCGGCTTTTCCCTCTGAGTTTCGGGGGTTATGTGGTCGACACGCCCGGGATCCGGCAGTATCAGTTGTGGGACGTGATTCCGCAAGAAGTGGCTGCCTACTACCGGGATGTTCGTCCGTACGTGAATCTGTGCCGATATCCCGACTGCACCCACACGCATGAAGACGACTGTGCGGTCAAGAATGCAGTTGCCGACGGGCGGATCGACGAGCGTCGGTATGAGAGTTATTGCCATCTTTTTGCCGGAGACATGGTTTGAGTCAACCGAAGGAAATGAATCGCGTCGACACCGTTGCCAGCGAGGCAGCGTTTCTTGTGGGCGTGGCGCTGAAGGATCGAACTTGGACCGGAGAGCCTCTCGATGAACTGGAGGGGCTGGCGGAGACGGCGGGAACGCAAGTCGTTGGCCGGATGGTTCAGCGGCGAGAGAGCCCCGACCCGGCAACCTACCTTGGGAGCGGCAAGGTGGAAGAACTGCGCGGCATGGTCGAGATGACCGACGCCGACGTGGTGATCTTCGACAACGACCTAACCCCGGCCCAGACGCGCAATCTGGAAAGAACGCTAGGTGTAAAAGTCGTCGACCGATCGGAGCTGATCCTTGACATATTTGCGGCACGGGCCCAGACGCATGAAGCACGCCTGGCGGTCGAGCTGGCCCAGCTTGAGTATTCCATGCCGCGGTTGAAGCGGATGTGGACCCACCTTTCGCGACAGAAGATGGGCGTGGGCACTCGGGGCCCCGGCGAGAAGCAACTGGAAGTCGACCGGCGCTTGGTGCAAAAGCGGATCACGGACCTTCGCACGCAGGTCGAAGCCATTCACCGCCGGCGGGAGCGGGAAGTGGCTGCTCGCCACGGTTCGATGACCGTTTCGCTCGTGGGCTACACGAACGCCGGCAAGAGCACCCTGCTGAACACGCTGACCGGGGCAGATGTTCTGGCCAAGGATTCGCTGTTTGCAACGCTCGATACGCGCACCCGCCGCTGGTATTTGCCCGGTTGGGGGCCCGTACTGCTGAGCGACACAGTGGGTTTCGTTCGCGACCTGCCTCACCACCTGATCGCCAGCTTCAAGGCCACGCTGGAAGAGGCGCGGCAAGCGAACCTGTTGTTGCACGTAGCCGACGCATCGAACCCGGACGCCAGCGACCAGATCAGCGCAGCCTACTGCGTACTCGAGGAGATCGGCATCGAGGCCAAAGACACCCTGCTGGTGCTCAACAAGATCGACGCCCTGGACGACCGGTCGAGCGTGGACGCTCTGCTCAACCGGTACCCGCACGGCATCCCGATCAGTGCCCGGAATGGGGCGGGAATGGATGCCCTGGCGGTGGCCGTCAGCGACGCCTTGAGCCGGAGCTTCGTCGACGTGGACGTCGAGACAGGTGTTGAGAATGGGCGTCTGATGGCTTACCTGGCAGCTCACGGGGAGGTACTTTCCAGGACCTTCAGCGACTCGCGGGTACTGATTCACTGCCGTCTCCCGCAAGGGCTGCTGGGACGACTCGACCGGGAAGATGCAAACGTGCAGATTCATGGCGTCCAGCCGGAAAAGATGGAAGACGTGGCATAGGGATGGCAAAACGCAAGATATCGGGAGGTCGGGCGATTGTGACCGGTGCGTCAAGCGGGATCGGCCGGGCGATCGCGCTGGAGTTGTGCCGGCAGGGCGCGTCGGTCGTCGTCACGGCAAGGCGAGAGGACCGGCTGGCCGCGCTCGTGAAGGAAGCCCAGGCCCTGGGAGGGAAGCTATTCTCCGTGGCCGGGAATATCGCCGAACCAGGGGTTCGGGGTCGGGTTGTTCAATTGGCCGTTGACGAACTGGGCGGAATCGATTTCCTCATCAACAACGCCGGCGTGGGCACGCTGGGGCGATTCGAGACGGCCGCGCCCGAGCGTCTTCGGCAGGTGATGGAAGTAAACTTCTTCGCCCTGGTGGAGATGACCCGGATTGCGATTCCCTATCTGAAGCAGGGCCGGCAGCCGATGATCGTCAACGTGAGCTCCATTCTGGGACGGCGCGGGGTACCGCACAACAGCGAGTACTGCGCCAGCAAGTTCGCGGTTCACGGGTTCAGCGAGGCGATCCGCACGGAATTGTCGGCCGAGGGAATCGACGTTCTGGTCGTCAGTCCGGGAACGACGGAGACCGAGTTCTTCGACCGCGTGCTGGACCGGACAAGCGAGCCGGGCTGGCCGCAGCACCGGCCGGTGACGGCCGAGCACGTAGCCAAGCGGACCGTGGCCGCGATGCGGGCCGGGCGGCGCGAGATCGTACCTTATCTCTGGGGCCAGGTTCTCTGCGGGATGAACCGCGTGTCGCC
>CAYSCH010000064.1:2057-17304 GCA_964429355.1 uncultured Planctomycetaceae bacterium | reverse complement strand
GGTGGACCGGGTGATGAAGCGCTACGTGTGAGGGGCCAGCAGATTCAGGCGGGAACGGGTGGGAGGCGCTCCGCGAGTTGAGCGGCGATGAGCTTGGCGGCTTTTTCGCCGGCGTGCTGCTTGATCAGGCCTTCTTTGGCGATGCCGAAGATCTGAATTTGGGTGAGGTTGTCGGCGTGAGCAGCAACCTGGACGGTGACGAGGGCCGGGTTGAGACCCAGGAAGCCGGAGCCGACGACGGCGGAGAGGGCCGCGATGTCGGGCGGGGCTTGGATGTCGTCGCGAAGCCGTCCTTTTTCCTGAAGGACGGCATGGGCGGTTCGCAGGGCGGTCTCGGGAGCGGCCGGCGTCTGAATCTGTATCTGAAAGGTGTCGTTGGGAAGTTTCTTCGCAACCCAGCCGACAACACCGGCTCCCGTTTCTTCTTTGGCGGCTTTGGCTGCCAGCTTCTGCAGTTCGGCGGCGAGGATGTCGTTGGAGTTCGTATTCATGGATGCGTCCGAGGAAGCTTCAAGTGCCACAGGGCGGCAGGGCCGCCACCCAATACGAGCTACCGCTCGAACTGAGATGGTCGGCTCCCGATGGTCGTGAACCTCTGGAAAATTCTTCACAATCTTTTGGGATAACTCCATCGCTCCGGGGCAGACAGCACTTCTGGGACGCCCGGGATTCAATCGCCCGGCTGCTCCAGGTTGAAAGGGAGTTTCATCTGGGGGTCGTGGCGGCGAGTGGGATCGAGTTCCTTGAAGAGCAGACTGGGCTGGATGTCGGTATTGTCCTGGTACTTGTCGCTGACATACTCAACGATCGGGCCGCGAATTTCGTGATAGAAGATCTGGCAGATGGGAACGCCAGGGTAGATTCGTATGGGTTGAACGGCGAACATTTCAAGGGTCCAGTAACCGCGGAAGCCGACATCGCCGAATCCGGCCGTTACGTGAACGAACAAACCCAGCCTCCCGATCGATGACCGGCCCTCGATCATGGGGACGAAATTCCGGGTCTCGGTTCGTTCGACGGTACGTCCGAGATAGAGTTGGTTCGGCTGAATCACCCTGCCGTCGGGAGGGATGGTCATGCGCCGCACGCGATTGGCCTTACGCATATCGAGTTCCACTTCCTCGTAGACCATCAGCTCATCGTGAAGGGTGAGGTTGTAGCTATTGGGGTTGAGCTGCGCTTCGTGGAAGGGGTCGATAATGATGTTCGTGCCCAACTGAGCTCGAATCTCTTTGCCGGAGAGGATCATCGCGATTCTGTTGCGTGGGGCTAATGAATGAAACTGTCAGGATAGCTCGATCCCGGTCTTCGGGCAAACCTCCCGGAGGGGGCATTCTTGGCATTTCGGTTTTCGGGCGGCGCAGAATTGGCGGCCGAGCTGGATCATCTGGTGGCTGAAGACGATCCATTGCTGCTTGGGAATCCGCTCGATGAGGTCGTTCTCGACCTTCACGGCGTCCTTCTGACGCGTCAGGCCCATACGCCGGCTGAGGCGTCCCACGTGGGTGTCGACAACAACGCCGGAAGGAATACCGAAGGCGGTACCCAGGATCACGTTGGCTGTCTTGCGTCCGATTCCGGGAAGTCTGACCAGAGATTCCAGATCCTGGGGGACCTGGCCGCCGTATTCGTCCAGGAGTTGACGGCAGCACTCGCGGATGCTCTTGGCTTTGTTGCGATAGAATCCGGTGCTCTTGATATCGGCTTCCAGCGCGGCCGGAGCGGCCGTCGCGTAATCGGCCGCAGAACGGTACTTCTTGAAAAGGTCCTTGGTGACGAGATTCACGCGTTGGTCGGTACACTGGGCCGAAAGAATGGTGGCCACAAGCAATTCGAGCGGTGTGGAGAAGTCGAGCGAACAGGTTGCGTCGGGATACTGCCGAGCGAGGATGCGAACGATTTTTTGGGCGCGCCGTTTCTCTTCCGCAGTACAAGCCATGAGAGCGAGTTGTCCGTTAGAGCCCTGGTGGGGGAGGGAGGAATAGTCAGAGGGGATTGTCAAACGAGGCGGACGGGCTGTCAAGAGGCACCGGAGATCGGGCGGCAGGCGACCGGCCTGAGGGACGTTCGCGGAATGCGACCCCACTGGCGGGCCGACCCTCGATCGATGGGTGCCAACGCTTTGTGGAATGATGGAATACTGGATTCACAGAGGGATGGCCTGGACGGGCAGGATCCTATAATCTGTCGACGGGGGCCGCCTATCGGTACGATTGTACCCCCCAGTCGACCCATTCGAAACTGATTCCACAGGCCGATACGCGAGAAACGTATTAGTGCCGCTAACAAAACCACCGATTGGGCACGTCCATGCCCGTGGGAAACTCGTACGTTTTGTGAGGGTTTCTTAGAACCGCTAACAAAACCACCGATTGGGCACATCCATGCCCGTGGGAAACTCGTACGTTTTGTGAGGGTTTCTTAGACGGATTGGCGAGACCGTTGCGATGGCAGACCTGCAGTATGCTGCGCTCTATCTGCAAGGGATTGAGCATTTCAATCGAGGTGAGTACTTCGACAGCCATGAGGTGTGGGAAGAGCTCTGGATCGAAGAGACGGGCGAGAATCGCCGGTTCTACCAGGGGCTGATCCAGGCGGCGGTCGCTCTCTACCACCTCGAGAACGGCAATGAAGTGGGATCGCGGAAGTTGGTGGCCAGTTCGGCGGCTTACCTCGAGCGTTATCGCCCGTGGCATCATGGGCTGGATGTAGACCAGTTCGTACGTTGCGTTCGCCAATGCTTCGACGAGAACGTGGGCATCCGGGCACAGGCACCCGGGGATCTTGTGCATCGCCCCTCGATTCGGTTGAGTCCCCCCGAAAGCAACTCCTCGAACCGTTGATGAACCCACCGATTGTACCCAACCATGCCCTTGGAAAACCCGTACATTCTGTTAGGGCTTCTTAGAGCCGCTAACAAAACCACGGGTTGTGCACATCCATGCCCGTGGGAGACTCGTACGTTTTGTGAGGGCTTCTTGAGCTATCATTGACTAAGAGGAGCGTCGTCTTTCTGCATTGTCGCGACAACGACAACCGAAATGGCCTTGCGTGATTCCCAGAGGAGATTGCGGCAAGGCGATCAGGAACTCGATGGGACGGGACTGACAGAGTTGGCGGGGAAGACACGGGACACAACCCGAGCGCGGGGGCAAGCCCACGCAGGTATCTTCAGGACGACGGTTTTTTCCGCGAATCACGCAAGGCCGTTTGGCACAACCTTAATTCAAACAAGCAGTTACATCGACCGAAGCATTTTTCTGCCGCACGGGCCCCTGGCCAGGCTGTGCGGGAGGATGAGCCGTCATGACCGAGCATCCGCAGTTCACCTTTTCGCCTGAGGACTTCTCGGGGACCGTGCGGCTGTTTCCCTTGCCGAACCTGGTGCTGTTTCCGCATGTCGTTCAGCCCCTGCACGTCTTTGAACCGCGTTACTGCGATTTGCTGGCGGAATCGCTGGCGGGCGACCGGATGATCGCTATGGCGACTCTCATGCCGGGCTGGGAGAACAACTACGAGGGGAGTCCGCCCGTCTCACCCCACGCCTGCCTGGGGCGCGTGCTGGTGGACCACGCACTGGGGGACAAATCGCACAATATTCTCCTGGCGGGGGTTTCGCGGGTCCAGATCGTGGGCGAACTGGAGACTGGGAAGACTTTTCGCAGTGCGAGGGCGATACTTCGCCAAGACCGGTATCCGGAGAACGATGATTCACGCGTGGGTGAACTGCTGGAGGAGCTACGGCAGGCGATGGGGTCTATTCTACCCTTCGTGCCCGATGCGACGAGGCAGTTGTCGGAGTTGTTGCGGCGAGAGATATCTCTGGGTACCGTGACAGATCTGATTGCCTACCTGATCGATATGGATGAGGCCGAGAAGCTGGTGCTTTTGGGAGAGGACGATGTCGTGTGCCGGGCCGAAATTCTGGCCGAGCGGCTCGTGGCATTGAGCTGCGATACGCGTCCATGCGGCAGGGGTGATTTACCCTTTCCGCCGGTACCGAGCTGGAATTGACGCCAGGCCGACATGAGATGGCGGGCAGGAGGAATTCGCGGTGGAGTTCGGTCCGCGCAGACTCCTGTTCGAATTCGAAAGGTATCTCCGCCGCTTCCTTCCGATTTGGGGCAGGTTCTTGGCTCGCGAGGAGGGCAGGATGCGGCTGTTGCGGGCTGGTGGTTTCAGGCGGCGACAATTTGCCGCCGTTTGGGTGTGATAGCGGAACGCCAACTGTGCGCTGAGAATGCCGGCCTCTTGACCGTTGACGAGCGGCCCACCTATCATTGGAGATCACTGAAAAAGTGCCCGGACTCGACGTAAGTCCTTATTTCTCGGTCGACGAGACGACGAACAATAAGGACTTACGTCAACGGAACTGACTTTTTCAGTGATCTCCATTGGGGGTAGAGGGGAGCGAGGCACGAGGGACTGACAGGGAAAGCGGGAAAATGACATTGTGTGGAAAAGACGGCGACCGAATCGACGGCAGCTTGCTCGTGGAACTGGACGATGGAGAGCCGAAGCGGGGAGGGGCCGTCGACCAGAAGCGGATCGAGCGGGCGGTTCGTGAGATTCTTTTTGCAGTGGGAGAGGACCCTGATCGTGAGGGGCTCCGGGAGACCCCCGCTCGGGTCGCACGGATGTACGCGGAGCTGTTCGCGGGATTGCACGAGGACCCACGGATCCACCTGAAGAAGTTCTTCACCGAGAAGTACGACGAGGTCGTGCTCGTTCGGGACATCAGCTTCGACAGCGTGTGTGAGCACCACATGTTGCCCTTCATGGGAAAGGCACACATCGGTTACCTGCCGGGCGGTCGGGTCGTGGGATTGAGCAAGCTTGCACGAGTGGTCGAGGTGGTCGCGCATCGCCCCCAGGTCCAGGAACGGATGACAGAGGAGATTGCCCGACTTCTGGAAGAGGAACTCCAGGTGAAGGGAGTTGCCGTCGTGATCGAGGCCGTGCACACCTGCATGACCGTTCGCGGTGTAAGAAAGCCGGGAGCGGTCTGCGTGACCTCGGCGATGAAAGGCGCTTTCCGCACGCGCCCCACGACGCGTTCGGAGATCATGACGCTGATTTACGGAGATCGCTGAGCGATCTTTTGTGGTGACGATCACCCGATCCATGACATATCGGCCATGCCCCATCTCGACCAACTGCGCGAACGAATCCAGGCAGACCTCCGGGGGCGGATTGCCGGCGACGTGCGGTGCGACGACGTATTCCTGCAGCTTTATGCGGGAGACGCGAGTATCTACCAGATCCGGCCCTTGGGCGTGGTAAGGCCGCGGACGGTGGCGGACGTGTCGGCATGTCTGGAGTACGCTTCGGCAAAAGGGATTCCGGTCCATGCCCGGGGTAGCGGGACGGGCACGGCTGGTGCAGCCTTGGGCCGGGGGCTGGTTCTGGATTGCTCGCGTTATCTCCGCCGGATCGTCAACGCGGACGATCGCATGGTGCGCGTGCAACCGGGTATCGTACGCGAACGGCTCAATGAGTATCTGGCCCAGTCGGGCCGGACGTTCGGCCCGGACCCGGGAGTGAGTGAAACGACGACCGTCGGAAGCATGCTGGCCATCGATGGAGCAGGAAGCCACTGGCTCAAGTATGGCTCTCCCTCTCGGCATATTCTCGGGTTGCAGGTCGTCCTGGCCAACGGGCAGATTCTGGAGATCGGAAGAGAGCCCCTGGACGACGGCGAAGCGGCCACCGCCCACCCGACGAAGCGCGAGATCGTTCACGCGGTGAACCGACTGATTCGGGCCAAGGAGACGGTGATCGAGGAGAACAGGCCGAAAACGCCGGTCAGCCGCGCCGGGTATCATCTTTGGGATATCCTGGACGATACTTCGCTGAACCTGGCAGGATTGATTGCCGGATCGGAAGGGACTTTAGGGGTGATCACTGAGGCTCGGCTGGCGATCCAGGAATTGCCGGCCTCGCGCGGCGCGGCCCTGTTGATGTTCCCGAGCCTGGAGAGCGCGGTGAAGGCCGCGCTCCTCGTGCGAGATCACGGTGCGACCGCGTGCGAGTTGATGGATCGCAGGCATCTCAGTCTGGCCCGCGAGATGGACGACCGGTTCGAATCGTTGATCCCGGAGAACACCGAGGCGGCGCTCGTCGTGGAATTGGACGGCGACGATCGCCACGAAGTGGGAGAGCGGCTGCGGGCGATGACCGACGACATCTGGGAGCGGCGGCGTTTGGCCTTCGGGGCGCGGCGGGCAATGGACCGCCAGGAGTTCGAGGTATGCTGGGCCCTGGCCCGGATGGTGCGGCCCACCTGGTATCGCATGAAGGGTATGGTACGTCCCGTACCGGTAATTGACGACCTGGCGGTGGAGCCGGAGGCACTACCCGAGTTCGTGGTTCGAGTTCAGAACGTACTCAAGCGGTTGGAGGTAACCGCATCGATCGTGGGACACGCGGCGCAGGGGCAACTGATGCTTCGCCCCTTCCTCGATCTGGCCAGTTCAGACGGGCCCCACATGGTGCGCCGCCTGTCGGACTCGCTTTACGAGGAAGTGATAGCGGCCGGGGGTACGATCGGCGCCGAACGTGCGTCGGGGCTCAGCCGATCCCGATATCTTCAGGAACAATTCGGCCAGCTCTACGACGTGTTTCGCCAGGTCAAAGACGTGTTTGATCCCGATGGCATCCTCAATCCCGGGAAGGTTGTGGGCGCCAACCCCGAAGACGTTCAGCGAGATCTGCGGACAACGTTGCCGGCCGGATCCGGCCAGGAGACGGGCGGAGAACAATCGGGTCTGCGAGACCTCCTGGAACTTCAGCTCAATTGGGATCCCGCGCAAGTGCGGGACGCTGTTGCCTTGTGCAACACGTGCGGCGATTGTCGGAGCCAGACGCCCGGCGGACGGATGTGCCCCCTGTTTCGCGTCAGTCCGTCGGAAGAGGCGTCGCCCCGCGCCAAGGCCAATCTGATCCATGCCGTGCTGACCGGCGGGCTGGAGTTGGAAAGCCTCACAGGCGAAGCTTTCAAGTCGATTGCGGATCTCTGCATCCACTGCCACATGTGCCGCACGGAGTGCCCGGCCGGTGTCGACATCCCGAAACTCATGCTCGAGGGGAAGGGCGCCTATGTGGCCGCTCACGGGCTGAAGCTGAGGGATTGGATCGCGGCCCGATTGGATCTCGTGTCGGCGCTGGCCAGCCGAGTGAGTCCCTTTGCCAACTGGGCCATCGGCAATCGGCGATGCCGTTGGGTGATTGAGAAATGTTTTGGAATTTCCCAGGGGCGCAAGCTACCGAGGGTGACTTCCAGGAACTTTCTGCGGCGGGCAGCGCGCCGGCGTCTCGTGCGCCCCACACGGACCAGCGAACGCAAGGTGGCCTACTTTGTCGACCTTTACGCCAACTACCACGACCCCCAGTTGGCCGAGGCGACCGTGGCGGTTCTGAAGCACAATGGCGTTGCCGTGTTCGTTCCCCCGGGACAGAAGCAGGCGGGAATGGCCGCGATCGCCGACGGGGCTTTGGATATCGCGCGCCGCTTCGCGCGCAAGAACGTGACCATTCTGGCAGAAGCCATCCGCCAGGGCTATCACGTGGTGGCATCCGAGCCGGCGGCGGCGGTTTGCCTCCGGCACGAATATCCCCAACTTCTCGATGAGGAGGATGCCCGGCTCGTTGCCGAGAACTCGTCGGAGATCTGCTCCTATCTATGGAAGATGCACACGGTCGGCAAGCTGCAGCTCGATTTCAACCCGGTCAATTTCTCCCTTGGCTATCATATGCCCTGCCGGATGAAAGCACTCAACGTGGGATCGCCGGGGGAGAACCTTCTGAGACTGATTCCCGGCCTGTCTGTACAGCGTTGCGAGGAAGGGTGCTCCGGCATGGCGGGGACCTACGGCATCAAGAGCGCCAACTATCGGGCGAGCCTGAGGGTGGCCCGCGGATTGCTCCATCGCATGCGGGAGGACGATTTCCAGGCGGGAACGACCGAATGCAGCGCCTGCAAGATGCAGATGGAACAGGGAACCTCGAAGCCCACGATCCATCCGATCAAGCTGTTGGCCTACGCCTACGGACTGATGCCTCAGATCCGCGAACTTCTGAGCAAGCAAGGAAAGGACCTGATGGTCACATGAGCGGGAAGACATGGTTCCATAGCGGGTTGCGGTTCGAGTGCACCGGTTGCGGAGACTGTTGCACCGGGGCTCCAGGTTACGTGTGGGTCACTGGCGACGAGATTCGAGGCCTGGCGAAGATCGTCGGGTTGTCGCCCGAGGAGTTCGAGGCCACGTATGTCCGACGGGTCGGTGTGCGGCGGAGTCTGATCGAGTACGACAACGGGGATTGTGTGATGTTCGACCCGGACCGCCGTCAATGCCTGGCCTACGAGGCTCGCCCCCGGCAATGCCGGACGTGGCCCTTCTGGGAGTCAACGGTTGAGACGAAGGATGATTGGAAAGAGACGTGCCGGAACTGCCCCGGCTGCGGCAAAGGCCGTTTGTTCTCGGCCAAGGAGATCGTCGAGCGGATCCAAACGATCCGGGTGTAGGTGCCCAGCCCGGTTTCAGGCCAGTCTTTGAGCCGTCAGCATTCAGCTCTCCCGCCGCGGGCTCAACAAGGCGATAGGGGCCGTCCGCCGATTCGGGCCGCCTTTGCGAGCTCATGGGTCCGGTTCTATCGTGCAGGGCGCGTATGGCTCTACGACCTATCCCCCCATGTGAGTTACCTTGTCATGCGGGTTGTGTCGATTCTGCGAATTTTGCCGGTTAAGTAAAGTCTGGCGGTAGTGATGCCGATACTTGGGTGGCAGTTAAGTGTTTCGTGAGGCCCGCCTGTGCGCTGCGGTGCTGGAAGGGGTCTTGAGAAATGCTCGTGTGGGAGACACAAGTCATTATTTGGTAAATGCTTGTGCCACAATAACGGCTCCGGAGAACGGTCTTCGTGAGCTAAGATCTTTGACATCAAGAACTTATCCAACGTCGGCTCAACTGAGTGGAGAGCGACCTGGGTCAAGCGGTTTGGACGTAAGTCGTCTGAACCGTGCGGATTGATCTTGACTCTAGTCGTTATGGCATTTACACTTGGAGCGAGGCTGGGCACTAAGGCGTAAGGTTGATACGGCCCGGACAACCACCGAATCGGAGACGCGAGTCGTGACCAAGAAAGAGATCGTCCGAACAATTTCCGAGGAGATTGGGCTCACCCAATTGAAGACCAAGGAAATCGTCCAGAAAACGTTCGACGCGATCGTCGAGACCCTCGTCGAGGACGGGCGGATTGAGCTTCGCAACTTCGGGGTCTTCGAAGTGAAGCGTCGAGCGCCGCGCAAGGCACGGAACCCTCGGACCGGAGACAAGGTTTTTGTCCCGGAGAAGTTCGTCGTCACATTCAAGCCTGGCAAAGAGATGGAGCAGAGGGTACGTGAGTTGGAACAGCAGGCGGCAGCGGCAGCACAAGCAGCGGCCGTCGGGGCCGTTCGGTCACGTCCCGAAAGCGTCATCTCGCCAACACTTTACGACCCGAGTTCGGACAGCGATTGACTCTCATCTGGTCGGCTCAGATCTTCTGAGCGAGTCGGGCTGGTGGGCGAACGGAGCGAATTGACCTCGACCCCATCCCCAGAAATCGCTAGTTTTCCGGACTTCCCGACCCCAGAATCGGGCAGCAGTAGCTCTTCCCGCGCAAATGAATCACTCGGCGCCGCGCAGTTACCTCCACCAGTGAGGTTTTCGGCGGGCAGGTAGACATCGGTTGGCCGAAGTTCAGGCGCCGTGCGACGGGACTGTCGCAGGCGGATAAGTTCACGGAGGAGTTTCACGATGCGTAAGTTGCTGCTGGCCACCGTCTTGGGAATTCTGACCAGCGTGACAACCGGCTGTGTCATTCCCGGCTACTCGGGCGATCCAACCCGACGAGTTCAGGAATTGATTCACACGTCGGAGAACCAGCGTCTGTTCCTTGACGAATGGGAGCGGACCTGGATGCTGGACCAGCCTGATCACTGCACTCCGTACCGTACGCACGGCGGCATTATCTAGAGGCGATTTCGAACTCTGCGGCGACTGCGACATTTCCCGCCTGTGGGACGTTTCCGCCGTAGTTTTCGAACCGTCGCTGAGTTTGCCCGAGCGATCGTCACAGGTTCGGCGGCCTGACGGACACAGCTCCCACTGCGTCCACACCCCTGCCGAACCTTGGCGCTCCTGGCCACCGGTTACTCGGCGTTCGGTGCGCCCTGGATGGTATATCCCTCGCGCCCAACCTGTGCTCAACCGACATACGCGGACACCGCTGGCTCTCTTCCGGTCCTGACGACTTGGGGAGTGTCGACGCGTGTCCGTGGTTCGTTTTCTGGCCCGGCCGTGCCCGCAACTCGATGCTGATTGGCAGCGAACGTTCGTGGCCCAAATCTCGCACAACGCAGGCTAACGTACCTCGGAGCTCGCCGTTGCTCGCCCCCGCCCCGAGATCCGAGGTTTCGCCGTGCGCTCGATGCCGGGGTTCCGGAATGGGCTGCTGGAGAAGGAGCAGGCTCGGGCGTTGCCGCTCCGCCGGTTGCAGGGTACATTGACGATTTGGCTTCCGGCGACTCGGGTCCGAGTGACGACGACCCCAGGGTCGATCCACCAAATCGGGCGGTACGCGACACGAAATGGACCTGCACGTTCAACTTGGGCGACTTGCCCTCAAGAATCCCATTCTGGTCGCGTCGGGGACTTTCGGCTATGCCCGTGAAATGGCGGGCGTGGTCGATCTTGCACGTCTTGGCGGAATCGTGCCGAAGACGATCACGCGAGACCCCCGAATCGGAAACCCGCCGCCGCGGACGGTCGAGACGACAGCCGGAATGCTCAACTCGATTGGGCTAGACAACGACGGTGTAGACGCCTTTCTTGAGAGACAGTTTCCGTTTCTCGCCTCGCTCGATACGGCGATCCTGGTCAGCGTGGCGGGCAAGAGTTACGAAGACTTCGTCCGTCTTGCCGAGAGACTTGGGAAGGTAGCGGGGATAGCCGCACTGGAATTGAACGTCTCCTGCCCGAATGTTTCGGGAGGCGTCGATTTCGGGACCGATCCGGCGATGTGCGAGAAGGTGGTTCGTGGAGTCCGCGGCGTTTGCGATCTTCCCATCCTCGCGAAGCTGACCCCCAATGTGACTCGAGTGCCCGCGATCGCGCAGGCAGCAGCCGACGGCGGGGCCGACGCGGTAGCCCTGATCAATACGTGTCTCGGCATGGCGATCGATTGGCGCCGGCGCCGTCCGCGATTGGGAAACGTTCTCGGTGGATTGAGTGGCCCGGCGATCAAGCCGATCGCACTGCGGATCGTCTACCAGGTGGCGCAGACGGTTGACATACCTATCGTCGGCATCGGCGGGATCGCCTCGGTCGACGACTGCATGGAGTTCTTCGTGGCCGGCGCCAGCGCCGTGCAGATCGGCACTGCCAATTTTTACCGTCCCTCCGTGACGATGGACATTCTCGACAAGCTTCCGGCGGCCTTGCAGGAACTGGGGGCCGGAAGCATGGCCGAGGTCGTCGGAACGTTACAGTGCCCGGCTCGGTGATGAACCGGACATCCGTATTTCTCTAGCGATTGTGGACCAAACGATGCGTGTGCTCTCAGGCATTCAGCCAACCGGACGATTTCATTGGGGCAACTATTTCGGCGCCATCCGGCAATACATCGACCTCCAGCACCAGGCGGAGGAGGCATTTTACTTCATTGCGAACCTTCATGCCCTGACGACGGTTCGCTGCCGGGAGGAACTCTCGCGGTTGACTCTCGATGCAGCCCTCGACCTGCTGGCCCTCGGATTGAATCCTGAAAAAGCCACGCTGTTCGTGCAATCCGACGTGCCCGAGGTCTCCGAACTCTGCTGGCTGTTGCTGACGGGCACGCCCATGGGCCTGCTCGAACGATGCCACGCGTACAAGGACAAGAAGGCGAGGGGCATGACCGCCGATGCCGGGCTGTTCGCTTACCCGACTCTCATGGCAGCCGACATCCTGGTTTACGATTCCGACATCGTTCCGGTGGGCGAAGACCAGGTGCAGCACATCGAAGTCTGCCGGGATCTGGCCGGGAGTTTCAATCACCAGTATGGCGAGACCTTCGTGCTGCCGAAAGCGAAATTGCTCGAGGCCTCGGCCAAGGTGCCCGGTATCGACGGCGAGAAGATGTCGAAGAGCTACAAAAATACGCTCGAGATCTTCGAGGAGCCAAAATCCCAGCGGAAGAAGATCATGCGAATCGTCACCGATTCGCGTCCGATGGAGGACCCCAAGGAGCCAGACAACGATCACCTCTATCAACTCTATTCGCTCTTCGTTGGCGATGAGAAACGCGAGGAGATGGCCGCCAAGTATCGACGGGGCGGGTTTGGCTACGGGGAAGTGAAAAAGGCCCTGGCAGACGAGGCCGAAACGTACTTTGCAGAGGCTCGAGAGCGCCGCAAGGACCTGGAGGCTCAGCCCCTGCGAGTGCGTGAGATCCTGGGAGACGGATCGGCCAAGGCTCGCAAGAAGGCGGCCGAGGTATTGCTGCGGGCCCAGCGGGCCTGCGGACTGAAGTGAGAGGTGCCCCGTCGCGAGCGGAGGCGGCGAGAAGATGAGTGAGCCCCAGACGGAACGGCGAGTTTCCAGATTGTCGCCGCAGCGAGCCCGTTTCCGGCCGGCACAACTCGGCCTGTGGATACCCTTGTGCCTGATCCACGGGACAGCCGCCGCGTGGCTTGCCTTCGGCGCGCAGAAGCACTCCTCTCCCCTCGGGCTGTTCCCCGTGCTCGTCGGTCTCGCCGTGGGTGTCACCTTGGCGGGGCTCATGCGACTGGTCCACGTGGCGGGCACAAGCACAATCGTGTGTGGAACGCTCGTCGCATCGATGGTGGCGGTTCTGGGGCAGCATTATTTCAGTTACCAGGAGCAACGGGAAATGGCGGAACGTCAGGCGGCCCATTTTCGCATGATTGCCCAGGTCAACCCGGATCTCGTCCGCGGCACACCTCCCGAGCCGGCTTCCGGAGTCTTCGAGTATCTGCGATGGCAGGCAATCCGCGGCCGGCCCATGATCGGAAAAACCGTGGCCCGGGGGCCATGGGCGTGGGTCAGTTGGGCTGTGGATGGCTGTCTTACGCTAATCACCGCCCTGCTCGTTGTTGTGCCGGCCTCGCGGAAACCCTACTGCGATCGGTGCCGAACCTGGTATTCGACGGTCCGCAGGGGGACGCTTGCCGCCAGCGCGGCGAGAGACCTGGCGATGGCCGTCGGAAGTGAGCTCGCCGAAGACCTCCAGGGGGCGAAATATCGATTCGTACATTGCCAGGGCGGATGCGGAGTGGCAGGATTGGAGATATGCTGGGAGTTGCCGAAGGGCCTGTCAAAAACAGCCTGGCTCTGGCTTTCCCCTGCCGATCGGAGCCGGTTGGAGGAGTTGCTCAATCGTGGTCATCCGGCTTTCCAGGAGATAACCGCGCCGAAGACCTGAGAGAAGATTACGTCCCCGAACAAATCCAAGAGCCCGGCTGTCGTCCCCCGCGTCATTTGGATGAGGTACGGCTGCTGGCTGGCCTCAGCGGCCGGGGCGACCCTTGGTAGCTTTGCAGGCTGAAATGCAGATTCCAACCTTCTGAATTCGATCGGGTAGTCATGGACGTTATTGGCATCGGGACCGATATTACGGAGTGTCTGCGGATCGCACGAATGATCGAGCGGCACGGCGATCTGTTCATCAACCGCGTTTATACGGATGAAGAGATTCGCTACTGCCAGAACCGGAAGCAGGCGACGCAGCACTACGCAGGCCGCTGGGCCGCGAAGGAAGCGATCCTCAAGGCCTTGGGGACGGGCTGGATACGCGGCATCAGTTGGCGCGACATCGAAATCCGCAACGAACCGGGGGGCCGGCCGACGGTGGCCGTCCGCGGCGGAACGAAGGACGTCGTCGAACGACTCGGCGTCGCCAAGCTCCTCGTGTCGATCTCCCACTGTCACACGCACGCCACGGCCTACGCGATCGCGCTGGGGAAAGAGCGGCACGGGTGATCGCCTAGCGACAACGGCGGAATTGTCGCCGGATAACGCGGAGGGTTCTTTCGGTCTGATAAACGTCCCCCGATCCCTTCGGAACAAACACGGAAGACAGGATCGCGCCGTCGCGAAACTCGAGGAGCGAGAACCGTCGGCCGTCCCTCTCCCCCTCTCCTGGACCGTCTCACGGACGAGAATGTGATCATCGGCCAAAACCTGCCGCACGTTTTCGTTGCGATCGAAATCGAGCAGTGGACCGCAATAGGTGAAGACTTTCCAGCCGCGCCGTGCGAGTTGCGTCAGCAACTCCCGCACGGAAATGGCTGCGCCGCTGGACGGATCGAGGTAGCCGTGATACGAAGCGAACAAGATCCGCTTGTCACTGGACATTCTGAAAAATGAGAGCGTGATCTTGCGACTGCCGGTCGATCGCGATACGCCCCTGGCGTGGACCGACAACACGCTCTTCTGGGCTGGCCCCCAGGCCACAGTGCGAGGTTGCCGGTCCGCTACACGGAGCGACGCGGGTCACCCCTTCTTCTTGGCAGCCTTTTTGGCGGCTTTCTTCGCAGTTTTCTTTTTTGTGGTGGCCTTCCTGGTCGCCTGTTTCCTGGCGGGCTTTTTCTTCGAACCGCCGGCAGCGGCCCGCTCGGCAAGCATCGCCAGAGCCTGATCCAAGGTGAGCTCCTCCGGCGGCATGGTACGAGGCAGGCTGGCGTTCGTTTCGCCGTCGGTCACGTACGGACCGTAACGGCCGTCGAGGAGCTGGACGGGATTACCCGTGACGGGCGATTCCGCGAAGACCTTGATAGGCTCCTTCTTGCGGCTGGAACCCCGACCCTGCTTGGGCTGGGCGAGCAGCTCGATCGCTTGCTGGAGGGTGACCTCCAGGGGAGAAGTGCCGCCCGGCAGGGAACGAGTCTGGTCGCCCCATTTCACGTAGGGCCCGAAGCGGCCGGAATGGGCGAAGACACCTTCGCCATTTTCCGGGTGGGGACCGAGGTTGCGGGGCAGGCTGAGGAGCTTCAGGGCTGTTTCCAGATCGAGATCGTGCGGTTCCATGCCCTTCAGCAGTGAAGCGTTCTGGGGCTTTTCCTCGTCGTCGGCACTGCCGCGCTGCACATAAGGTCCAAACCGACCCATCTTCAGGTAGACCGGTTTGCCCGTTTCGGGACAATGGCCCAACGGTTCCTCGCCCTGGGCCGATTTGTCGAGCATGTCGAGGGCCACCTCGAGGGTCAGCT
>CAYSCH010000064.1:0-2009 GCA_964429355.1 uncultured Planctomycetaceae bacterium | reverse complement strand
GCATGTTCTCGGGTATGCTGGCGCGGCGTTCGCCGTCGCCCTGCTCGATGAAGGGGCCGTAGCGTCCGACCCGAACCACCACTTCGGAACCGTTTTCCGGCTTGCCGAGGGGGATTCGGCTCACATTCCGAGCGTCGATCTCATCGACCTTGCTATCGAGTTGTTTCTTCAGGCCAGGGTGCTCGCTGCCAAAATAGAACGCCGAAAGATAGTCGAGGTGTCCCATTTCGCCGCGGCTGATGGCATCGAGCTCATCTTCCATCTGTGCCGTGAACGTGTAATCGACCAAGTCGGGGAGGTGTGTTTCGAGCAACTGGCAGACGGCAAACGCGATCCAGGTGGGGACCAGGGCACCGCTGCGTTTGAAGACGTAGTTGCGGGCCAGAATCGTCTCGATGATCGAGGCATAGGTGCTCGGACGGCCGATTCCTTTTTCTTCCAGGGTCCGCGTGAGCGCCGCTTCGCTGTAGCGATTGGGGGGCTTGGTGGTGTGGGTTTTGGGTTCGATTTCCCGGCAATCCAGCTTCTCTCCCTTGGTGACAGCCGGCAGAATGGCCTCGCGATCGGCCAGGTCCGCTTCCGGATCGTCGGAGCCTTCTACGTAGGCACGCAGGTAGCCGGGGAATTCGATGGTCTTGCCGCTCACCTGGAAGAGGGCGCCGTCGCACTCCACGGTGATCGTCATGCGGCGTCCGCGGGCGTCGGCCATCTGGCTGGCGACCGTTCGTTTCCAGATCAGGTCGTAGAGGCGGAATTCGTCGTTGGTGAGCGACGCACGCAGCGTTTCCGGGAGATCAAAAGGATGCCCCGCCGGACGAATCGCTTCGTGGGCTTCCTGGGCATTCTTGACTTTTGTCTGATAGGTACGAGGCTGGGGGGGCAGGTATTCGCTGCCATACTGGGAGCGGACCAGGTTGCGGGCCGCCTCGATCGCCACGGTGGCGAGGTTCGTGGAATCGGTACGCATGTAGGTGATGTGGCCGTTTTCGTACAGGCTCTGAGCCACCTGCATCGTTGCGCGTGCCGTCATGCCGTACTTTCGATTCGCCTCCTGCTGGAGCGTGCTGGTCGTGAACGGCGGATAGGGCCGGGTGGTATAGGGCTTGTCTTCGACATTCTGGACCTGACTATCGCCGCGACGGATTCTCGCGAGCAACTCCTTGGCTTGCTGCTCGGTCAGGAGCAGAAGCGAGCCGTCCTTGAGTTTCCCGGTGGCTGGATCGAAATCGCGACTGGTCGGAACCCTCCGCCCGTCCACGGAACTGAGGGTCGCCTGGAAAGACTCACCGGTGACACGGGCGAAGGTTGCCTGAAGGTCCCAGTAGGTAGCCGGAATGAATGCGATTCGCGCTCGCTCTCGCTCGACGATCAGGCGAACTGCCACACTCTGAACCCGGCCCGCTGACAACTTTGGACGTACCTTGCGCCACAGGAGCGGGGAGACGCCGTAACCGTAGAGCCGATCGATGATCCGGCGAGTTTCCTGGGCGCGAACGAGGGCCTCATCGATCTCGCGGGGCGTCTCCAAGGCTTCCAGGATCGCTTCCTTCGTGATCTCGTGAAAGACCAGCCGATGGACCGGCACCTTGGGCTTGAGCAACTGGCAAAGATGCCAACTGATCGCCTCTCCCTCACGGTCTTCGTCCGTCGCCAGATACAGTTGGTCTGCGTCCTTGAGCAGGTTCTTCAATTTCTGAACCTGTTTGGTCTTGCCTTTGGAGACAATGTAGATGGGCTCGAAATCCTCATTCACATTCACGCCCAAGTCGGCCCATTCCTCGCCCTTATACTTTTCGGGAACCTCCTTGGCACCCTTCGGAAGGTCGCGGACATGACCGATACTGGCCTCGATCGTGTATGCCGGTCCGAGGAATTTTCCAATCGTCCTCGCTTTGGCGGGAGACTCGACGATCACGAGGGAATTGCTGCTGGAAGCTGCCGTTTTTTTGGCCATGTCTGGTTGTCGTAAATCCGTGATTCAAAGTCTTGCAGGCGGTCCGGAACGAGGG
>CAYSCH010000063.1:5225-32064 GCA_964429355.1 uncultured Planctomycetaceae bacterium | reverse complement strand
GCAAAGGTGGAATCCTTCCGCGCCACCTGACGGTCCTGGTCATCGTGACAGCAGCAATTCTTGGAATGTTACTTTTGGGGCGACGCTGGGTTCCGGAAATTCTTGCCGCCCATTGGCGAACGAGTCTCACGACCGTTTCCGACGATCGTGCCGAGATGTTGGTTGCTGCGGCAGCCAGGCTTGGCAGGCCGGGAATCCCTGTGCTCGTTGAGGCGATGGCCTCTCCCCGAGAAAGCGTGGCGAAAGCGGGCCGTTTGTGGCTTGACCGCCAAATGAAGAGTTGGGAGAACGTGGCCGGCAGTGAATCGCAGCGGAATGTTGCCGCACTGGCCGAGGCCCTGGCGTCGGAGCAGGATGCCTACAGTCCGGCCGCGAGGCTCGACGCCGCACGTCTTGCGCACCGCCTGCTCCAGTGGCGTCTGGACGGGAGAATTGTCGATCGAGGCCGCGTCACCTGGCTGTGCGGTCAACTGCTGCGAGCGGCAGACTACAAGGTGGCCCAGTCGCCTGGACATCCCACCTCGGCTGTGTCCGCAGCTGCCGGGCTGGAAATGCAGGAGTTGGCCGGACCGGTTGCTTCGCCGGACGAAACGGCAATTGCCCCCCGGCGGCTGGAAATACCCGAATTGCCCAGAGTGGCAGAGCCACGAGGGCGGTTTGGCTCCCAAGGGGAGAGGGGGGCCGCATCGAATGTGGTGCCGTTGCCGAGCGTTGACCAAGGTCCTCGCTCAGGCGATCTTGCCGATGCGTGGTCGATGCAAGGGCACCGTCTGGGCGACGATCCACCTCGGGGATCCGCTGGAAGACTCTATCCCAGCACGGCTGAGCGGGTCCTGGTTCCGCCTTCTCCGGAGGAGGAGGCCCCGATAGCGGAAGGGCAAGTGTCCTTGAGCGACATGAGCCTGTCCGAGTGCATGCAGCGCCTGCATGTTCCTGGTTTGGATTCGCTGTCCGCCGAGGCGGAACTGAAGCGGCGGGGCTTTGATCCATTGCGATTGTCGATCGCCCGCCGCGTCTACGATCCCGATCGCCGGGTGCGTCTGCAACTGGTTCGCGATCTGCCCGGAATTCCCGGCATCGGGGCGACCGAATGGCTGATCAAGATGGCCGCAGACGAGGATGAAGAAGTTCGGCTGGCTGCGATCAGCCTTCTAGCCACGGTAAGCGATCCCACCGTGCTGGATCGAGTCGAGTCGATGGCAAGGCACGATCGGGCGGAACGGATTCGCATGCAGGCGGAACGTTTGCAGAAACGCCGCGAGATTCTTCAGCGCTGAAGGCCGCCAGGTTCCCGGCAGGCCGTCGAAATCGAGAATCGGGATCGGCCCCGATTCCCGCCTCCAATCGCACAAATCGCCCGTTCAGTCGGTGCCAGGTTTCACTTCCTTGGCGTCGCGGAGACTATCGCCGAGGGCGACCAGGTATTGCTTTCCGTCCACCTCGGAAGTAACCGTTCGTCGCTGAACCTGGATCTGGACGATCTTGGCCTGCAAGGGACCGACTTCGAACGATTCTCCTTCGAACAGGCGAAACTCCTTGCCGAGCGTTCGCGACCTGATCCAGACCTGGGGCCGGCCGTCGACCTCGGTGATACCGGTGACCTCCGTGTACTTGCCGTGATCGAAAAGGGGAGGGCCCGCCGCAATCTTCGGTGGGTCGGCCGGGCGATCGGGAGGCGGTGGAGTGTAGCGTGAAAAGATTGCCCTTCCACCGATCATTTCGCAGTACTTGCCGAGCGCTTCCTGGTCGAACGCCTCTTCCGGCACTGGCGGGAGCGTTGCCTCTCGTGCCTTGCCCTCGGCGTCGGTGGCGCCGTGCAAGGCCAAGGCCTCCACCGTGATGTCCACTCGAAGTTTCTTCGATTCCTCCTCCGGCTTGACCGTCAACCCTTTGATCTGATGGAGGTAGTCGGCCGTGTAGAAACCGTAGAGCCAACGTGTCAATTGCTCCAGCGATGCCACCCCGCTGATGGTGAAGGCCAACTGGTTGCCGACCTCGCCAATGGGCTTGGGGTTCAGCGGTTTGAATTTCGTGTCCTGGAACTTGGCACGGTAACGATCCGACTCGCAGAGGTCCATCAGCCAGAATTGGTATCGCGAGCCGGCCAGCTTGACATCCTGCGGCAGGCTCTTCCGATTCCACTCGTCCAATCGCTTCTGGGCCGCCCGGCCGCGGCGGACGATCTCTTCGGCCTCGTCGATGTCGCTGGTAAGGGCCGCCTTCTGAGCACGGAGTTGTTTCGTGGAACCCCCGAACACGCCGGTCAGCAGCCAAACAGCAAAGGGTACCGCCAGCAATCCGGTGATCAAGGCCAGTTTCTTTTCTCGTTTGCTGAGTGCCATCAGTCTTTCTCCGTCGCAATCAGAATGGACGAATCGAACTTCTGGGTATACCCCTTAAGAGAGTCGTCGCGACTGGCCGCCCCCGACTTGACCTGGTGTTTCTCGTCGTTGAGGCTCCCCTCCAGCGCCGAGTAGGCCTCGAGATCCTTGACGACCCCTTGCAGCGTTACCTGGCCGGACTGATTGTTGGCCGTGAGGCTCATCTGCGTGAACACGACGTCTTCCGCGCCAGGAGAGCGCTCCGAAAGCCAGCGAAGCTCTTCCAGCCATTGGATCCTGCTGGCTTCCCACGTTTGGACCGTCTCGGCGTTCTTGATCGCCTGTTCCGCTTTCTTGACCTGCTTCTTGAGGGTGGCCAATTCGCTGGTCAATTCGTGAACGTCTCGCTCGAGCGCCTGCTTGTGCAGGAAGTTGAACAGCAGCAGTCCGCACAGAAGCACCGCGGCGCCGATGATCGCCGCCGCAACCAGATTCTTCTGAGTGCTCTTCTCTGCCGGACGTCGCGGGTGGAGGAAGTCGAAGGCGGGCTTGTCGCGCTGGATTTCGTCCAGGAGCGC
Source organism: uncultured Planctomycetaceae bacterium (assembly GCA_964429355.1). Taxonomy (GTDB): domain Bacteria; phylum Planctomycetota; class Planctomycetia; order Pirellulales; family Thermoguttaceae; genus JAAYAY01. The sequence goes on along the minus strand of CAYSCH010000063.1, from coordinate 29,165 downwards.
TCCGAGCAACGGGGCGAAACGGTCGCTGTCGGAGGGCACGCTACGGCGGAGATCTCCCTTCAGTTTCAGCCCTTCGAATGGGTCGAAAACGTCGACGGGGAGATGAAACCTCTTCTGAAGAGTATCCCGCAACCCGTTATGTTTCAGGCTTGTGCCAAATAGGAGCAAGGCATCGACCTTTTGCCCCTTCAAAAGGTTCTGGGCGGCGGCCATGGTGCGGCGGATTTCCGATTCGAGCACCTCCGTCGCATCGGCCGATTCCAGGGCATTGCCCGGCAGCCGCGCGCTGCGAAGAAAGACGACCGTCTGATCGCGAACCACCGTCAGATCGGCCTCATCGCCGAGGAGGTCAATGATCAGGCGGACCTGGCCCGGTTGTTCGGCCGGGTGGGCGCGGCAGAGCAGCGAGGCCGCCGGGCAGGGACGCAGCAACACCCGCGACGGCTTGAGGCCCGCCTTGTGGCAGAGGGTGTCGATCTCAGTCATCTGTTCCGGGGCGACTGCGGCCGCCAAGACCACACGAGGTTGAAGCGGATCGGAATCCAGGGGGATGAAGTCGAGTGGCCAGTCACCCTGCATCGAACCGAACTCGCGCATTGCCTGGAAACGAACCAGGTCCGGAAGCTCGTCGTCGGGCGATGGCGGCAGCGAAAGCTGTCGCAGTTCGAGCTTGCCCCGTCCAAGTGCTACGAGGGCCGGAAGCTTGCTGATTCCACGGGCGGCCAACGCCGCTGCGATCCGCTCGCCGGGATCCGGGGCTGGATCGCTTTCTCCAGGATCCGGCGACCGGAGCGAAACGGCAAAGGCCTGCTCAAAGACGGCCTGACCGGTTCGGCCGCCGGCCACGGCAAGCCGTGCCTCGTTTTCGTTCCATTCAATCGCGACGTATCGTGCCATGGCGGCACCTCGAAAAAAAGGCTGTAGGAAACAGAAGGGAGGCTACAGGCTGTCCGGTTCCGAAGGTTTTAGAGCTGATTTCCAAAGGTGCGGCAATTCCCAGTATTCCTGCCCCTGGGCCGCGTCCGTCGCAGTTGTGAAAGCTATTTTTCAGTCCCGTTGTCCGGCGGTCGACGATTCGCCCTCGAGTCCAAGCATCTCGATCGGGTATCCTTGCCCAAGATGCCCTATATCATTCCAGGATAATACGGCCGGGGGGCTCTGGGTAGCGTCGAAAAGGACCTCCAGACGCGCATAGGGGCCTCCACTGTCGTAATAACCCACGATCTGGGCCCGATAGACGCTACCTCCTGTACATACATAACGCTCCAGAGTCTTCATGGTTTCGAGCTTGACTACCCCCTGAAGAAGTGGCCATATTGTGTAGGTCTGCTGTTCGTCCGCCTCAATCGGATCTTCAATCCGGGCGGAAATGATCTGATCGGCCACGTCTTCCGTCATGCCCGGAATGGTCAACAGCACCGTCCGCGAGGCCTGGTTGATGTTGATCCGCCCAGCCAGCGTCTCTTCCGACGACACCGTGACCGCATCGAGCAGCTTGATCAATTCCGATTCCAGCTCGGCGGAATTTTCTTCGAGTATGGGTGCCAGGGCGACCTTGCCGCTGGGGTCCACGTTTTGCTGTACATTAAGTTGCGTGCCCACGCCAATCAGATCAAGCACGCTGGAGATCGTATTACTGGACGTGTCCTGACCTGATGTCGTATCGAAGTTGATTTGATTCTTCGTTGGGTAGGGTGGCCGCCGCGGGTTCGTTCCCGAAGAACTGCCATTCTGCCGATAGCCGACGATGAACGCCGCCCAATCGGCTGAAAGAGCCTCTGCCAGTTCATCATACAGCGTTTCAAGATCGGTATTGCTCAGATCGATCTTGGTTTCGCCTTCCTCGCTCGCAGTGCTTTCCATGCTGTGGACCGTCAGGTACGACGCCCAGCCGCTGTTGAGCGATCCGTCCGTGTTGTCCACGTCCATCAGGCTCTGGCTGTCCGGTTCCATGGTATCGGCGTTGCCATTGCGGTTGGCGTCGATGCCGTAGAGGAGCCAGGGGGTTACGTCCCGCACGAGCAACAACTCGTCGATCGAATCCAGCGGCCCGTTCTTCGGCGCGTAACCGGGCACCTGGGCGGAATAGTAGTCCTGCTCGGCGCCAAATTCGCGAGTCTCGTCGTCCGTGTCGATCCAATCCAGGATCGCGTCGGCAATGTCTTCCGTCATTCCGGGTAACTTCATCAGCACTTCGCGGGGATCGAAGGATTCGGCTCCGTCGGCCAACGGCAGAATCGCGTTGAGATTGAGCTTCGTCGATTCGTCTTCCAGGCCGTAGCGGACTCCCGAAAAGTAGCCGTTCTCCAGCCCGGGCGAGATTACGGCAAATCGGCCCCGATAGCGCGGGTCTGTGTCGTCGACGACCAGGTGTCCGGAGAATTCGTAAGGGTTGTTGTAGACGCCCCCCAGTTCCGTCAGCGACGTTTCGTCTTCCATGAGCATCAGGCGAACGTACTGGACTGCCGACTGGGCCAGGGCCCGGGCCTGGAGACGCCGCCCCGCGAGCTGCGTGGCCTCCCGCTCCGCCAGCATCAACTGAGAAAACGTCAGTGCCGCCAGCGACAGCAGCGAAACCACCACCAGCACCACGATCAAAACCATGCCGCGCCGGCGAGGGGCTGCGAGAGAACTCTTGGCACGACGGACGCCAGCCGGCGAGACGTCTCCGACCATGGCGAAGGCTGTGATTTGTCTTGGGTGGGCCAGGCCATGCCCATTGCCTGAGGCTCTGATCACGCCATCCCGGGTGGCTCTGCCTTCTGCCCAGCGAAGCGATTTGGAATCGTTCATTGCGGTTCCTCCTCGGTTTCTTCGCTCTCTTCCGAACTCGTATCGCTCGACTTGTCCCCTTCCGCCACCGGCAGGGCAATCGTGAGGGAATAGATAAAGCTGGAGACCGGTTCCATTTCGGCGGTCGAACCGTCCTGGGCCTCGGTCAGTTTGGCGAATTGCTCACGGGGCATGATGGCCAGCGACACGTGGACGGCAATCGGCAGCCCGCCCATCTCCGTGCTGTCCCAGGCGTCGACCCATTGGGTGCCGTCGTAATAGAGGAACTCGAGATCCGTGACCTCCGGCGCGATGGGCTCCAGCTCCTGGTCCACGGAAGCCAGGTTTCCCGCCTCGTCGGCCCATCGCGTCAGGGCCCGATCGATTTCGCGCCGCATTAGTCCGCCCCGGTAATCCTCGCCCGTCGGCGTCAGGCTCGTTTCGGCCCCCAGCGCGTAATACACCGTCTTGATCCCGCTGACCCGGTCCGGCAGGGCCTCCGAGCCGCTGTCGATCGTCTCGTAGTCGTACAGGTCCAGTCGGGGAATTCGGCGCACATCGACCTGCATCCAGTTCGATTCGCCGTAAAGGCCAAGGACGTATTCCTCCTCCTCCTCTCCCTCCTCCTCGGTATCGGTACCTGCCGCGCCGGAAGCACCGCCCGATTCGGTCTCGTCAGATCCTCCAGATACAGATTGACTGCCGCTCGATGGTGCCCGGGCGACTTTGCTCGAATCGACCGGGTTGATGACGGCCGCATTTCGTAGATCGTCTTCCATCCGCAGCAGCAATGCTCGGGCGAGTTGCGTTTCCTCCACGTGGGTCCTGCCGATCTGCAGGCAGCGCAGATGGACCTCGACGGCGGTCGCCAGGGCCACCAGGACCATGCCCGCCAGGCCGAGCGACAGGAGCACCTCAATGAGCGTGAATCCCTTTCGCCCCGGCAGAACCGGTTGAGTTGGAAGGAACGATCGCCGGCTCACATCGCTTCCTCCGTCGCGGTTTCGGTGCTGATCGCCGATTCGTCGAGAAACATCTGCGTCAGCGTAAACGTGACCGGTTTCTTCACGAGGCTTGGATCCTGGGAGACGCTGAGGTAGACCAGAACCAGGCCTTCGTCGACCATTTCGGTTTCGATCGAATAGAGCCAGATCACCTCGTCGTCCATCGCACTGGATTCCAGGCTCGAGTCGGTCATCGGTTCGATTCGTGCGTCGGAAACCGGGTCCAGTGTGATCAGTCCGGCTTCCAGTTCGGCCATCTTCGATTCGCAATAGAGTTGGGCATCGGTCAGATCGCGGGCGATTCGCGCGTTGTCCATGCCATGGCGCACCGCTTCGCCGAGCACTGCCATCGATCCGCCCAGGATCGCCAGCGAAAGCACCACTTCCAGAAGCGAGAAGCCGCTCCTGCCAGCCCCGTGTCGACTCCGCGTGGCCTGCGGACGTCGAGTGCCAGCGTCCACCCCATGCACGGCTGCCTGCCTGCAAGCAGTGCCAAACGACCGGAGCACCTGAAAACCGGTCAGAATCTTGCCGGTCCGGGTCAGTCTTTCACAAGGGGTTTTGGCCATTGGTATTCTTGGAATTCAGACTGGTTTCGTATGGCGGATCTCGCAACGCGCGGCGGATCGGGATCATGGTGAGCGGTTCAGTCTCTCCTGGTTCCCGCCGACTCTTCAGTCGTCTGGAGGGAGTCGTCCGGCCCGTGAAGCGAGTCGTCCGCCGGATAGGTGTCGCCAACGGTGATCACGCCGGTAAGGCCGCGGAGGGACAGCTCAATGCGACGCTGATACTTGTTTTCGAGGATCAAGGTTGCCGTGGAGGTGGTGCCGTCGGGGAAGAAGAAAACCGGGTTGAGGGATTGTCCCTCAATCTCGGAAGTCATTGTGTCGTTTCCTTCGGTGAGGATCGCGGCCCTCGTGTCGAAGGCTACCACTCCGTCGACGAATTGAACGTCTTCCGGCAGTGTGCGGGTCTTGGTCGAGAGCGGTTCCTCCGATGGGCTCTCGCTTTCGTTGAACTGGCCGTCGGTAGAACTGCTGATGAACTCGACCGACTCCGGACCGGTCTGCGACTGGATCGTGTACTGGTTCGACTCGAGTGTGCACCGAAAGAGCAACGTCTGCCCGGTAGACATCGCGTCGATGCGAGCGCGGGTCCATGCCGTCCGCACCCGGTCGGCCGCCTTGCGCAAGCGTTGGTTGGCCATCGGCCGATCCAGGGCTGGCCACGTCATCGAGGCGAGAACCACGAGCAGCGCCAATACGAGGAGGACCTCGATCAAGGTGACGGCCCGGCGGTCGGTGCGTGGCGATCCTGAATGCATCGGTCAGTTCCGCAAGTCATGGTCCGACTCGAGTGGCGGTCAGCCTGCGGCCTCCCTGCACGAGTGCCGCCCAGTCGCTAGTCGGTTTCTACCGCCCAGTTTCCAATATCGTCGTCCGTGCCACTGTTCATGTCAGGTCCCATGGACCAGATGTCCGGCACTTCTTCATCGTGGCTGCCCGGATACTCGTACTGATAGGGTTGTCCCCAGGGATCGTTGGGGATGTTCTTCTTGAGATACGGGCCGACCCACTTGGTCTCGGAAACACCGTTGGGCATCTCCCGCAAGGCCGCCAACCCCTGCTCGGTCGTCGGATACTCGCCGACGTCCAGCCGATAGGCCTCCAGCGGCGTTTCCAGCGCGCCGATCTGGGTCCTGGCTGCGTTGATGTTCGCCGTTTTCTGAATTCTCATGTAATTGGTACCGGCAATGGACGCGAGCACCACCAGAATCACAAGAACGAGCAGCACTTCGATCAGCGTGAAGCCTTGACGGCCTCGTCGAGTTTGTCGTCGTCTGGACATCATCAGGGACTCCTCAAAAAATGCGTTTGTCTCTTCGGACCGATAACACAATCACCGACAGTGCACATCCATGTCCGTGGAGCACTCGTTCGGTTACGGCCTCGTCGTGCCGATTCCAGGACCTGCGGCGATTCCCGCGTCTTCGGCCCGTGGAAGGCTTCGGTTGTGGTTCTGAAACCACTTCTCAGTTTATTCCTTGTTGGTCCACACGCCCTAGATCGTGGTGCTCATCTTCAGGACCGGCAGCAGAAGCGCGATCACCAGCAGGAGAACAACGCTTGCAAGCATCAGCAGCATCAGGGGTTCAATCAGTCGCACGGCTATATCCAACTGGCGCCACGTCCGCCGCTCCAGGGAATCGGCGATGTTGAGCAGGACATGTTCCAGGGTGTTTGATTCTTCCGCCACGGCCACCATCTCCACCACCATCGGCGGGAAGTGACCGCTCGCCGCCAGCGGACCGGCCAACGACTCGCCGCCGGATATGTTCGCCGAAGCCTCCAGAATCGCCAGCCCCAGCACGCGGTTGCCGGTGGCGTCGGCCGAAATCTCCAGCGAGCGGACGATCGGTACGCCGTTATGAAGCAGTGTTCCCAGCACCCGGCAGAAACGGGCAACGGCCAGACTCAGAAACACCTTGCCGACGATCGGCAACTTGATCCGGATCTGATCCAGAATCATCCTCCCCTGGTCCGTTTTCAGCCATCGGGTGAGAAACAATCCGGCCGCAACCAGCACTGCGGCAAGGTACAGTCCGTAGTTTGCCACCAGGGCACTCGTGTTCAACAGCAGGTCGGTCACCATCGGCAACTCGCCGCGAGCGCGAAGCTCGGCGAACAGGTCTTCAAACTTCGGAACGAAGAAGACCAGAAGAATTACCACCACCAGGGTGCCGACGACTGCCAGAAAAACCGGATAAGCCAACGCGCCGTTGGTGCGTTTGCGGAGATCGTCCTGGGCGTCGGTGAATTCGGCCACCCGGGCCAGCGCCTCCTCCAAAAATCCCCCTTCACCTCCGGCCCGGATCATGCTGATCGACATCTCGCCGAACACCCGCGGGTATCGGGCCATGGCTTCCGAAAGCGTGGAGCCGTCCTCCACGTGGCGGTGCACTTCGCCCAGCACCTCTTTGAGGCCCGAATGGGTCGTCTGCCGCATCAGAACCGCGATACTCCGCAGCAGGGGTACCCCGCTTCGCAGCAGATCGGCCAACTGAGAGTACATCGTCGCCCGCAGTTGGGCCGGCACTCGCCGCACTTTCCCCGGCGCGGTCACGGGTGAATCGGCCCGAACGTCGACCGGAAACAGCGATCGCCCCGCGAGGTTTGCCAGGGCCTCGCGCTCGGAGCCCGCCGTGATCGCTCCCGCGACCTTCTCGCCTTCAGGAGTTCGCGCAATGTAGGAAAACTCAGGCATCGTCACTCACCGCTAATACGGATTCTCCTTCGTCACGCGGACCACCTCGTCGACGGTCGTGATGCCCGAGAGAACTTTCTCCCACCCGTCCTCTCGCATCGTCATCATGCCCTGCTCCCGTGCCTGCTTCTGAATCGTCCAGGTATTGGCCCGGTCGTGGGCCAGACGTCGAATCTCCTCGGTGGTCACGAGCAATTCGAACAGCCCGATTCGTCCTCGATAACCCAGTTGCCGGCAAACTCGGCATCCTCGTGGGCGGCGGAGCTTCCCTCGGCTCCCAAGCCGGTCGATCGGGAAGTCTTTCGGCAGATCGGTCGGCAGCGGGTCGTACTCCTCGCAACACTCCTTGCAGAGCACCCGGACCAGGCGTTGCCCCATCACGGCTTCCAAAGTGCTGGCCACCAGGAACGGTTCAACCTGCATATCGGTCAGACGTGTGTAGGCCCCCGCGGCGTCGTTCGTGTGCAGAGTGCTGAAGACCATGTGACCGGTGAGCGACGCCTGAATCGCGTTTTCCGCCGTCTCCAGGTCGCGAATTTCTCCCACCAGCACTACGTCCGGGTCGTGGCGCAAGATGCTTCGCAGGCAGTGGCCGAACGTCAACCCGATCTTGCTGTGCACCTGGATCTGGTTGATGCCCGCCAACTGGTATTCCACGGGATCCTCCGTGGTGATGATCTTGGTTTCCGGCGAGCGGATCTCGAGCAGCGATCCGTAGAGAGTGGTCGTCTTTCCGCAACCGGTCGGACCCACCGAAAGCACGATCCCGTGCGGGAGATGGATGATCTCACGAAACATCTCGAAGATCTTCGACTGCATCCCCAGCTTGGCGAGCGAGAAGTCGATGGAACTCTTGTCCAACAGGCGGAGCACGACGCCTTCGCCGTGGATCATCGGCAACACGGAAACGCGCACGTCGACTTCCCGGCCGGCGACTTTCAGTTGAATCCGGCCGTCCTGCGGCAGACGCCGCTCCGCAATGTTCAGCCGGGCCATGATTTTCAGACGGCTGATGATCGCCGAGCGAAATCGGTTGATTTCCGGCGGCACCGGCTGGGGGTGGAGCACTCCGTCGATGCGATACCGGACCCGGAGGGCCTCCGCCTCGGATTCCACATGGACGTCGCTCGCCCGCGACTCCAACGCTTCCAGCAGAATCTCGTTCACCAGCCGAACAACCGATGGCTCCTGCGCCAGTTCGGAGAGCTCTGAACCGTCCGATTCGATCTCCTCGAGCAGTTCGATCCGCGAATCGTCTGCCTGGGCGATCAGACCCTCGACCGTCTCGCTGCCCACCCCGAAATGAGTCTTGATGAGCTTGGCGATCTCCTCGCCTGAAGCCAGCACGGGTATCACCGATTTGCCGGTGGCGGAACTGATCTCGTCCAAAGCGTAAAGATTGAACGGGTCGCTGGTGGCCACGATCAGCGATCCGTTCCGCTGTTCGATCGGGAACACCGATTCGCGGTGGATCAGCTTGGCCGGGAATCCCTTCAGAAGCGAAAGATCCACCTTGGTTTCGTTCAGATCAACGAAGCGTACACCAACCTCTTCCCCTAGCGCGCGAAGGGCGGCCTCTTCGGTGAGAAAACCGAGGTTTACCGCCACCTCGTCCAAACGCATTCCGTCGGCCTGGGCGCGGCGCGATTGCTCGAGCTGCCTCGAGTCGAGCAAACCCTTTTTCAGCAGAACTTCACCGGCTTCCATCACTCGATTCCGTCAACTGGGAGGGCGGCTCTGGTTGGCTGGAGGGGAGCCGCCAAGCCGACCAGAAAGCACCAGAATCCACTGCCGCGCTTGGCGCCCTCGATTACATCCTGTCTCAACAGGCTACGCACCTTCTCAAGAACAGGTACGGGCTGCTCAATCCTCCGTCCACCCAACTCCACAATACGGCCTTGGAGCCTGATTCGTCCACCACTTTCATTCTAATTGGGGAAAACAATACGTCCCGGCAGCGCCCCCTCTACGGCAGGGGCGCCGAGCCGGGACTTTCCATTGGCACTGGCTGGTTCAACTCCAGCGGGTTGGGTCTAGCTATCGGTGACTAGGTTGGACGCTGCGGACGACCCTCACCCCGCGAGCCTCGCTCGCCGCCTCGCTCGCCACCGCGATCGCCGCGATTACCGCGATCGCCTCCTCTTCCTTCAGGACCTCGGCCTCCACCAAAAAAACTGGCTCGCAACTGCTCGCGGAGTTCTTCCATCTTGGCGAAAGGCTCACCCATCATCTGGCCCAACTTGGCCTTTTGATCGTCGGTGATCTGGCCCATCACTCCGGTCTCCAGCTCGGTCTGCAGCTCCTTGCGGAGAGTTTCCATCTTCTCGCGGCTAGCCGTTCGCTCTTCTTCGCTCATTTCGCGGAAATTACCGGAGAAAATCGCGCCCATCTTCTCGCGGGCTTTCTCGCGATTGGCCTGCCGCAACTCGTCAATCTTCTCCTTCTGCGCGTCGGTCAGCCCCAGAAAGGCCGACACTTCCGGCCGGCTTATGCCCTCGACCCCGGACATTTGAAGTTCGATTTCTTTGAGACGCCCGAATTTCTCCATGCCGATCACTTCGGCGATTTTCTTCTCCAGGTCTTTCATCCGCTCCTGCATTTGGGTCCGCATTTCTTCGAACTTGGCTCGACGCTGCTCCTCGGAGAGATCTCGCAGCCCTTCAAAACTGGCTCGCCCCTCTTCCATGGCGGTCCGGACGACTCCCTCGGCTTTTTCCACGGTCGCCTTGTCGATGCCGAGCTCTGTTTGCATCAACTCCGTCCGCAGGAGGCCTATCACGCCGCCGCCCCCAAAGCCTCCCATTCCACCGGGACCTCTCATCCCGCCGGGGCCGCCCATGCCAGGGCCTCCCATCCCGGGGGCTCGCCCGCCACCGGGCTGGGCCATCGCCGAACCGGCGATCAACGCCACACTCAAGGCAAACACTGCCACTCTCACCAAACGGGGGGTAAACTTCATTGAAACGCTCCCTTTTCTTGGGTCACCAGGTTTCCACAGAACAGTTCCTCCCGCGGTCACGCACTGTGCCGCGTCGCACACTTCCTTGAACACCACTTGGCAGGGAGGGTTTCGGCACGCAGACATTTCGTTTACGCCTCAGGAACCCTGCCCACACTATGGGGTTCATAATCTACAGGAGAGCAGGGCAATTGCAAGGCACGAGCAAATCGCGAAGATGCGTGTGGTCCCGAGCGCTCTCCTTGATACACTAGATGTTGGCCCCGCAGCGCCATTTCACCAGGTCTTCCTGAGGGAGCCAAACGCGAGGCAGTCTCCGCCCGAAATCAGGTTTGTTTTCCCTTTCCCTTCCCATGAGGGGAGTCAAAATGGCCAGATATATACGACTTGTTGCTCTCGCTACGGGCATCTTTGTCCTGTCTCAAGCCCATGCCCAGCCCCCTTCTACGCGAGGTGACCGAGGTGGAGGCGAAGGTCGCCGGGGCATGATGGGTGGCCCAGGTGGAATGATGGGTGGACCAGGTATGATGGGCGGTCCAGGCGGTATGATGGGTGGCCCAGGTATGATGGGCGGTCCAGATGGCATGATGGGCGGACCAGGTATGATGGGCGGTCCAGGTGGCATGATGGGAGGCCCAGGTATGATGGGAGGCCCAGGTGGCATGATGGGCGGCCCCGGAATGATGGGCGGCCCCGGAATGATGGGTGGAGGATTCTCCCGTGGCGGTGACCGAGGTGGAGGGGGAGATCGGAACAGCTCTGATCGAGGTGGCAGCCGGGATCGAGGCGGACGAGGATCTCAGCTACCTGGTGGAGAGGGGGGCGAGTCTGCCGAGGATCGGTTTGCACGGTTCGAAGGGATGCTTCGCGGGTTCGATGCCAATAAAGACGGTGTCATTGACCCCAGTGAGGTGCCGGAAGACCGTCGCCGTTTTCTCGGATTCATTGGCAGCCGCATGGGAGTTGATTTCAGCAAGGCGGTCGTCATCGACAAGTTGCGCGACAAGGTTTCTGAGGAGTTTGGGGGTAAGAAGAAGAAAGAACCAGAACCGCTCGTGCCGGGGTTTGGTGTTCCCCAGGAAGAAGGTACGGTTCTGGCATTTGGCCAGCGGCCAGCCGAGGCGACGTCGGCCGCCGGGCGATCCTCCAGTCGGGGCGGATCGGGAGGCGAGCAGGACGAGCGCGCCCAAGGGTTCGCGGAAATGATGATGCGTCGCTACGACCGCGATGGCAACGGGGTCCTCGAACGCGACAAAGGCGAGTGGGAGGGGGTACGCGGGGATCCCAACGAAATCGATCGCAACCACGACGGCCGCATCGATCGCGACGAGATGGTCGCCCGTGTCGCCTCCTATATGGGTGGCAATCGAGGCGGTGACCAGGGTGACGATCGAGGTGGTGACCGCGGCGATCGAGGTGGAGGCCGAGACCGCGATCAAGGCGCTGACGGGAAGGAAGGATCGAAGGAGTCGCGAAAGTCTTACCGATTCCTTTCGGCCACCGAGCGGCTCCCCGAAGGGTTGCCCAGTTGGTTCAGCGAGCGCGATGGCAACAAGGACGGGCAGGTCACGATGGCCGAGTATTCCAGCAGTTGGGACGACAGCAAGGCTCGAGAGTACCTCCGTTACGACCTGAACGATGATGGCATCGTGACCCCCGGCGAGTGCCTTGCCTCGCTCAGCGCGACCAGCACCCAGACGCCACCTCCCCCGGGATCTCCGCCGGCACCAGCGGGCCCGCCGGCACCGGGGGGGCCGCCTGCTTCTGCAGGCCCTGCCGCAACGGCAGACGGCACTTCCCCTCCCCCCGCAACCGGTACTCCACCTGCCGAGAAGAAGGAGGCAACTCCCGCCCCTGCCAAGCCCTGGTGGATGTAGAATTAGTCTTCGGGCCGCTGGCAGAACCAACGATGGCGCACATCCCTCCCCGCGGGAAAGTCGTCCGTCCTGTCAGGCCGTCTTGTTCACTGGCGCATCGAATCTGTCAGCACAACAGCCGGCGGCACGAAAACAAACAGGGGAAGCCAGGCTCCGAGCGCCGGACTCACCCAGTAGGAAGCTCCCATCGCCCGGCAGACCACCGTAACGACCATAAAGAACGAGACGACCGCTGCACAGACGCCGATCGCCAGGAACACGTTTCGGTTCTCTCGCCGCATCACCAGCGGAAGCCCCAGAAAGAGCAAGGTCACGTCGAGCAACGGCTGGACGATCCGTGAATGGATCGCCACTCGAACGTTGGCACCGAAATCCAGGCTGGGATTGCGCAAGCCCGCAATCAGTTCCGGCGTGGACGAATGGGCGTGCCACTCGTCTCCACTGGCCAGTTGCATGAAGGTAATCCCGCTGACTACGAAACACTCGTCCGGCTGGAGCCAGTCTCCCGCGTCCCGGGGGGTGATGATGACCGGCTTCCCGTCCAGATACAACGATTCCTTGCCGGCCAGGTCAGCCGGCCTGGTAACACCCTTCAACAGGTAACCGGCAGGACGGTCTCCTTCGGCCGGGCGGTAGTACGCGTCTTCTGCAACCAGATTCTGTCCATACACATCCAGAGGCGATGGCCGCGGTAGGTAGAAATCCGGCTTGCTGACCCGTTGTTCGTTGGCATACGTGTATTCCCCTCGAAACACGATATCGGTCAGGTTGTCGGGCACGGCGTCCATGCGATGGCCTACGTCGCCCACCAGATCCTGTGGCCGCCGCGAGAGGGCGTCCCGGATTCGCGGAATCACCACTTCACGGTTGCCCGCGGCCACCAGTGCTATGAGAACGGCGGCGCCGATCACCGGCGCGGCCACTCGCATCTTGGCCACTCCTGCCGCATTCAACGCCGTCAGTTCGTTGTGCCGCTGGATCCAGGTCAGCGTGAACATGGCCGCCACCAGGGCCAGGAGACCCGCCAACTGGTCGAAAAACTCGGCCGTGCGGTATCCGTAAAACGTCATGATCAGCGGCAGTACCCCGCCGTGCTCCTTGCCGCACCGCAGGAACTCTTCCATATTCGTGAACAGGTCGAAAACAACATACAGCCCAAACAGACTGATCGAACAGATGACGAACGTCGACAGGAATTGCCTCAGCATGTAGCGATCGATGATCCACATAGGTTCACACCAAACTCCGTATCGCCCGGCCGAGCGCCTCGATGCCCATGCGAATACTCTCGCACGACTGCATGCCGAAGCTCAATCGAATCGTGTTCTTCGCTGCCGCAACACCCGCACGAGGGTAGCAGGCTTGGCCGGGAACGTACAGCACGCCCTCACGCACGGCACGGTCGAAAAGCGGGCCCGACAATCCGGTGTCGATGGCTGCCGGCAGCCGGAGCCACACATACAACCCGCCGTCGGGCCGGTCGTATTCGACTCCCTCGAGCGGGCCGAGGAACTCGTCCACCGCGTCCACGGCAACCGCCATCTTCTCCCGGTAGCATCGGCGCAGCCGCTCGAGGTGCGGATCGAACTGGCCCTGGGCAAAAACCTCGGCCATCAACATCTGGTTCAGGTTGGCCGAGCCGAAATCGAGATGCCCCTTCTGGGTCAGCACCGGCGCGACCAATGTTCGAGGCAGAATTCCCCAGCCGATGCGAATTCCGGGGGAGAAGGACTTCGAAAACGTCCCCGCCTGGATCACCGTGTCTCCGTCCCCATCGAAGCAGCGTAGGCTCGGCAGGTCCTCGCCTTGGTAACGCAGTTCGCGATAGGCCACGTCCTCGATCAGGTAGACTTCGTATCGTTTGGCGATCTCGAGCAGCACCGGACGCCGTTCTTTCGCCACCGACACGCCCGCCGGATTGTCGAAATACGACGTCACATAGATCGCTTTCACGCGCGCCGATCTCCCCGCCCTGGATAGCTCGGCAAGTGTCTCCTCAAGAGCTTCGGGTACTATCCCGTGCTCGTCCGCTTCGACGCCAACCGTGATACCTCCCAGGCTTTCGATCATCCCCAGGAAGACGAAATAACTGGGGGCAGCACACAGAACAATGTCCCCCGGATCGAGCAGCACTTCTCCCAAATGGTGAAGAAGCTGGTTGCTCCCTGCGGTGATAACCACCTGCTCGACCGACAAACCGGTCCCGCCGGCCGTCTGCCCGTCCGCAGCAAGCAGCCGATCCAAGATGAACTGTCGCAGTGGGAGAAAACCGGCTGTCGTACCATACTGCAACGCCGCCCGGCCGCGCTCCCCATGGGAGAGCACCGCGCTGGCCGCTGCCATGGTTGTATCCACCGGCAATCCGATCGTATCTACAAATCCTGCTGCCAGCGAAACCAATTCCGGATGAGCCAGCGTCTTTGCCATCAGCACGCTGACAATGGTCTCCCCCTCGGCTCGACGTGCCCTCGCACTTAAACGACTCGCCCCTCGCAGATGGGGGCCGTCGGCACTCGGCGTCTTCGCCGTGCCACGATACTCCTCGTCCAAGGCGACGACCGTGATGGGCATCCTGTCGGGCATGATTTCGGCGTCTACTGGTCGCCTCATGCGAGGCGACTGGTTTGAAAACGGGGTCAGCTCGGCAGCATAGGTTGTTTTTGCGGTTCGAGTCAAGATCCATCCTCCTTCATTGACGGGCTGTCTGGAAACGGGGACGCGCACCCCGAATCTTGGGCATCCAACCGATGCCAGGCACAACAAACACCTGGCAGCCGGCCTCCGCTTCCACCGAACCCCGGTGCGCCACGTCTGCAACGACAATCCCTGACGGCTCCTGGTTCATGCGGCTCGGAACCCAGAAGACCCAGAAGGCCAATCCCTTGCACGAAAAAGGGGTACTCGAAAGAATGGTGGTGCAGTCAGGATCGCTCCAGAGAAGGTTCGCAATACCACGATAGCCATCACGTTTCATGGGGGATGTCTCCGGAACAAGTGCCCGTTATCTCTCAGGCGATCCTGGGCGGGATTTGGCGGAGTTGAAGCACGTTGGAGGGGATCGATCGGTGGCGACAGCCATTTGTTGGACTGGCCGAATTCTCTGCGGAGCCGAGCGGTGGGCCGTGGACCTGCTCCTCCCGCCTCGATGCGCCCGTTGCGACACAGACTTGGTGCCCCCCACTCCTGTCCTGCTATGTGACGGATGCCGGGAGAGCCTTTTCGACGACCAGGAGAGATTCTGCCGGACATGTGGTTGCCCACGCCCACCCCAGCGGCTGCAGACTCCCTGTCCCCACTGCTCCAAGGCCAAGCTCCACTTCGATTCGGTTATCCCTTTGGGGAACTATCGCGGCATCCTCCGCGACGCGATCCTCACGATGAAACATCCTCGCGGCGAGTTTTTGGCTCGGGCGCTCGGTCAACTGCTGGCTCTTGAGAAAGCGAGCGAACTGGCCGACTTCGCACCCGATTGCCTCATTCCCGTACCTATGTATTGGCGACGACGCATGTGGCGCGGCGTCAACAGCCCGCAGCTTCTGGCCGAGGAGTTGTCCAGCCATATGGGGGTCCCGGCTCTCCGCGGGGCCCTGTGGCGAGGTCGTAACACGATTCCTCAGAAAGACTTAGGTCATTTGGATCGATTCCGCAATGTACGAGGCGCCTTCGCGCTCGCTGGGGGCTACGGTTTAAGGGATGCCCGGGTCTTGATTGTGGACGACATCATGACCAGCGGGGCAACATGCAGCGAGGTCGCAAAGGTCCTCAAGCAAGGTGGTGCGGCGGCTGTTACCGCGGTCGTCGTCGGACGAGCAGGGATTACTGGATGAGGCCGGATCCGAGATGACGGCGAAGAAGCGACCGAAAGAAAGCCAACAGAAAGAGTCGAAATATCTGTCGATTCGACCTTTCCGGGCCGCCGTGTTTCGCGGTTTGGCCGTCGTGCTCCCGCCCCTGCTCACCATTGTGATCTTCCTCTGGGTCGGCGGCACCATCCACAAATACCTGCTCAGCCCGGTAATGTCGGGAACCCAGGCCGTCTTGCTGTGGGCGATTGAAGACGTCCGCTGCGAGGTATCGCCGGCGAATCTGCCGCCGGCGGAAAGGGAGAGGCTCACGAGGCTCTCGCCGGAGAATCGGCAGACCGCCGTCGTTAAGATCCGTGGCAAGACCTACGAACCCACCGGGTCCGGGGCCTACATTCCTGCCGATATGCCAGCCGACTACGTGCGACTCGACAACGGCGACTATGTTCCCCCCCACGTCTGGAATGAGCGAGCCGTGCAGCGAACGTTTGCCGAACGACCGCAAGAAGCCACCGGACGCGGCGTCTACGAAGTCTACGTACGCACCAGATTTCTCCGTCCCCATATCAGCGTCCCGTTCTTTCTTGCCCTCTTCGTCCTCGTCCTCTACCTGCTCGGCAAGTTCATGGCAGCCGGCATCGGCAGGTTCTTCTGGACCCTTTTCGAACGCGGCGTCGATCGCGTACCCCTGGTCCGCAACGTCTACGGATCAGTCAAGCAGGTCAGCGATTTCGTGCTCAACGAAAAGGAAATTCAGTACTCGCGCGTCGTTGCGGTCGAATGGCCCCGCAAGGGAATCTGGTCCCTCGCGCTCGTTACTGGCGAGGGTATGCTCGACATTGAGGCCGCTGCCAACGAACCTGTCCTCTCCGTCCTGATCCCCACCTCCCCCATGCCGATGACCGGATTCACTCTGACCATCAAGAAGAGCGAGACCGTCGATCTGACCATCTCCTTCGACGAGGCCATTCAATTCATTGTCAGTTGCGGGGTGGTGGTCCCAGCCAAACAGTTGCGGCAGATGAAAGCCAAACCAATCCCCGCCATCGAAGAGTCGGTCCCCGAACCACCCGTTGCCAGCGACATCCAAGGTGCCGTCAATCCCGAATCCTAAGGTGTCTGCGATCGAGCGATCGCCTGGCCCTCACCGCCGTTCAAGACGCCCTCACAAAGCGTGTGACTTTCCCACCGGCATGGATGGGCAAAGCCGGTGGTCTTGTTAGCGGCTCTAAGGGCGCCCAGGAATAATAAGTTGGTCAATTGGGTGGTGCCCCCACAAACCACGCCCTTCGCTTCGCTCAGGGACGTGCCACTCCGGCGGCAATTCGTTCAAGTTACTTGTGAGCGCGCTCTAAGACACCCTCCCACTCGGCTGCCGCCCAGTCCGCTCGACAGCCACCGGCCTCCCGCAGATTCTGCCCGCAGATTCTGCCCGCAGATTCTGCCCGTCGATTCTGCCCGCAGATTCTGCCCGCAGATTCTGCCCGTCGATCGGCCGATTTCGCCGCACTCCCTTCGATACCCACCTGGGCCCCTGCCGCGACCAGACGATTATGACGCGTGCCTAACACCTTGCACTGCCGTCCGTTGCGTCAATCCCTCCTCCTGCCTCTTTCCTCGCCCCGTCACTCCGGCACGCTTGTTGCTTTTATCCGGCCACGAATCGATATCCGCCGAGGCGACGGCGGCAGCTGTGCAGGGGGGCGTGTTCGTTACATGAGAGTCGAGCATGCCATACGGGCTTTACATGTCGGCCGAGGGCGCCCACGCCCAAGCGACGCGACTGGAAGTCATTGCGCACAATCTGGCCAACGTCGAAACAACCGGTTTCAAACGCGAACTGGCGATCCTCCAGACTCGCTTCGCTGAAGAAATCAAGCAGGGTAGGGCCGACGCGGGTACCGGCGATATCAACGATATTGGCGGTGGCGTCGAGGTCGTGGCCACCAAGACCGAGTTCGCCCCCGGCCCGCTCAAAAACACCGGCGTTCCCACCGATCTGGCCATCCGCGGAGAAGGTTTCTTTGTCGTCGGCAAGGGCGACGAGCAGTTTCTCACTCGCGCCGGCGTCTTCCATGTCAACCAGCGCGGCGAACTCCTCACCCTCTACGGCGGCGAGGAATACGCCGTTCTCGACGATGGGATGTCTCCGATCGTTGTCGATCGCGAGGCCCCCTGGGAATTCACCGTGACCGGCGAAGTCAAACAGGCGGGCGGAACCACCAGCCTGGCCCTCGTCAAACCTCAGTCCTACGGAGATCTGGCCCGTCACGGAGAAAACGTCTTCCGCCCCCTCGCCGAAACGATTCCCCTCACCGCCGGTGAGAGAAGCGTGGCCCCCGGATACCTCGAAGGCTCCGGAGTCCAGCCCACCAGTGAAATGACCGCCATGATCGAAGCATCGCGGCTCCTCGAAGCCAACCTCAACATGATGAAAACCCAGGATGGAATGCTCGACGGACTGATCAACCGGCTCCTGCGAGTCTGAATAGCCTTGTGTCCCCGAAAACGGTGACAGTCCCCTTTCTCCTCCAATAGAAACGAAGAATTGCCAGTCAGCCCCTCGACAAGGAAGTTGGATCCATGAGTGTTCAGACTCTTTATTCGGCCGCCACCGGCATGTCGGCCATGGAAACGAAGCTCGATGTGATCGCCAACAATCTGGCCAACATCGAGACCACCGGCTTCAAAAGGGCCCGCCCCAATTTTGAAGATCTCTTCTACCGGCATTACATGCTCCCCGGTGCCCAGGATTCGGCCGGCAACTATACCCCCACCGGCATCTCGGTCGGGCTTGGCAGCCGTGTGTCGAGCATCCAGGCGGAGCTCAAGCAGGGAGCTTTCAAACTAACCAACCGCAGTCTCGACGTGGCCATCGAAGGCCAGGGTTTCTTCACCGTCACCGATCCGGCCAGCGGCGAGATCCTGTATACGCGGGCCGGCAACTTCTCCGTCAATGCCGATGGAACTCTCGTCATGGGCTCCGCCAATACCGGACGAATTATCGAGCCCCAAATCACCATCCCCGAAGATACCACCGACATCGTCATCAGTGCCCAGGGCACGGTCAGTGTCCGCCAGCCCGGAACTCAGCAACTGACGAACGTCGGCCAGATGGAGTTGGCGAACTTCGTCAACCCCGAAGGCCTCCTCCGGCTCGGCGAAAACCTGTTCTCCGAGACCGATGCCTCCGGGCCGGCCACGGTTGGCCCTCCCGGCGAAAATGGCGTCGGCGTTCTCCGCCAGGGCAGCCTCGAAGCCTCCAATGTCGAGCCCGTCACCGAACTGATCGACCTGATCACCACCCAACGAGCCTTCGAAATGAACTCCCAGGCCGTCCAGGTCGGCGACGAAATGATGCAGCTCGTGGCCAATCTCCGGCGCACGTGAGCCCAGCCCGTAACCCGAAATGTACACTGCCATGTCGCGTTTCACCACCAGCTTCGCCCCCCTCATGGTCATCGCCGCCGGCGCGATCGGCGCACCGTCGCTGGCTGCCGAACTCCGTGTCCGCGCCGAGTGCACTCCTCCCAGTCCGGTCGTTACGCTCGGCGATCTGGTCGACCTCGAGTGCGACTCGGCGAGCGAGGCCGAGCGGCTTGCCCGTATCCCTCTGTTTCCCGCCCCGGCAGCCGGCCTCGAATGCTTCGTCTCGGTCCGCGAGATCCAGGACATGCTTCTGATCCGTGGAATCGACCTGCTCGACTACGAGTTCCGCGGAGCCTCCAGCGTTCAGGTCGTCGGACGCGATACACGCCCAAAGCTGCCCAGCGCTGTGCAGGTTACGTCGGTCTCGCCGCGATTGGCCGATCAGAAGCTCCAGAAGGCCCTCGACGAGTACCTTGCCCACTGCTCCGAAGAACCCTGGCAGGTTGATTTTCAGCTCAACGACGAAGCGGCCCGCTGGATCGCCGCCGCCGATACGCTCAAGGTCGAAGGCGACGGACCGCCCTCTCCCGGACGCTATTGCTTCGAGGTCAGCCTCGAGGTGGGTGGCGAGGCCAAGACGATCGATGTGGTGGCCGACCTGTCGCAGCAGCCGCTCGTCGTCGTTCCCGTTCGCTCGATCTCCCGCGACACTCGCATCGATCCGGCCGACCTGGAACTGCGCCGCATGGTCGGCCCGATCGTGACCGCCGGTTGCGCTGAGAGCATTGAAGAGCTTGCCGGCAAAGAGGCCACCCGTGTTCTGGCCTCCGGAAAACCGATCCCGCGCTCCGCCGTTCGCGAACCCGTCATGGTTCGGCGCGGCGAAATCGTCACCGTGACTGTCCGATCGGCTGGTATTCGCGTACGCACGCAGGCTCGTTCGCGCGACGACGGGGCGCTGGGCGAACTGGTGGCCGTCGAATCGCTCGCCGACCGCAAGACTTTCTTCGCCCAGGTCAGCGGCATACGCGAAGTCGAAGTCCTTTCCTCCCCCGTCACCGCCAGCCAACCCCGACCTGCAACCTCCCGCCAGGGCTAGTTCGATGATCAACTCGTGTTTTCACATCCGGCTCCTGCTGCTCAGCGCCGCCATCGGCATCTCCTGCGGCGTCCATGCGATGGCCCAGAGCTCCAGCATGTTGGGCGATCCCGAGCAGCGGGGCCCTTTGCGGCTTTCCGACACTTCCTACAGCTATGTCGAAATGGAAGCTCCCAAGGAATTGCGGATCCATGACCTGGTCACCGTCATGGTTGATGAGTCGGCCCAGGTCATCAGCGAAGGGGAGATCGATCGGCGCAAGAAAGCCGACGGCAAG
Organism: uncultured Planctomycetaceae bacterium; assembly: GCA_964429355.1. Lineage (GTDB taxonomy): Bacteria > Planctomycetota > Planctomycetia > Pirellulales > Thermoguttaceae > JAAYAY01. Next base: position 8,741 of record CAYSCH010000063.1, on the reverse strand, counting down.
TTCACCTTGAGCGACTGGATCATCTTCGACGGACTCTCCGTGATTCCCGATCCACAGTCCAAGGGCGATCCGAAAATCACCGGCAAAATGGAGAACAAATACCGGGCCGAAGGCGAACTGGAAACCCGCGAGTCGATGCGGTTCCGCATCGCCTGCGAAATCGTCGACATTCGACCCAACGGTACGATCGTCCTCGAAGGGCGGCGGTTCATCCAGGCCAACGTGGAACAATGGGAGTTGTCTCTCACCGGTATCGTCCGGCCCGAAGACATCCTTCCCAACAACACCGTTCTCAGCGAGGACGTTGCCTCGCTGAGAATCTACAAACGAGAGGCCGGCCACGTCCGCGACGGATATCGTCGGGGATGGTTCCTGAAGATCCTCGATCGTTACCAACCCTTCTGAGACGTATCCGATCGTTGTACCGCCCTGTGAGACCCGCCATGATTCGACTTGTTTCCTCCACCAGTCTTGCGATCCTCCTCCTGTCTGTGGGGCCGGCATCTGCCGGAACGAAGCTCGAAACGCTCTGCCGCATCAAGGGGCAGGAAGAAAACTCGCTCCAGGCTCTGGGGCTGGTCGTTGGCCTCAAAGGCACCGGCGATGGCAAGTTCACCCCCACCCATCGGACCCTCGCTACCACCATGCAGCGGATGGGAATCCCCGCCAGCGTCGAAGACCTCAAGGACGCCAAGAACGTGGCCCTCGTTCATATCACCGCCACGGTCCCGGCCACAGGGGCACGGCAAGGCGATTCGATCGACTGCGTCGTCAGCACCGTCGGATCTTGTGCCGATCTGACCGGCGGACGCCTCATGCTCACCCCCATGCTCGGCCCGGTTCCATCTCCCGACGGCCAGGTTTTCGCCCTCGCCCAGGGCGACGTTACCACCGAAAACCTGGAAGTTCTCACCAAGGGAAAGGTCCGCGGAGGCTGCCGGCTGGAACACGAATTCCGCTACAACTTCATCAAAGACAACCGAATCACCCTCGTCCTCAAGCCGCAGTACGCCGAGTTCTGCGTGGCCCAGGAAGTGGCCGAAATGATCAACGGCCCGCAGATCCTCTACCAGAATAATTCGCGACTCGTCGCGCAGGCCATCGACGCCGTCACCATCGAGGTCGAAATCCCCGGGCAGTACCTTGCCGACCCCGTCCATTTCATCACCCAGCTGCTCCAACTGGAAATGACCACCGTCCCCGTCGGGCCGCGGGTGGTCATCAATGAGCGAGCGGGAATCATTGGCTTCCGCGGCGATGTGGAAATCTCCCCCGTCGCCATCTCCCACCGCAACATCGTCGTCGAGACCGGCGCCGTCACCGGCAGCGGGCCATTTGTCGCCGTCGACCCGTCGGACCCCCAGAATCCCCAGCTCAAGTCGCTTGTGACTTCCCTCAACGCCATCAACGTTCCCACCTCCGACATCATCGAGATCATCAAGCTCCTCGACGCCAACGGCTCCCTCGCCGGAGATGTGATCTTCCAGTAGCAGCCATTCCTCACCCGCTGAAGCCCCCGGCAGGGCGCTTCCGCTCCACACCGCAGTTCGTTTCCTCATTCGCATACTCAACCGCCTCCTCCCCTCGCACTTCTCGAAAACAACCAGAAACCGAAAGCATCTGTCGATGAACGTTTCCTCCATCCATTCGAGTATCTGGCAGTCGGCTTCCACAATCCGCGACTCGGCCTCCGTGCCCAGTGCCCTCACGGCCGCCGGCCAGACCTCGGCCGACTCGAAAGACAACCCGGAACTTCGCGAGGCCTTCCAGTCCTTCGTCGGCGAGACGCTCTTCGGCCAGATGCTCAAGGCGGCGCGAAAAACCCAGAACAAGCCGGCCTATTTCCACGGCGGCCGCGCTGAAGAAATGTTCCAACAGCAACTCGATCAAGTCCTGGCTGAAAAATTCGCCAAGACCGACGGCGCATCCTACAGCAACGCCATGTTCGAGCTGTTCAACCTCAAACGCAGTTGACACCTTCCCGTCCCAACGCGAACCCAGGCCGATCTTCTCCCAAGGCGAAAGACCATGACTGCCGGAACCGGGCTTCCATCGAACCATCAGCAAGAAAACTCAGCCATGAATACCTGGGAATCCGACCTGGCCGGCTTCATGACCGATCTGTCGAGTATCCAGGACGAGACGCTTGATGTCCTCACGCAGAAGCGAGAATGCCTCGCCAAGATCAATACCGACGGCCTGGCCGCCCTCGCCGGCCGCGAGCAGCTCCTGATGGATCGACTCCAAGCCTGCCTGCAGCGGCGAACCGAACTGCTCCAGCGTGCCGAGTCGCAGGGGCTGCCCGGCACCAGTCTCGGAGATCTGGCAAAGTCACTTCCTTTGGGCGGGCGCGGAGACCTGGATAAACAGGTCAAACAGGCAAATGCCCGTACACGCCTCCTCCGGCACCACAGCCTTACCAACTGGGTCGTTGCCCAGCGAACCTTGCTTCATTTGTCCCAGCTCCTGGAGATAATCGCGACCGGTGGAAAGAAGAGGCCGACATATTCTAAAGATCAGTCGTCCCAGTGCGGAGGTTCATTGGTCGATCGGGTAGCTTGAGGTGGATGGGGTGAAAAACAAGTCTGCAAAAAGTAGATAGATGTCTCTCTATAGCGCAATCCGTATGTCGTCCAACACGCTGCGGGCGAATCAGATCGCCCTCCAGGTGATTGGTCAGAACATCTCCAACGCCAACACGCCCGGTTATCTCCGGGAAGAGGTGGTCCTTACCCCTGCGCCCACCCAGGAATATGGCGGATTGCTCCTTGGACTCGGCGTCCAGGTCGAGGCGATTATCCAGAAGGTCGACTACTTCCTCGAAGATCGGCTTCGCGAAGCCACCAGCGATCGGGCGGGAAGCGAGGTCCTCGAAGACGCCTACAGCCAACTTGAGGGCCTGGTCAACGAGCTCGGCGATACCGACCTCAGCACCTCGATGAACAGCTTCTTTTCCAGCATTTCCGAAGTCCTCAACCAGCCCGAAAACGTCTCTGTCCGGAACCTCGCGGTTCTCGAAGGCGAGAAGTTCGCTCAGGAAGTCCGCCGCCTCGCCCAGCGAGTCACTGCACTGCGTTCCGACCTGAACGACCGCGTTTACGACATGGGAGAAAGGATCAACAACCTAACCCTGGAAATCCAGACTCTCAACATTCAAATCGCCGAAGCCGAGGGCGGAGACGTCTCCAACAGCGACGCCGTCGGACTCCGCGATCGCCGCCTCGTCGCCTTGCAGGAACTGGCAACCCTCATCGATGTCCGCGTCGAGGAACAGCCCAGCGGCGGTGCCAACGTCTATGCCGGTGGCGACTACCTCGTCTTTGAAGGCACACGGCGTGAGGTCGAGGTCGTCATGGACACGGATCGAGGCGTTGCCATCTCGGAAATCTACATGGTGGCAACCGCCGCTCCGCTCGACGTGTCGTCGGGAGAACTCGCCGGACTGATGCATGCTCGTGACGACGTCCTCGGCGGTTTTCTCGAAAGGACAAACCTTCCGGTTCTCACGAAAAATGA
>CAYSCH010000063.1:0-5215 GCA_964429355.1 uncultured Planctomycetaceae bacterium | reverse complement strand
GATCCGTTCCGCGATGGGGTCGATGTCGCAGGCGAAGGCGCTGTCCGCGCCCAACAGAAGGGAGGCGATGGCCAATATACCGCTGCCGCAGCCCAGATCCAGCATTTTCATGCTGGGAGCGGCGGTTTTCTCGATCAGCTCGACCAGTTCGCCTCCACGCTGGTTTTCGAGTTCAACAAGGTCTTCTCCAGCGGCCAGGGCCTCCAGGGTTACGACGAAATCACCAGCGAGTTTGCTGTCGACGCGATCGATGTCCCCCTCAACCGGGCCGGGCTCACCTTCACGCCCGTCAATGGCTCCTTCCAGGTGATGATCCACAACATCGACACGGGTCTCACCGAAACCACCGACATCCAGGTCGACCTGAACGGAAAGGGCGACGACACCTCGCTCGAAGACCTCGTTGCCCAGCTCGACGCGGTCGACGGCATCTCGGCCAGCATCAACTCGACGCGCCAGGTCCAACTTGCCAGCGATGCCGCCAATCAACAGATCGCCTTCGCCGAAGATACCAGCGGTATCCTCGCGGCCCTTGGCATCAACACCTTCTTCTCCGGAACCGGTTCCCGCTCCATGGCCGTGGCGCAGGCTATCCAGGATGTCCCGGCGCTCTTTGCCGCCAGCCGTTCCGGCGTCGGAGCCGACACAAACAACGCCGTCCTCCTTGCCGATCTGGCCGACCAGGATATCCAGTCGCTAAGCGGAAACTCGATTCGCGACCTCTACGCGCGCATGACCAGCCGGGTCGCTCAAGGGTCGACCATTGCCCAGTCCGAGGCGGAAGGAAACCGCGTCTTCGAAGAAACCCTCAGCGCCCAGAAGCTCGCCGTCAGCGGCGTCAGCATCGACGAAGAAGCCGTCAAAATGATCGCCTATCAACAGTCCTTCACCGCGGCCGCACGCTTGATCACCACCCTGAGCGAGTTGCTGGATATCCTGGTGAAAATCTGACGCGGGAGCCATTCGCCCCTCACGCGACGAGGCAGAAATCGAAGGAACCCATGACCAGCATCATCGGAATACCGACCACCCGCGTGAGCGATCAATTCGTCCGCCAACGCCTCACGCAGCAGGTCCAGGCTGACCAGCTCGAGTTGTTCCGCATCCAGACACAGCTCAGCACAGGACGCCGTTTCGAACGCCCCGGCGACGATCCCGTCTCTGCCGGTCGCATCATGAGCCTCCAGAGCCTGCTGGAACGCAAGGCCCAGGTTCAAACCAATCTCAAAACCAATCAGTCCTTCCTCACCGCCACCGACACCGCCATGTCGACCATCTCCGACATGATTGCCGATGTCCGCGGGGCCGCCATGGCCGTCGTTGGCACCACGTCCAGCGATGAACAACGCTCCGCCGCTGCCATGCAGGTCAGCGAAGCGATCACTCAACTCCTCGATGCCGGCAACCAGAACTTTCGCGGCCGATACCTCTTCGCTGGCTCCACCACCGAAGTTCGCCCTTTCCAGCAGCTTGGCGAAGGTGTCGTCCAGTACGTCGGAAATGAGTCGCGGCTCCTCAGCTACTCCGACGTCGACCTCCTCTTCCAGACCAATGTCGACGGCAGCTATGTCTTCGGAGCAATCTCAGAACCGGTTCGCGGATCCGTCGATCTGGATCCCGTCCTCCGTTTCGACACACGCCTGGCCGACCTGCACGCCGGCCAGGGCGTCAGCCTCGGAAGCATCGCCATCTCCGATGGCCACCAGACCAGTATCGTCGATATCTCCGGTGCCGTCACCATCGGTGAGGTGGCGCAGCTCATCCACGATAATCCCCCCGAAGGACGGTCTCTCGAAGTCGAGATCACCACCGTCGGCCTGAACATCCGACTCAACCAGGACGCGCCCGGCGACCTCTCCATCAAGGAGGTCGGGCAGGGAACCACCGCCAGCGAATTGGGCATTCTCACCGAGTTGGGGATCGGTCTGGGCACGGTCGAAGGACAAGATCTCGATCCGATCCTGCGAAAAACCACCCGGCTCGACGACATCCTCGGTTCGCGATCGCGCGCGGTGGTTCGCACCGAGAGCAACAACAACGATTTCATCCTCCAGGCGGATCGCAACGGGGCCGACTTGAACGGAACGACGATCCGTTTCGTCGACGACCCAGCCGTCACTTTCGGCCATGAAACCGTCACCTACGACGCCGCCACCGGCGAAATCGTCGTCGGAATCGACGAAAACAACACCCAGGCCAACGACGTTATCGCTGCCATCAATGCTGCCAATACCGCGGGAACGCTTCCCTTTTCCGCCGCCCTCGACCCGCTCGATCAAGGTCCCAATCCGGGAACCGGGTTCATTGTGGAAACGCCCCTTGGCCAGACCGCCGGTGAAACCACCCATGGCAGCGGCGTTGACTTCGACCGCGATAGCGGCCTGCAAATCGAAAATGGCGGCAAAACACATACCATCCGCTTCGGCACCGCCAGAACCGTCGAGGATGTGCTCAACATTCTCAACGGCGCCGGCGCCGGTGTCGTAGCTGAAATCAACGAAACTGCCACAGGAATCAACGTCCGCTCCCGACTCAGTGGGGCCGACTTCGCCATCGGCGAAAACGGTGGAACCACCGCCGCCCAGCTCGGCCTTCGCACCTTCACCGGCGGCACTCGCCTCGACGGCATGAATCATGGGTTCGGCGTGGTCGATGCCGACGCTGTCGGCTCTCGCGCTGAGGTCTCCTTCGACTTCGGTACAAATGCCCAGTTGACCCTCAAGGCCCGTGCGGCTAGCGCCGAATGGAACGACTTCCGTGTCCAGTTCGTCGACACCGGCGGAGCTGCCGGAAGCGAGTATGTTACCTGGGATGCCACCGCCAAAACCATCACCTTCGGCATCGTGCCTGGCCAGACGACCGCCAACCTCGCCATCGAGCTCTTCGAAACCACCGATGGACCCCGAGACGCCTTCGAACTGGCTCTCGACAAAAGACAAGATTCCACCAATGATGGCACCGGCCTCGTCCAGCTCAGCTCCAAAACCACCGCCGGCGGACTCGCCGGAGGCACCGACTTCTTCATCACCCGTCAGGACGGAGTCGAACTGGAAATCGATATCGCCGGCTTGGATACCGTCGAACAGGTGCTCCAAGCCATCAATCACCATGCCGGCAACGCCGACGGCCTTCTCACCGCTCGGCTGGCAACCTATGGCAACGGCATCGAATTGGTCGACGATAGCCTCGGCTCCCAGACCCTCCAGGTCCAGCGAACCATCTTGAGCACCGCCGCCGTCGACCTCGGACTGATCCCGTTCGGTCAGCAAACGGGAACCGCCCAGTACCCCGGCACTCTCGGTACCGTAACGGTCGGTTCCGCCGGCGCAAACAATGGGCTCATCTTCCGCGCCCAGTATTCAGGAACCTACGCCAACCAGTTCCAGGTCGTCTTCGAAGACACTGGCACCGAGTCCTTCGTGTTCGACCAGGCCAACAGGGTTCTCCGATTCCAGATCGACACTGTCGGTGGAACCACCGCGCAGGACGTCATCGACCTGTTCAATGCCGATCCGAACGCCTCCGCCCTGTTCGCCGCCGAACTCGATCCGGCCGACGGAAACGATGGCAGCGGCCCCGTGGAACCGACCGATCCGCTCGATCCGCCGGCTCTCTCGGGAGGTACGCCCGCTGCCATGACCGGCGACGATGTCAACCCGTCGGAAACCGAAGGCGTCTTCACCGCCTTGCTACGCCTGGAATCGGCTCTCGAAAGCTACGATCTGCGCGAAATCGAACGCGCCATGGCCATGCTCGATTCCAGCATGACCCAACTGAACTACTCCCGCGCAGAACTCGGCTCCGAACAGCAAGGGCTGGATATCCTCTCCGAGCGGCTCGACACCGAAGAAATCGAACTCCGGTCGGTCCTCTCCGACGAACACGACGTCGATCTGGTCGAGGTCATCTCCAATCTCACCGCACGCCAAATGGCCCTCGAAGCCGGAATGAAGGCCACCTCCCAAGCCCTCCAGATGACCCTCCTCGACTACCTCTAGTCCCTCCCGAGGGCCCACCGGCAACCCACGCACGGGATACGCCACCATCGATGGCCAGAACGCCTTGCCTGGCCCATCTTGACCCACGCTCAGAAATCAGTTGGCTAGTTGGGTGGTGCCCCCACACGCCACGCCCTTCGCTCTCGCCCCCTGCTGGGTGATCGACGGTGCACCTTCCCCCTGCCCGCCTCCTCCGCTTCTTCACTCGGCGCCCCCTCGCATTCAATCTCCTCGTTCATTGGGCCGCCAGGGCCGGCGCCCTTCTCTCCCCCCGCTCTGGCCCCTCAACTCCTCTCTAATAAATGCATTTTGTGGATTCTATCGACAAGTGTTTTATTACGCAAACATTCCATAGCTCCAAAGTTTTCCTGTTTGCCCAGTCTGTTGACTCCCGATAGACACTAAGGATTGGTTTATGCCGTGCGGATGGGATGGAAACCACACGCCAGAAGGATGGTACTGTTGGCGGCACGACCAGAAACTCAAGGAAGGAGGCCTCGATGCTTGTGTTGTCCAGGCAGCGTGACGAGAGCATAATTATCGGTGATAACATCGTGGTGACGATTGTAGATATTCGCGGTGACAAAGTCCGTCTGGGAATCGATGCTCCCAGTGAGATTCCCGTTCATCGCCGGGAAATCCACGAGGCGATCCAGCGAGAGAACCAGCGGACCGGCCAACTGGAGCCCGAAACGAACGGCACGTGAGCGGCCCCCCCGCCTGCTCGCGTCCGTTGACGAAAACTCAACCGGCTCCGATTATTCAACACAAACGTACAAAGACAGCCCTGCCCATCGGGTCCTACCTGATTGGCAGGGTTTTTTTGTTTGCCGCGAACGATCCGGTTATCCAGTGATGCCTATAACGGCCATATATCCGAAATCTCTAAAATTCACCAAGTTACCTAAAGTGCCCATGTGGGGTTTCCGATGTTCCTCCATAAGGTTCGTTGAACTGGGCCTGGCCACCTGTCTCCCGGCTCGCCAACGCACCACAACAATCCAGGAATGTATCCGAAAACCCAAGAATTGTACGTGCCGCCTTCTGCAAGGATCGTGTGGTCCTCGCTCAGAGGCGGTCAAGCTGGCCCGGACTCGTTGACTCCCCGCGCTCCGGTCAGACTTGGACGTAGTCCTCTAACTGGAGGTGTCTGGCATGACCCGAATTATACCTCACGCGGCCATCAATGAGACATCCTCAAAACGCTGGAAGTTGAG
>CAYSCH010000062.1:24102-32303 GCA_964429355.1 uncultured Planctomycetaceae bacterium | reverse complement strand
CGCACTCGGAAGTGAGCCAGGCTCGCCCGGCCAGTCGGCACCGGCCTTCCTCGGTCAGCACCTGGCCGACTACGACAGCGAACTCCGCGGCGCGGATGGACGTGTGGATACCGATGCTTTGCTCGAGCGTCTCCAGGAACTCCATGTTACCGCCTACTACTGGCTCATCTGGCACGCGGAGACGGACTGGGACGATCTGAAGGTTTTTCTTCCCAGGGCTCGCGAGGCCGGGATTGCCGTGTGGGTCTACCTGGTCCCCCCCAGCGAGAGCCCGCCCAGTTACGGTACGCGCTACTCGGAACCGTATCGGCTCGACTATCTTCGCTGGGCCGAGGAGATCGCGCGGCTGTCGCTTGAGCAACCCAACTTGACCGCCTGGGTCATCGACGACTTCCATGCCAATCGCCAGTTCTTCACCCCCGAATATGTCCGCCAGATGCAGGGGCGGGCAAAAACCATCAATCCGCAACTGGCCTTTCTGCCCCTGTTGTACTACGACGATCTGCGGAGCACCTTCATTACGGAGTATCGCCAGGCGATCGATGGTGTGGTCGTGGCCTACCTTCAGGACCGGGAGGAGATTGACTGGGCATGGGCGGTGCTTAACGATGCGGCCGTCCCGGTGCCGGGCGAACTGAGCTATCCCTGGGACAAGCCATCGAAGACTGGCGATTTTGTTGCGGCCGGCCAGGTGGCGGAAGTATCGACGGCCGACAGACACCAGATCCGGTTCCGCCAGCGCGACGACTTCACGGCCGACACGGCAGGTTTCCACTTGAAGCAACTGCTCGTGGACGACGAGGTCGTGTGGGAACAGGATGTGGCCGGCGGCACACCCCAGTGGCAATCGGTCGAGGTCGACGTCACCGCACAAGTGCAGGCCAAGAAAAACGTTCGCCTGACGTTCCGCTTGATCGACAAACGTGGCGTCAGCAATTTCGGAGTCCGCTGGCGACTCGGCGAACTAACGGCCGACGGGCTGCGACTTGGGGCCGAGTTGACCGAGGCCGCGACCTGGCAAGTAACCCGCCAGGGCGCGTTCGAAACCGGCTTCGCCGCGGACCCCAAAGCGGGTCAGCGACGGTTCCATCTCCCCTTTATCTCCATGCCCGCCGGTACCGTGTCGGACTACCAGAAACGCCACGGCGACCCCGCCACCCCGCAGTCCGTCGCCGATCTGTTGCGGGTCTCCCTTCAAGCCTGGCGGGACGGCAAGTGCGACGGTGTCGTTACCTACTGCCTCGACAAGCATTCCGACAGCAAGACCTTCCCACTGGTTCAAGAGGCCTTTCGCGAGTTCCGAAGGGAGTAAGCAGGTTACTCTCCGGCGCCGGCCTCGCACGATCCGAGAGGCAGGGGACCCGGGGAACTCGCATCCCCGCGCAACGAGGGGGCTGGATCCACTCACCCTATGTCCCGCCAGGCCCATCAGCTTGATTTCGTCGGCGGCGCAACTTAGGATAGCGACCGTCTCTATTTGCCGCAGACAATTCCAACCGTATACCGCAAGTCCCACTTCCTCCATTCACCGACAGGTCCTGTCATGAGCACACCGAACGAATTCGTCACTCCGCGTCGCCAGTTTCTTGCTGATACCGGCCGAGCGGCCGCGGGCCTGGCCCTGGCCGGGGTCATGGTGCCCCGAGTCCACGCCGGCGAGGCCAACACCATTCGCCTGGCGCTGATCGGTTGCGGCGGCCGCGGGCGCGGTGCCGTTGCCAATGCCATGTCGGCTGGCGGTCTTGTACTGGAGGACAGCTCCGGCACCAACCGAACACCGGGCACAGCCGCCGGAGGCCCGATCAAGCTGGTGGCGATGGCCGACCTGCGGCAGGATCGTCTCGATCAGACCCACAAGGTGCTCAGCGGAATGCTTGGCGAGATGATCGATGTGCCCGAGGAGCGACGATTCCTGGGATTTGACGGCTACCGCCATGCCATGGACTGCCTGGGCCCGGGCGATGTGGCCCTCCTCACCACGCACGCAGCATTCCGAGCCCCTCACCTGGAGTACGCGGTCGAAAAGGGGATCAATGTCTTCATGGAAAAGGACTTCGCCGCCGACCCTGGTGGAGTCAAGCGGATGATCCGTGCCGGCGAGGCCGCCGAGAAGAAGAACCTCAAGATCGGGGCTGGACTGATGTGCCGCCATTCCTCCGCAAGGCAGGCCATGATCCAGCAGATCCGAGATGGTGCGATGGGCGACATCCAACTCATCCGCGCCTACCGCATGGATCCCGGCTACACGATGGGCCCATTTGTTCAAGGCCAAAGTGAACTCCTCTGGCAGCTCAGCCCCGGGCATCCGTACCAGTTCATGTGGTCGTCCGGTGGGGTGTTCATCGAGCTGATGATTCATCAGATCGACGAATGCTTCTGGCTGAAGGATTCCTGGCCGATCTCGGCTCACGGCGTCGGCGGCCGTTACGCGGGCAGCACCGACTGCAGCCAGAACCTCGACAGCTACTCGATCGAATACACGTTTGCCGATCAGGCGAAGGCCCTGGTCACAGGCCGTTATATTCCCAAGTGTGAGAACGATTTCGCAACGTTCGTTCAGGGAACCAAGTCGGCCGGGCAATTCTCGGGCAACGTCCATGCTCCGACCTGCAAGATCTACAAGAATCAGCAGATGGACCGGAACAATGTCGCCTGGGAATCGGAAAAAGAGACGGTGAATCCCTGGCAGGCGGAATGGGACGTGCTTCTGAGCGCCATCCGCCAGGATCGTCCCCACAACGAAACCCGGCGGGCCGCCCTGGCAAACCTCGGCGCCATGATGGGGCGTGCCGCGGTTCACATGGGCCGAACGATCACCTGGGAGGAAGCCATGGCCTCCGACTTCCAGTTCTTTTCGGGCATCGACACGTTGACCAACGACAGTCCCGCCCCAGTTCAGGCGGACGCCAACGGTCGTTACCTGGCCCCCGTGCCCGGTCAGTGGGTGGAAGTCTAAGCCGAAGAGGGACAGGGAAATCGGTCGTTGCCGCAGGGCAGGCGTTTGGCTTCTGGATTGAGATGGATCTGTTTCACGCGGAAAGGTTCTCTCATGGAGCGTTTCCTGACGCACTACCTGTTCCCAGTAATTGCCGCGGTTCTATTCCCAGCCGTTGCCCTTTCGGCGGAGAAGACTGCCTGTATCAACGAATCGGCGCGGCAAATACCCATCGCCCACCGCGTGGATGTGCTTGTGGTTGGCGGCAGCACTGGTGCCGTATCGGCCGCGGTTACCGCGGCCGATACGGGGGCGAGTGTTTTTCTGGCCGCACCGCGCTGCTATTTGGGCGACGACATGACTGCCACCCTGCAGCTCTGGCTGGAAGACGGCGAGAAACCGGCCTCGCCGCTGGCCAAGGCCTTATTCAACGATCCGCGCGCTCGGATCGCTCGCCCCAGCCACAATCGAATGCCCTTTACCTACACGGCAGACCAGCCGAGCGCTGCGCGGCATGTCGACACCGACCCGCCGGGCGTGCTGTCGGATCTCGCCTGGGGCGACCCAATCCGACAGAGCGTCGAGTACAGTCAGGACGTCCATATCGTCATCGACCTGGCCGAATCGCGTGAAGTGGCCGGCGTCCACCTCTGGACCTACACGCGCGGTGGTTCCGGGGGCTTCGGTGTGAGCGATGTCACGATCTTCTCCAGCGACGACCAGAAGAACTGGGAGAAGATGGCCGCGGCTGAGCCGACCCCCAGCGAGCAGATCGGCGACACGGTCGAGAACCTATCCTTGCAGTTCCAGATCAACGCCCGATACCTGAAACTCGCTGTCCGTAAGGCGCCCCGAGCCGAACGGATCCTGCTGGGTGAGATCGAGGTACTGCGCCCGGCTGCCGATGGGGCAGAAGAAGGCCCGGCACTTACCCCGTGGCCGCGGCCAATGCACATCAAACGCACACTTGACCAGGCCCTGCTCGATGCGGGAGTCGGCTTTCTTTACAACTGCTACGCCACCGACATCGTCACCGACGCCGAGGGCCATCCCTGCGGGATCGTGATGGCCAACCGCGCGGGCCGACAGGCCGTCATCGCCAAGACGATCATCGACGCCACCGAGCGAGCCACGGTTGCCCGTCTTGCCGGCGCGCGTTTCCGTCCCTACCCGACTGGACCGCAGATTTTTCGCCGAGTCGTTATTGGCGGCTCCGTCCGGACCGGACCGGACATGACGTCGCGAGTGATCGAACCGGCCTACGCTGGCGACGTTCGGAGTTCCGAAGACACGGGTCTCTACCCGATCCTTGAGTACACGCTTACCCTGCCCATGGCTGGCGATACCAACGACTCCTGGTCCGAGGCCGATCACCAGGCTCGCACTCTCACCTACGATCCGGACCAGCAGTTCACCTCCGACGTGCTTCTGCAGGTACCTCCCGACCCGATGTATGGCCGGACGACTTGTGATGACGCTTGGTCGAGTGCCGAGGCCCTTCCGATCGACTCCTTTCGCCCCGCGGCCATCGAAGGGTTGTATGTGCTGGGGGGATGCGCCGATGTATCGCGAGCCTGTGCGGAGCAGCTCATGCGTCCCCTCGCCCTGATCGATCTAGGAACTCGCCTGGGCAAGGTCGCTGCCGCCGAAGCGGCGGGCCTCGAGGTTCCGAAAGACGCGCGACTGCGCGGCACGCCGGCCCAACAGCCGATCGCCGACGGCGACGTTCGCGAGTTCCTCAGCGGCTTGCGCTGCGTGGAAACGCAGGAGACGATCCAGCAGGATGCGAGAGCCCTGCCGGTCCTGGGGCACTATGACGTGGTAGTGATCGGAGGCGGTACGGCGGGCGCTCCCGCCGGAATCGCCGCCGCCCGTCAGGGGGCCAAAACTCTGGTCGTCGAGGCTCTCAGCGGCCTCGGCGGCGTGGGCACGACCGGCGCGATCTCCACGTACTGCCAGGGCAACCGCGTGGGTTTCACGGCCTCCATCGGGGACGGTGTCTCCTGGGTCATCGAGCAGCGAATGGAGTGGTGGCGCAGGTCGCTCTTGGAAGCCGGTGCTGACGTCTGGTTCAGCACAATCGGCTGCGGCGTGCTGGTCGGGGGGGAGAAGGGTAGTGAGATTCTGGGCGCCGTCGTTGTCACACCGCTCGGCCGGGGTGTGGTGCTTGCGGACGTTGTCGTTGATGCCACCGGCAATGCCGACATTGCCGCGGCCGCGGGAGCCGACTGTGTCTACACCGACGAGTCGGAATTCGCCATGCAGGGAACTGGTCTCCCGCCACGGCAGCTTGGAGCCGCCTACACCAATACCGATTACACCTACACCGACGAAACCGACCTGGTGGACGTCTGGCATCTGTTTGTGTATGCCCGCGAGAAATTCGAGGAAGCCTTCGATCTGGGCCAGCTCGTCGACACCCGCGAACGTCGCCAGATCGTGGGGGATTTTACGATTACGATTCTCGATCAGATCTCCGAGCGGACGTTCCCCGACACGATCGCCAAGGCTTACACGAGCTACGACACCCACGGCTCCATTGTCGATCCGTACCTGCTCCTACGGCATCCGTTGCGTCAGAAGTTCATCAGCTACATCCCCTACCGATGCCTCCTGCCCCGCGGCCACGAGGGCCTGATCGTGACCGGCATTGGCCTGAGTGCGCACCGCGATGCCCAACCGATCGTCCGCATGCAGCCCGACGTGCAGAACTTCGGTTATGCGGCAGGTGCAGCCGCGGCCATGGCTGCAGCCCAGGGGGTGGGAGTCCGGGAAATCGACATCCGCAAGCTTCAGCAGCACCTTGTCGACGTGGGGATTGTGGATGAGGTTATCCTGAGTCACACGGACTCCTACCCACTGCCGACAGAACGCGTCGAGGCGGCAGTCGACACCATGCTCGACGACTACCGCAGTCTGGCTGTCATTCTCAGCCATGGCGACACGGCCCTCCCGCTGCTTCAAGAGGCTTACCGCAAGTCGGACGGCGCGAGAAAGGTCGCGTATGCCAAGGTTCTGGCCATGATGGGCAACACCACGGGCGTGGCGACTCTCGTGGCCGAGGTCGATCGGATCCGGGAGTGGGACGCTCCACCGGCCTGGAACATCGGCAGTGACTACCCCGAGGCCACGCAGGTCGGCTGGGGCATGAGCCACCTGGACAACACCCTGGCCGCCCTGGGGCGCTGCGGCAGTCTTGAGGCCTTGCCGGCCATATTGGAAAAGCTTGCCATGCTCAACCCCACAAGCAACTTCAGTCATCACCGGGCTGTCTGCGGGGCCCTGGAATGGTTGGGAGACCCGCGAGCCGCCGAGCCGCTCGCCAAGTTGCTCCAGAAGCCGGAGATGGCCGGCTATGCAGCCCCTTCGATCGGCGACCGGGCCGCATCCCATTCCACGCGATCGCAGGCGACGCGGGAACTGCTTGTTGCCCGGGCCCTGTACCGCTGCGGGGACTGGGAGGGATTGGGAGAAAAGACTCTCAAGAGTTACACCACGGATCTCCGGGGGCATTTCGCTCGTCATGCGAAGGCCGTGCTGGAAGCGGGAAAGACCTATCGGCCGAAACGGCAGTAACGACGAACGCCAAACGCCCGTTAGGTTACTGCAAAATCGTCCGTTGCCTTGACCAGCATGGCCAGATTGTCCGGTGACACACGGGGCGACACCGAGCAGGCACTGGAGAGGATATATCCGCTGCCGGGTGAGCCGATCTTCAGACGCTGCATCGCGTCGTCGTAGACCTGCTGCGGGGTTCCTTCCAGCAGCGTGTGGACGGGATCGATGTTGCCTTTGAAGAACACCCGCTGGCCGACGCGCCGCTTCGCGTCGGCCAGGTCGACGCTCCCCAATGGCGGCGGATCGAGGGTATCGATACCGTCGATCCCCGTGTCGGCCATGAGCTCCAGCCGGTCGCCAATGTCGCCGCAGGTGTGGGTGTAGACAAAGACGCCTTCGGCCTTGATCCGCCTGACAAGCTCCGCCTCGAAGGGCAGCACAAACTGTTCATACTGGCGGGGCGATATGAATCCGCCTCCCGCAAAGGCCGACGAAATCAGCACCGCGTCGACGCCCCGGCGGGCTTGTTGCACGCCCAGATCGGCCGCCCCTTGCGTGTAGGCCTCCAGGATTGCCTTGACGCGATCCGGTTCATCCAGCAGATACATCAGTGCCTGCTGGTAGCCGAAAAGTTCCATGAACTGGGTGAAGGGGGAAAAAAGCTCGCTGTGTAGCGAGAGCCGCTCGCCAGCCCGCTCGAGAACCAGGTCGATCGTGCGGAAGAAGTAGTCGGGCCAGTAGTCCTTGCGATCCGGTTGGCAGGGTTCCAGGCCGAAGTAGAAGGGATACTTCATGCCACCGAGGCCGTGCGGGTCATCGTAATAGACCAGGGCCGGATCGACCTGGTCGATCGTCGGCAACCGCCGCGGAGTACTGGGAATATGGTGGACGTTGTCGTCCGGCGGGCAACGGGCATGATCGCCATTGACGAACCAGACCGTCTGTCCGCCATCGGCGGCCGTCTCGATTCGCTCCACCAGCCGCATCCAATCCGGATCTGTCCCCGGCAGATTGATGAGCACCCCGTCGAACCGATACTGATCTGCCAACTCGATCAGGGCCTGGGCAAATCCTTCGCTCGTAAACCAGAGCTCCGCCGGCTTGACCTGCGTGTGAAGGAGATAATGGCCAATCGCCAACTGGCACATGACCGGCACACGATCGACCGGCTCGTGGGCCATGGCAGCCCGGATGCGAGACTTGGAATTCATGGCAACTTGTCACTCCGTTTCTCGGCGTCGAGGGCCTGAAGCAGGAATGGAGGGGAGGACTGCGAAAGGGAACAGGACCCAGGCCAATGGGTATCGTCAAGGAGCGCCTTGCAGGAACGTTGTGCCACCTTGGGAATCTGTGCGATGCAATAGTATACTCAGGGAGCGGGCCGTGAAACATAGCCGAGCCTGGAGTCGAAGCCCTCCTGGCTGGACTGCCGGGATGGGGCCCGCCATCGAGGCGATCTTGGCCGAGACGTGTTTGTGGTGAGGGGCACGTCGAAGCCGTGGATAATGAGTGACATGGCCGTTGGAAGGCGAGGGCCCAACCGTGGGCAGCCTAAGGCTCACCTGTCTGAATGAGGAACGAAATGCGACTTTTTGAGGGAACTCCGTACGATCGTCCGCCCCGTTGTGAGCAGTGCGGCGAGTTGGACCAAGACTGCAAGTGCCCGCCGGAACCCAGGCACCGTCTTCCACCAGAGAAGCAAACCGCG
>CAYSCH010000062.1:18227-24092 GCA_964429355.1 uncultured Planctomycetaceae bacterium | reverse complement strand
GCCGTAGAAAAACGCAAGCGGGGCAAGTCGGTCACGGTGGTGCGGGGCCTGGCCGATTCGGATCTTCCGTGGCTGCTCAAGCAGCTCAAGTCGGCCTGCGGCGCCGGCGGCACGGTCGACAACGGCGAACTGGAGATCCAGGGTGCGCAATTGGACCGCGTGCGGGATCTGCTCACGACGATGGGCTATCGTGTGAAGTAGAGAGGAGGTTCTTCAGCACCGACGTCATCACCTCCGTGTATTGCGGTTCCGTCTTCTGGATGACGCGAACGTTGCTCTCTCCGACACCGAAATCGGCACGGAACAGCGGTGAGCCGGGGACCTGAACGTGGAAGGAGACGGCCTGGTTCGATCCGTCGGCAAACTCGATTTCCAGCCGATGGGGGCCCGACGCCCAGAACGAGAAGGTCAGCAACTGAGAATCTCCTTCGGGCCCCAGCCGGAACAACCACCGGTCGGGATTGGGAGTGTTGAGCCAGATGCCGTCGCGGGGACCGGTGAGCGTTGCCTTGCGAACGGCTTTGCCCATCGGCAGTCCCGTGATGCGGACCAAGCAGTCAGGCTCCCCGTCGGGTTCCCACACCTTCTTGCCAATCCGGTCCTCATCCCGCCCCAGGCAGGTTGCCGTGACTCCCGATTCTGTCAGGCCGGTTGGCACCTCATCGATGGCCAGCTTGACCGGCTGCATTCGATAGCACTGGACGGGGACCGCCTGGCGATCGGGGGGCTCGGCCAGCGCCTCGTAGCCTTTTTCCGTTTTGTAGATCTTTCTCCCCGCCAGATCGACAAATGACGGCGTGCACCACATGTTGCGCGGACCCTTGGGCGGAGGATAATTGCCGGAGAGGAAGGAGATCGGTTCTGCCGTCGACCGGTCGAGGGCATAAGCGAAATAGGCCCGCAATGGAGCGGAAGCCGAAGTGAGGACCTCGGTCTGGTCGACCACGAAATGGGTGAAGTAGCCGTCCAGCCCAAAGCACGGATACCACTGGATCGGCAGATCGGAGAGCAGAATCCGCTGGTAGGCGTTATGGTCGAGCCGGACGTTCCATTCCTCCTGAAAACCGTCGGGGCCGGTGCCCGCGTTGATATAGATGGCTCGCACCTTTTCGCGGAGCAGATCGGGCTGGCGATTGCAGGCGGCCGCCACGTCGACCAGGCTACCGACCGTGAAGATGCAGACCTTTTCCGGCGAGTCCCGCAGGACGGAGAGAATCGTGTTCACCGCCCCCTGCGTTGACTCTGGCTGGTCGGTGGCGGGATCGTCGACGGACTTCAGGGGCTTTTCGAGCCCGGTTATGCAGGGAAACGACCGTCTAGTCAAGTGCTCCAGTTGCTGGAGGGCAACACGGCCCGGCTTCTTGCCGGTTCCCTGATCGTCCCGCTTCTGGTGGATGTTGGCCATGTCGATGATGACGCACTTCACGTCAAGTTCCGGCATGGCGTAGAGCGTTGCCAAGTCGTAGTGGTCGTCCGGGTCGTCGTGAGGATGGTAGAGGTCGGTGGAGTAGATGACGGGGACGCCGGCCTGGGAGGATGCAGGGAGCGAAAGGAGGAGGGCGAGAGTGAAGACGATGCGCGACATGGTATGTTTCTCAACTGAACTGCACAGTGGCTGACATCTGCGAGGTTTCACTCGATCTGATCCCTTGCCGCCCCGCATGACAGAAACATGCCGGCGATCCGCGGATCCCGTCGGATCGGTCACACCGGGCATGTGCGACCCACCGAGGAACTTCACTGCAGTCCCCGGCGTTTCAGGAGCGGCTCGATAGCCGGCTCCTTGCCGCGGAATCTTTTGTAGAGCGTCATCGGCTCGTCCGAATTCCCCTTGGAGAGGACATTCTCACGGAACAAAGCGGCCGTCTTCGGATCGAACAGGTTGCCCGTCTCCTTGAAGGCCTCGAAGGCGTCGGCGTCCAGAACGGCCGACCAGATGTAGGAATAGTAACCGGCCGAATAGCCGCCGGCAAAAATGTGCTGGAAATAGGGGCTGCGGTAACGGGAAATGATCTCGGGAATCAGGCCGATACGAGCGAGCGACTTGCTCTCGAAGGCCAGCACGTCGCGGTCCGGGTCGGCTTCGGCCAGCGTGTGCCAGTCCATGTCGAGAAAGGAAGCCGCCAGGTACTCGGTCGTCTCAAATCCCTGGTTGAAATGACGCGACTTGTTGATCTTCTCGATCAGTTCGTCGGGCATCGGCTGGCCCGTCTCGTAGTGACGGGCGTACATCTTGAGCACCTCCGGCTCGGAGGCCCAGTTTTCCATGATCTGCGAGGGGAGCTCGACGAAATCCCGGGGCACGCTCGTCCCCGAAAGGCTCTTGTAGGTGCAGTCGGAGAGGAGCCCGTGGAGGGCGTGGCCGAACTCGTGGAACAGCGTCTCGGTCTCTTCAAAGGAAAGCAGCGACGGCTTGTCGCCGGTCGGTTTCGAGAAATTGCCGACGTTGTAGATCACGGGACGGATATTCTTGCCGCCGATCCTGGCCTGGGCGCGGAACTCGCTCATCCACGCTCCGCCCCGCTTGCTCTCCCGCGGGAAATAGTCTACGTAGAGCAGGCCGACGTGGCTTCCGTCGGCGTCCTTCACTTCATAGGCGGTGACGTCCGCGTGATAAACCG
The DNA here is from genome assembly GCA_964429355.1 of uncultured Planctomycetaceae bacterium. Classification (GTDB taxonomy): domain Bacteria; phylum Planctomycetota; class Planctomycetia; order Pirellulales; family Thermoguttaceae; genus JAAYAY01. The sequence goes on along the minus strand of CAYSCH010000062.1, from coordinate 21,471 downwards.
GAACGCCGGTCTGCTTCTCGAACCTCAGGCCGTAGAGCCGGGCAGCGACGTCGAAGGCGCCCTCGATGACGTTTTCGAGCTTCAGGTAGGGACGAAGCATCGTCTCATCCAGATCGTATCTGGCCTTCTTGACCTTCTCGGCGTAGTACCACCAGTCCCACGACTGGAGTTTGAATCCGCCGCCTTCGGCATCGATCATCTTCTGCATCTCGGCCGCTTCGGCCTTCGCCCGGGCGAGGGCGGGCGTCCACAGTTGGCGGAGCAACTGGTAGACCTTCTCCGGCTCCTTGGCCATGTTTTCTTCGAGAACGAAGTGGGCGTGGGTTTCGTAGCCGAGCAGCCTGGCCTTCTCGACCCGCAATGCGGCCATGCGGGCGCAAAGCTTCTTGTTGTCGAGCTCGTCATCGTGGTTGCCGCAGTTGATGTAGGCCTGGTAGATTTTCTCGCGAAGCTCGCGGCGCTCGGAGTACTGGAGGAAAGGTATCATACTCGGTTTGTGGAGCGTAAATACCCACTGGCCTTCGCGACCGCGCTGTCTGGCCGTTTCGGCGGCAGCAGCGACCACGCCTTCCGGCAGACCGGACATGTCGGACTTGTTGTCGATCACCAGTTCAAAGCGGTTGTTTTCCTTGAGCAGGTGTTCGGCGAAATCGAGTCCCAAGAGCGACAATTCGGCATTGATCTCGGTGAGCCGGGCTTTCTTCTCCGGCGCCAGCCTGGCACCGCCGCGGACGAAACTCTTGTAGGTCTCTTCCAGCAGTCGCGACTGCTCGGCAGTAAGACCGAGATTGCTCTTTCCCTCGTAGACGGCCTCGATCCGGCGGAACAGCGGATCGCTCAGCAGGATCTCGTCGCTGTGCTTGGAAAGCCTGGGAACAATGTCCTTGGCAACTGCCTCCAGTTCGTCGTTGGTCATCGACGACTTCATGGCGAAAAAGACGTTGCCCACGCGGTCCAGCAGAACTCCGCTGCGTTCGAGGGCCTCCACCGTGTTCTCGAAGGTGGCCGCCAACGGACTTTTCGTAATGGCGGCTACCTCCTCCTTCTGCTGTTTCATTCCCTCCTCAAAAGCCGGTGCATAATGTTCGAGCTTGATCTGGTCGAAGGGGGGGACGCCGAAGGGTGTGTTCCACTCCGTGAAGAACGGATTCTCGGAGGCGATGGCTGGAGAAATGGTCATGAGCAAGGTTGCGATGTTGAGGGTGATCGTGCGGTTCATGGATCGTAGCCGGTGGTTGGGTGTCAACAGGAAAGGGGGGGCCGGGGGGACATTGATGCCGGTTTATTGTAGCTTCTTTCCATGCCGGGAGAGAACCAGGATCCAACGGCCATAGAGGTAAATCCCAAGGGCGGAGAGGATACCGACTCCCCCCATGATATACCAGACGATGGGGACATGGTGGGCCTGGTAGAGAACGTCGGTCAAGGCTTGTGGGTGTTGTCCGGTCAAGACGACGAGCCAGTCGAAGGCCTCGCCTTGGGGGATCGCGCCAACCAGATGCGCCGGCTCGCCCACGGCCAGCCCTTGAACCTGCTGGAGGGTGAGAGTCGATTGTTTGTCGAGTTGGGCGAGCATGGGGCCGCTCGGCAGAGATGCAGCGCCCGACTCGAGTTGTTCGAGGAGCAATTCCCTCGCAAACTTGTCTTTGGAGGCAAAAACGCCATAGAGCCAAGGCCCGAGAAAGCCCTCCAGGGTCCAGCCGATTGCCAGCGGGATCTGGGAGAAACCCAGGTACATGGCTTTCTTGTCGTGAGGAGCGAAGTTTCCAATGAACTCGCTGAACTTGGGGCTGGAGAGCATTTCGCCAATGCTGAAGATGAGGATCACGCCAACCATGATCCAGCCGGTGGTAGCGTTGCCGATGGCAAACAGGGCGATGGTCGCCATGAGGGTGCCGACGACCATGCTGGTCGTGGCCCGCATCAGTCCGCTGAGATAGGCGAAGAAGAAACAAGTGATCATGATCAAACCGGCGTTCAGGTTGAGCATGCCTTCCGGATTGATGTTGGTGCCATCGGCGTTCATGCCGAGGAAGAACTTGAGTGCGACGTTGTCGGTCCGGCCGGTCTTGAAAAGGGTTGCCATGATATCGCCTCGATCGACCCAGTCGCGAATGTGCATCGGCAGGACATCGAAGAGGGCGTTGAACATGAACCAGAAGCCGGAGAAGATCGCCAGATACAGAAAGACGTGGGGTTTGGCGAGTTCTCGCAGAGACTCGGCCCACAGGCTCTGCTGCTGGAGATGGCCCTCCTTGAGCAGCCGAGTTCTTTCAAGTCGCTCTTCCTTACCGACTTCGTGGTAGGTCAGCAAGAGCAGGAAGTTGCAGCAGATAATCAGAGCACAGGCCACGAACACCATGGTCCAGCCATGGGCCGGGGAGATTGCCGCGAAATCGGATCGCATCCTGGCGGCGACGATCGGTCCGAGGAACCCTCCGATGTTGACGGTCTGGTAGAACACGCCCCAGGCCATGGAACTGTTGGACCGACTGGTGGCCTTGACGAGCGTTCCCTGAATGCCCGGCTTGAAGACAGCCGTTCCCGCGGCCAAGACGACGGCACCCAGGTAGAAGCCCCAGTAGCTGTGAAAGAGGGCCATGATTGCGTACCCGGCGATCTTGATCACGGTCGAAGAGAAGATCGTCAGCTTGTAGCCATAGCGGTCAGACAGCCCCCCCGTGAAGACCGGGAGGAAGGTCTGAACCAGGGCCCACAGCATGAGCAAGACGCCGAACTCGCCGGGCGTTACGCCAAGTCCGCCGCTGGAGACCGGATCGGTGGCGTAGATTGCCGCCACTGCCTTGACGCCGTAATAGGCCAACCGCTCCACCATTTCCATGGCCCCCACAACCCAGAACACGTAGCTCAGGCTGGCGATGGCCGCGAACAGGCCCAGTTGTTTGACGTCGGATAGAGAGGTGCTGCTAGGATCGTGGGCGTCGGACACGGATCGGCTCCGGGGCGGGGCGGCGGGAATAATCATACGTTTCCCTATCATCGGCAGAAGAGGCCACTGAGGCAAGGGCGGCTCGCTCCGGGGTCGCAGCCGGCCGCTACCGCAGAAGCCGGGCTTCTCCCGCGGGGACAACCGATTTGGGCGGCCCTGTGCGAAACGGAGGATTCAAAATCCTGGCCTAGTCAACAGGTCCCGGAGGCTAAATAGACTTGCGGGATTCCCAGAGGAGATTGCGGCAAGGCGCAGGAGAACTCGATAAGACGGGGCTGACAGAGTTCGCGGCAA
>CAYSCH010000062.1:15975-18217 GCA_964429355.1 uncultured Planctomycetaceae bacterium | reverse complement strand
CGACTATTTCTCAGGGAATCACGTAAGGCCATTTAGACCTTGCCGCCGAGGAAGCCTTCGTGAAAGAACACCGGCTGATAGCCGTTCTCCGTGACCCAGCGGATGGCCACGTCCAGCCGCTGGGGATGATCCGGAATATAGTTCTGATAGAACGGCCAGAAGTACTGCTCATGGGTGAAGAGATCCATGATCTCGGCCGTGCGGGGATCCTTGGCTTGCGGCTCGAGCGTGCCGACGATCCGATCGACTGGTACGGTGTTGCAGATGATGTCGACCCGGGAGAACACGATTCCGCTGTCGAAATCCTTCCAGGCGTCGCGCTCGGAGAGATACTCGGAATGGACGTCGTCCCACAGATAGTTCACGTCGTACCCGCCGGCGCCTTTCCTGAAATAGCCGCTGAGGACTCGGACCCCCCGCTCGAAGAGCGGCTTGAAGGCCGTGGGCCGCGTCATTCCCCAATGGATGACCGTTGGCGGAGCGTAGGCTTCTTCGCCGGCAAAGCGATGGATCTCGCCCGCCACGAGGTCCAGGTCGGCGATCAACTTTTCCGGCGGAGCGTCCTGATAGGGGCGTGCCGGATCGTTCGCGTAGGCGTGGAAGGCGAGCTTCATCCAATCCGAGTTATCGCGCCACTCCCCCTTGTAGCGATCGGGGAACTGGGGGAGCGAGAAATCGTCGCCTGTCGTGTAATAGATGTTGACCGTGAACTTCACCCCGTACTGCTTGTGCAGGTCCCGCAGCATTTTCAGGTAGAAGCAGTCAAAGAGCGAACCGTATTGTTTCTGAGCGATATCGCGAAGGAAGAAGCTATTGTCGTCGATCGAGAATCGGTACCGCGGCACGCTGTACCGATCCCACACGACCCGCACCCGATCCTCGTGACGGCCTCCGTCTTTCTCGGAAACCGCGACCAGATCGGTCTCGACCTCGCGGAGGGCCACCTCGGCCTCAAAGCGAGTCCCCTCCCGCCGGCAAGGGACTCCACTGACGGTCACCTTTGCTCCGGGGGTCGCCTCGCCGGCGACCCGGATCGTCAGGCCGTCGGCCCCTTGCTTGCCGAGCCTGTGATTCAAGACCGCGCCGTGAAAGGGTTCGGTGATCCTGACCGGTCTTGGCGCCTCGGCGGCAGATGCGGTACCGCGCCAGGCGAGAACGGCTGCGGCTCCCGTACTGGCGGATTGCAGGAATCGGCGTCGATTGAGCTGGGCGTGGGACATGGACGATGGCTCCCATTTGTCGTCAGACGTTCATGCCACGGCGTGCCGTGGCGCCAAGTCGTTTCTCGACCCCATCGATAGTCGCACCCACACACGTTGTCAAGTGGATGAATCCCCGGCGGTGCCGCCCCGGAGCCGCCGACCGCGGCTTCGGGCTGCCCCTTCTTCTCGCCGGACGCTAGAATGCCGTACCTGATTTCTCACGGAGCCTACCAATGCCCGAACTGTTCAAAATCAAGCCCGGCGAAAACGCGGCCGGTCTGCTTGCCCATATCGACGATGCCTGTGACCGGATGGAGAAGATCTACGCGATCGACTGCTACTCGAAGATCACGGTCACGCGTCACTGGTCGAAGCACAACCCGGTTATCTCCGGGGAGATTGCGCGGCCGGCCGCCTATCGGTGGTACCTGCGGCGGGAACTGCTGAAACTTGCCGTCCAGGGCGCCGAGATCCGGATTGAACCCTCGCGGGGCCGAGTCGACCTCAACTCGCCCTCGCTGCTGCAGAAGATAGACGAAAGCGACCTGGACATTACCCGCAAGAAACTGTTCCTGTTCGGCCCGGAACGTGTCGATCTGTCTGTCCAGCGGTTGGAGCACTATACCGGCACCAAGGCCGAGAGTTTCCAGCGCTACGTCCTGTTGACCAACTATCAGATGCACATGGACGTCTTTGCGAGCATCTATCCGGATTGCGAGAAACCTCGTCCGGGCGTGCAGATGCCCGCCTACCATCAGAAAACGGCCAACAACGACGGGGTCAGCATCGTCAACATTGGCGTCGGGCCCTCCAATGCCAAGAATTTCACGGACCACCTCGCGGTTCTTCGGCCCGACGCGATGATCATGGTTGGCCACTGTGCGGGCGTGCGTAATCACCAGGAAATCGGCGATTTCGTGCTTGCCTCGGGCTATATGCGAGCCGATCGCCTGCTGGACGACGCCCTACCGCTCTCGGTGCCTATCACCCCGAGTTTTCTGCTGAATCGTTACCTGGCCAAGGTGCTCGAAGACCGGAAG
>CAYSCH010000062.1:14451-15965 GCA_964429355.1 uncultured Planctomycetaceae bacterium | reverse complement strand
CGAGGCACACTGGTGGGCTTGCAGGCCAGCCGCAGCATGGCGGTCGACATGGAATCGGCCACCGTGGCGGCGAACGGTTTTCGCTACCGGATTCCCAATGCCACGCTCCTGTGCATCTCCGACAAACCGCTCCATGGCAGGCCGAAACTACCGCAGGAGGCGAAAGACTTCTACGATGAAACGAAGAAGCACCACATCGCCGTGGCGCTGGGTGCCCTGGAACTGGCGAAGCAGGATTTTCCGGAAGGACTGCCGACCAGCGATATCCGTGCGCTCGACGAACCCTTGATGGGGGGCCCGGCGATGTAGGCCACCTGCCGCCACCGCAGCCTAGGCAAACACCGCCAACAGCGCCGGAACCAGCACGCAGGCAACCAGGAGCCAATCCAGGCTCATCACGCGGCGTTCGAACCGGCGACGCTGTTCCGGATCACTCGAAACCCGGGCCAGAAACTCTGTGCGTCGCGAGATACTGGGATGCTGCCACGTTCCCCGGCTCCGGCTCAAACCCGACTCGACCCCCAGTTTTTCCAGGGCCGAGATGAATACCCGGCAGGCCTGCTCCAGAGTCTCTGCCGACAGCATGCTGCAACCGTACAGGTCGGCTTCCTTCTCCATGATCCGGCAGAATCCGCCGAACACGAAGTAGGCGTAGGACGAGAGCACGGCAAGGGTGCCAATTGCCAAGGGGAGTTGAGCCGTCGCGTTGACTTGAGTCGTGATTGCATCGAGCCACGTTTCCGAATCGGGCCATACGAGTTCGACACCCATCAGCAGGCTCAGCGGGGCCACCATCACCAGTCCGCGCAGGAGCAGATGGCGACGGCGGATGTGGCCCAGTTCATGCCCGAAGACCGCCTCGATTTCGTCGGTGGTGAGCCGGTCGATAAGTCCATCCGTCAAGAACACGTAGCGGTAGCCGGGTACCCAACCGGAGACAGCCGCATTCACAACCGCTCCTCGTGTTTCCCAGATCAGGATCTCGCGGATCGGCAGGCGTGCCCTGTGAGACAAGGCGGTCAGACGATCTCGCAACTGGCCGGTTCCGAGGGGCCGCGTTTTCCATAGCCGGCGGAGCAGGAGAGGAAAGAAGGCGACCAAAAGCCCGATCGGGGCGGCGTAGATTGCCACCGACCACCCGCTACGAAGTGCGCTCGGCAACCACAGGGCGACCGCATCCTGCACCGCGATCAGGATGAGAATGGGCAGAAGCATTACCCCAAAGTAGTGTCTGGCGTAGAGGGAGAGGGTGTGCGCCAACGACGGTACCGGCCTCAATTCGGCAAGACCGGCAGCGGACCTTGCCGAATAGGTTGCCCGCTCGATTCCGTAGAATGCCACCCACGACAGCACCAGGGGGACCAGGACCGGTACCAGGATCAGCAACTCGTCGATCAGGAAACTGCCGTCCAGCCCCCAGTTGAACCGAACCACCTGAGGCCAACCGATTGCGGTGGAAATGATCCCCACCGCGGCGATCCATAGCCACGTGTGCCGACGTCGCCATCGCCCAC
>CAYSCH010000062.1:0-14441 GCA_964429355.1 uncultured Planctomycetaceae bacterium | reverse complement strand
TGCAACCGCACCGACGTGATCAGGCTGACGACGACGGCACCAACCACGACCACGGCCATCGCCAGCACCATCAGCCCCAAACGCCACAGGACCCCGCCGGCCGGCTCGGGCGAACAGTTCTCAGCGATGATCAGCGCGGCCAAGACCGCCAGAAGAAACGGAAACTGCATACTTCGTGCTCGAAATGAACCAAGGTCGCCGGATTCTTCCAGGCTAACGCTCCGGCGACCGCGACTCAAGTTCGTTCCGCTGACGCTGCCGAACGACCGCTGGACTCATCGCCCTCGGGTTCTGATTATGGCAATTGCGCCCAGGCGTACTATCGGGCATTTCGGTGGCACCAACCACTGTCACCCTGCCACCCGATCCGGATCACCCACCCATCCAGGCGGGCAGTTCGTTGGCGGCAGGCAGCTTTACAATCGAAGCCCGGCTGATGGCGTCGAGCGAGAGGAGTTCGGCCAGGGATTCCGCCGGGGGTTGGCTATCCAGGGTGAGGATGCCGACGGCCTGACCGCCCGGTTGATCACTCACGCGGCCTACCGACATCTGAGCAATGTTGACCCGGTGCTTGCCGAACAGGGCCCCCACTCGTCCGATGACGCCCGGCGTGTCGCGGTGGTTGAACAGGAGCAGGGTACCCCCCAGTGGGGCTTCGACCTGAAAGTCTCCCTTCCGCACAAGGCGCGGCTTGTTTCCGAACAGCGTTCCGGATGCCTTCGATGTCATCTGGTCACTGACGACTTCCGCCGTAATCAACGAGCTGAATTCTCCCGGATCGGTCGACCGTTCCTCAACCAGCTCGATTCCACGCTCGCGCAGCAACACTTCCGCATTGACGATGTTGACTTCGCAATCCATGGCGTGCTGCATGAGACCAGCGGCAAAGGCGGCCGTAATGAGGGATGTATTTTTTTTGCTGGCATCCCCCTGGTAACTCAGCCGGCACGAAATCGGCGGCGCGTGGTCTACCTGTGCCAAGAGTATCCCCAGCCGGTAAGCCACGTTGAGGTGCCCTCGCAACCCCTCCAAAGTCTTCGGATCCAGGGGCGACATATTGACGGACTGCCGGATCGCTCCGGTCGTGAAGAAGTCGATGAGCAGCTCCGCCGCCTCGACAGCCACATTCGTCTGCGCCTCTTCGGTGCTTGCTCCGAGGTGCGGTGTGCAGAGCACACCAGGCATGCCGAACAGCGAGCTGTTGGTGCACGGTTCGGAAACGAAGACGTCCAGAGCGACTCCCGCCAGTGCCCCGCTCTTGAGACCTTCAACGAGCGCTTCCTCATTGTAGATGCCCCCCCGGGCACAGTTGATCAGGCGCACGCCGCGCTTCATCAACGCGATCTCATCCTTGCCAATCAGGTTTCGCGTCTCGTCCGTCAGGGGCGTGTGAACCGTCAGGTAGTCGATATCGGGAAGCATCTCCTTGGGCGAGTCGCATGTTGTGATGCCCAGATCCTTTGCCCGCTGGGCCGAAAGGAACGGATCGTAGCCGATCACCTGCATCTCCAGGGCCTGGGCACGTTTGGCAACCGCCTGCCCGATACGGCCGAGACCGATGATTCCCAGCGTCTTGCCGGCCAACTGGGTGCCCATGTAGAGTTTGCGATCCCAGCGTCCTTCGACCAGGCTCTGATAGGCGGCATGGATATTCCGGGAGAGGGCCATCATCAACGTGATCGTCTGTTCGGCCGTCGAGATCGTGTTGCCTCCCGGCGTGTTCATCACGACGATGCCCTGGTGGGTCGCCGCATCCTTGTCAATATTGTCGGTTCCAACTCCAGCCCGTGCGATCGCCTTCAGCCGCTTGTTACCCTCGAGAGCCTCCGCCGTAATCTTCACTCCGCTGCGGCAGATCGCGCCATCGTATTCCGTCAGCGCCTGTTTCAATTCCTTGCCTGACAGCCCAGTGCGAATCTCGTACTCGATGTTGCCGGCTGACTCGAGGAGGTCCAGTCCGTCTTGCGAAAGGGGATCCAACACAATCACACGAGGCATCGTACTTCCCTTCTGTCTGAATGGAGTCCGTCTTGTGGCGGAAACGGGAGAGGGCTTTCACGCTCCGGTCGCGGCCAATCCACAACGGATCTGAGCCGCGGACCGCCAGAAACGCGGTCGCCGAATGCGATAAACGAACTATTTTAGCGGCCGCTGGCACCTTTGGGGATGGGGGCGGCCTCGCCGGCGCCACCACTACCGCAGATGGCACTGGTTCTGAAGTTCCACTGGCCGGCAGAAGGCCAGCGACATCTCAGTAGGACGAGCCTGCCGGGGGGGGCGATACTCCGAGCCACCAGCGGGGGCTCCTTGTCAGAGAGGGATTCGCTTCCGGTCGGTACGGCAAGAGGCCCAGTGAGGGCATGATTGCGGGAGCGGAGAAATGGCGTCGGCGGGACCCTACCGCTGCGTGGGCATGCCGGAACTTACCATTCGGGTATCACTGCTGGGGGATGTGTAGAGCGGAGCGGTCGACAATGAGCTCTGCAGAGCGTTAACGCGAGAGGCAACTTCGGGCTGAAATCGGTCCAGCGCGAGCGATTTGCGGTAGTTCTCCATGGCTTGAGCGTACTCCCCCGCTTCGTCTCGCAGGCGCCCTAACGCAGCGAGCGTTCGGGGATTCTCGTGATCGATGGCGAGTGCTTCGAGCAACTGCTCCTTCGCGGCTGCCTTATCGCCAAATTCCTCATGGAGCCGTGCCAGCTCGATATGGGGATCCGGGGCGTTCGATTGCCGGACGGCCCACTCTTCCAGCAGATTGAATGCCCTGTTGCTCTCTCCTTGTTCGACATAGAACACCGCCAGGGCTCGATGTGCTTCTACGTGGTTGCTGTCCCGATCGATGGCGATCTGATAAAACTGTTCCGCCTGTGCCGCCGCCTTGGCGTCGTTGTTGATTGCGGCGAGCCGATGGTAAACTCGGCCCAGGTTATAGGCCGCATCCGGATCATTGGGATCCGCATTGGCCGCTTGCTGGAATTTTTCGAGGGCGGGCTGGTACTGCCCCTGTTGATACAACTGCACCCCGTCTGCATTCTTGCTTCCGGCCGTGAACGTCCCGCACCCAGTGAGCGTCAGGAGGATTACGACGGAGTTGCCAAGCCCGGCGAGGCGACAGGCTGGGGAATGGGGCAAGGCCGTCTGGGAGGTGGAATTGGGCACGAAGGCGTCCCCCGATACCTGGGCCAGGGCAATTCCGGTCGCCACGTAGCGTCCGAACTGTCGCCCGGCAAAATGCCGTGCGAGAATAACCAGCTTGCCCAAGCAATGCAAGACGAGTTCAGATCCACGCGCCAAGGCGATGGACAACCGTAGAGTATTGCCGCCACCTCATGCACACATCCAAGTACCAGATCGGCTGAGGCCAAACGAGGGATACTCCGATTCGTATCCCCGTGGAGGGGGCAGGAACGTTCTCGCCTGCTACTCGGACGCGTTGCACCGTTATCCGGCGTCGGGTGGCAACGCACCTTCCACCCGCTTCGGAACCGGGCGATTCAGCCCCAACCAGTATTCCAGGGTATCGCATACGGTGTCGGCGAACTCCGGGTAGCTCATGGGTTTGCAGATATAGCTCTGGGCACCCAATTCGTAGGCCTGGGCAATATCTTCATCCCGCTCCGAGCTGGTCAATACGATGATTGGAGGAAGGTCTCGCCGTTCCACGCCTCGAACCCGACGAAGTACTTGGAGCACCTGAAGACCGTCCATCCGTGGCATTCTCAGATCGAGAAGAAACAGGTCCGGAACATCGTCCGCGTCGCGATGCCCGTACTCCCCGGTGGCGAAGAGGTACTCAAGAGCTTCAACACCATCGTGGACCACCACAAGTTCGCAATCCACCTCCGCATGGGGCACGACCCGCCGAAACAGGGCCTCATGCCCTGGATCGTCTTCCGCTAACAAGACGGTTTTTTTTGCCATGACCGGAACCTCCCAAGCGGGTTGAGTGGCATCCTCTCCTCCGGCACATGCGAATGCCGCTTGCCTGCCTACCAGGAAAGAATAGCCGATTCTTGACGGATGTCCATACCAAACACCATTGAGATCGGCGGGGGCCAATTGCTTCTCCAGAGGGGTGGTCCGTTTGGCCATTATTTGTCTGCCCTGACAGAACTTTCCCACGGCATGGGTGGTACAATCGGTGGTTTGTGAGCGGCGCTCAGAATCGCCGTAGCCGGAGAACGCCTCAGCAGTATCCCTTCGAGATCCACGCGGGGCGTGTTTTTTTCTTCTCCACCTGCTCGGGTTGGTGGATTTTTCTCGTCCGACTCCCTAACATCTGGGCATCGACTTCGACGGTCCTCGACGCGATGGATCTGCGAACTGCTACCAGCTTTGGCGGGAGAGATACTGATGGCGACCAAGATTTCGCGAAGAGCTTTCACGCGAACCGGTGTTGCGGCAGCGCTGGCTGCCGATGCGTTGCGAGTCCCCAAGCTGGAGGCGGCGCGAGTGCTCGGTGCCAATGACCGCATCCGGGTCGGCTGTATAGGTGTTGCCAATCGCGGGGGGCAGCTCATGTCGGCTTTCATGGAACACAAGGACTGCGAGATAGCCGCACTTTGCGACGTCTTTCAGCCCGCGCTTGAGAAAGCCAGCGCCCGCCTGGACGGCAAGGCGGAGACTTGCGAGGATTTCCGCGAGCTCATCGACCGCCAGGATCTTGACGCGATCGTTATTGCCACGCCTGATCACTGGCACGCGATCCAGACCGTCGCGGCGTGCGACGCCGGGAAGGACGTTTACGTTGAGAAACCCTTGTCGGTCACGATCCACGAGGGACGGCGGATGGTGGAAGCCGCGCGGCGCAACCAGCGGGTTGTTCAGGTGGGAACGCACCGTCGGAGTTCCGCTCTTTACGAGGGACTGGCGAAACGGACCATCGCCGGCGATGTCGGCCACATTGCAGTTGCGAGGGCCTACCGGTTGAGCAACATGACTCCGGGCGGCATCGGGCGTGCCCAATCGACGGCGTCCCCGCCGGGTTTGAACTGGGATCTCTGGCTCGGACCGCGTCCGGAACGCCCCTACCAGGACAACATCGCCCCGTACAAGTTTCGCTGGTGGCATCTCTATTCTTCCCAGATGGGCAACTGGGGCGTCCATTATCTGGACGCCATCCGCTGGTGCACCGGCGAACTGGCTCCCAGTTCGGTTTGTGCCATGGGAGGCCGATTTGCTGTCGACGACGATCGCACCATTCCCGACACCCTCGAAGCGTGTTTCGAATTCGCCTCAGGCCGGTTGGCAATCTTCGGTCAGTACGAAGCGAGCGGGAATCCGGCCTTTCCGGCGGGCGAGATCGAGTTGCGAGGAACGCAGGGGACGGTCTATGTGTACCCGAGCGGGCGAGGGTACGAGATCGAGCCGGAACGGGGCGGCCAGTTCCAAGAACCCCGCGATCCGCGAATGAAACCCGAGAAGGTTGAGGCCGACGGCAAGAACGAGACCCTCACGGCTCTCCATGCCCGCGATTTCCTGGATTGCATGCGAACCCGCGAGAAGCCGAGGGCGGATGTCGAGATCGGTCATCGCTCCACCACGTTCAGCCTGATGGCGAACATCTCGCTGGCCGTTGGCGAACGTCTCAACTGGGACGCCGAGAAAGAACGGTTCACCAACAGCGAGGCGGCTAACGAGTTGTTGCACTATGAGTACCGCAGCCCCTGGAAGCTGGGATAGTCGCAGCCGCTGGCCGTAAAGCAACGCGTTGGGCGAGAGATTCAGATAACGGAGATTTGGGATGGCTCAGACACAGACGGGCGCGAATGATCGGATACGGCTTGGTTTCATCGGTGTGGCAAACCGAGGCGGCCAGTTGATCTCCGCGTTTCTGACCCATAAGGACATGGAGATCGTCGCGCTGTGCGACGTCCACGGAGCGGCTCTCCTGGCGGCCAAAGAGCGCCTCGGCGGAAAGCCCGAGACCTACGAGGACTTTCGCAGACTGTTGGAACGTCAGGATATCGATGCGGTGGTCATTGCCACGCCCGACCACTGGCACGCCATCCAGACGATCGAGGCCTGCAAGGCCGGCAAAGATGTGTACGTAGAAAAGCCTGTCTCCATCACGGTCCGTGAAGGCCGCCGCATGATCGAGGTGGCGAGGGAGACAGAACGTGTTGTGACGGTTGGCCTGCACCGTCGTTCATCCCCTCTCTATGCCCAGGCCGCCGAACTCGTACGTGGAGGCGGGCTTGGACATGTGTCGGTCTCCCGCACGTACCACCGCAGCAACCTCTACCCTCGAGGCATCGGTCACGAGCCGCCGAGCGATCCGCCCGCCGATCTGAACTGGGAGATGTGGCTCGGCCCGCGCCCGATGCGGCCTTTTCAGGCGAACATCGCTCCTTACAAGTTCCGCTGGTGGAACCTCTACTCCTCGCAAACGGCCAACAACGGCGTGCATTTCTTCGATTGCATCCGCTGGATCACCGGCGACGAGGCCCCGACCTCGATCTGCGCCATGGGAGGAAAATACGTAGTCGATGATGATCGAACCATACCCGATACCCTCCATGTCACATTCCAATTCCCTGCCGGTCGGCTTCTGAATTTTGGCATGTACGAGTCGAGCGGGAACCGCACGCTACCCCGAGAAGGGTATTTCGAGATTCGCGGCACCCAGGGCACCCTGTACTGTGGAGACGGCCGATTCGAGGTTATTCCCGAACAAGGCGGCCAGTTTCAGGACTCGAAACCGCGTATGGAGGCCATGGACGTCAAGGAAGATGGCGGCAACAAGAATCACACGGCTCTCCACGCCCGGAACTTCCTCGATTGCATGCGGACCCGGGAAAAACCGAACTGCGACATCGAGGATGGGCACCGCTCGACCCTGATGGCCCACCTGTCCCATATCTCGCACACGCTCGGCAAACGCCTCGAGTGGGATCCGGTTGCAGAAAAAATCACCAACTTCCCTGAAGCCAACGAGCTGCTCCACTACGAGTATCGCGCTCCGTGGAAACTCGGATAGTGCTTCGTGACGCACCGGAGTGCAGTTCCAGGAATGGGCACAAAAAAGGGAGGACTCTGGCAGAGAATCCTCCCTTCATTTGTGAACGTAAGAAGCCTAATCAGCCTTGCAGGGTTCCCGGAGGGAATTGCGGCAAGGCACTGGACGAACTCGATGGGCCGGGGCTGACAGAGTTCGCCGTCGAAACAGGGGTTCGCGGGCAAAACAGGGACGAAACCCGAGCGCGGGGCAAGCCCACGCGGCTATCTTCATGGCGACTATTTCTTCCGGGAATCACGCAAGGCCATTTAGTCTTTCCCCTGGATTCCGCGAATCGCCTCGACCGGAAGCGGGATCCCCTTGATCGTACCTTCACAGACAACGTTGTCGTGGACGATGCACTGGAAGCGGCTGATCATCAGAGAGCTGCGGATCTTGATCAACTGGCCAACTACCACAAACCGATCGCCCGGGTGAACCACTCCCCGGAACCGAACGTCCTCCAACCCTCCGAAACCCATCATCTCCGCATCCATCAGTTTCTGATGCTGCGTGTAATAGCTGGCCAGTTGGGCGGCTGCCTCGCACATGATCACCCCGGGCATGATCGGCATGCCCGGCATGTGTCCGCGAACCCAGAATTCGTTCTCGGTCAGGTCCTTGTAGCCCACGCAAATGTGCCGATCACGATCCTCAAAGACGATCGCAGTCAACTGCTCCATCTCAAAACGTTGGCAATTGCACTTGCGGATTTCTTCGATATCCGCAATCACGTGATTCAGATCGTACTCAGAGGGATCAATTATCAGGTTCTTCGGCACACTCAACTCCTTCTCGTACGGTTCAAGTCGGCAGCGACTCGCCGGTGCCCAACAACCCGGCCCGACCCGCCGCAAGGAACAATCCGGATCGACAGTTCTCGGCCCGTCTTAGTTTTTTGAATCCCCAGGGATCGTTCCAATCCGATTGGCGCAAGGCACTCGGCAAAGTTCTGCCGGGAGACGGTCCCCTTCTTCTGGCAGTTCCGACGAGCTGATGGCAACGTCCCTCCGGCTGGTGACGAGTCCTAGGTTCGCACGACCTGGCGTTTCTGCTTGCGAGCCTTGCTCGAGGCCGGGCGTTTGCCGTGATTCGCTTTCTTGAGTTTTCTACCGGGTTTGGCCATGTGGGTGATCTCCTTGTCTACGTCTGCAATTGGAATTGTGTTTGATGGGTCTGGTTTGTGCGACCCATCCTGTTGTCAGTTACTTGATATGACTAGCCAGAAAGGGACTGGCCCTTGCGTGTCACGCCGGTTGTCCTCCCAAGATGGAGGATGCCTGTCCCCATTGCCAGACTGGGTGCCGTGGCCTCGCCCTTTCAGTGAACCCTCTAATCTATCGCGAGCCATGCAACCTGGAAAGGCAGATTACTCTCTAGAGGGGGTGTCTGTTTCGTGACTGCAGTCGGACGGACGGGCAAAGTCCGGCCGATCTACGCGGCTCGATTCATCGGCCCGGCGGCATTCAGCTCGCCCGTATGCGACACAAGGGTGGATATCGTCTCCCGGTCGTCTGTTTCTATCGACAACTCGTCCCCGTCTTGCACACCTTTCGTCCAGGCGAGATAACCGCAGCAATTACCCACCGAGAACCGCCTGCTGCTGGTCTTGGCCGCCGTATCTCCACCACAGGGACAGGCACAGGACTGCGGCGATCGTTAACAAGGTTCCCAGGATGGTGAAGTTGCGCAAATTGGTCTGGGCCAAACCCGAAACGGTTGGACCGATACTGCCGACTCCGAAGCCGACCGAGAAACTCAGGCCGAAACACAGGCTTCGCCGCCGTCGTGGGACGTACTTGGCAATGAGGCTGTTTACGAGGGGCTGGTGCATGAAGAACAGGGTGGTGAATCCGCCAGCCGCCCAGAGCCGGGCGTGGCCTTCGGCGAATCCCATCCAGAAGACGAATGGAGCGGTGGCGAAGAACGACGCTGCAATGAGGGCCTCGAGGGTGGAGGGGCGGGCCAATCGTCCGGCCGTATACTGCCCGATGGCCCCCAAGGCCAGGACGCTTGCTGTGAGGTAGTTCCGGAGACTTTCTTTGGGAATCTGGAAATTCAAGCCGGTTTGATCCAGATATCTCGGGAGGAAGTTGAGGATTCCGGCATAGACGATCCCTGCCAGACTGGTGACGAAAAGCAAGGTGATGTAGGCGTCCCAGTGGGTCTTGTCTTCAGGGTGCGGTTGGTTGTCGCCGGTTGACTCGTGCGGGACCCTGCCATCCTGATCGGACAGCATGGATCGGAAGATCAAGGCGAGCAGGATGCCGGGGACCGACAGTGCGAGATAGTACTGCCGCCACTGGGCACCATTGGCGAGGATCACTCCGGCAAGAAGGGGCCCCGCGGCGGTACCCGCCGCTCCCAGAATGCCATGATAACCCAGCGCAAGGGAGCGGTTTTCCGGCGTGGTGTGGTGGGTGATCAGGCTCACGCCGGCAGGGTGATAGATACTGGCAAACATGCCGAGAACGAACATCGATGCGTACATTGCCGCCAAGTTTGGTGACCAGAAGGCGAGCAGGGCGGCCGCGCTGGCCCCGACCAGATAGACCTGGAGAAGGCATTTCGAGCCGTATCGATCGGCCAGCCAGCCCGCGAGCATGGCGCAGAGCCCGAAGGGGAGTCGGAGCGTGCTGCCAAGTTGGCCGGACGTCTGCCTGCGCACTTCCGACAGGATCGCGAACGTGTCGTCGGTGACCACGAGTTGCTCCACACAGGCAAACGAATGCTCGAAGATATGCACCAGCGCGTGGGCCAGGGATACCAGGAGAACAAGCCGAAAAGTGGAGCGATTCAGCATTGGTTGCTCCGTCGGACGAGGCAAGCGAGCAGTTCGGCCGTAGCACCGCTATCGAGGGCCTCGGCCGCCCGATGGGCGCATTCCATCAGCGATTCCGACTTGCCAACCGTCCACAGCGCCGCGGCTGCGTTGGCAACGACGACATCGCGATGGGGGCCTTTCTCTCCCGCCAGAATCCGACGAATCAAGTCAGCGCTCTCCATCGGAGTCTCAACGAGCATTGTCTCGCGGGAACCGGTTGGCAGTCCGAAATCGTGGGCAGTCCAGACAAACTCCTTGAGTTGCCCACCGCTGGCTTCGGTGACCTCCGTACAAGCTCCCACGGTCACCTCGTCCAGCCCGTCCGTGCCGTGGACGACGAGCACACGCCGGGAACCGAGCAACGCCAGGGCCTCTGAAAGCAGCGGCCGCAAGTGGGGTTTGCCAACCCCGAGCAATTGGTAGGGTGCCTGAGCGGGATTGGCCAACGGCCCGAGAATATTGAAGATTGTTGGCGTGGAAATTTTCTTGCGGACGGGGCCGACATGTTTCATGGCTTGATGAAGGAGCGGGGCGAAGCAGAAGCAGATGCCCAATTCTTCCAGGCAGGACTCGACTTGTGCCACATCGGCCTCGATGTTCACTCCCAACTCCGCCAACACATCCGCCGAACCGCTCTTGCTGGTGAAGCGGCGATTGCCGTGTTTGGCGACAGGCTGCCCGGCGGCGGCGGTCACCAGTGCGGCTGCCGTGCTGATGTTGAACGTCCCGGAGCCGTCTCCGCCCGTTCCAACCACATCGATGACATCCGGCCGCTCTGTGCGGATGGGTGTCATATGGAGCCGCATGGCAGCCGCGGCACCAGCCACTTCCGCCACCGTCTCGCCTTTCTCGTGAAGGCCAACGAGGAAGTCCGCAATATCGTCCTGGTCGCAGGCTCCGTCCATAATCAGTCCAATCGCGGCGGACATCTCCTCCATGGTCAGGCTTTCGCCTCGTTTGACTCGTGCCACGATCGGTTTGATCATTGCGGTTCTCTTCGCGTCCGAGGTGATGCCGGCGAACCGACACTTCTGGTGCATCCCAACTGGTTATCCAGCATAGCGTCTGATCCAACAGAAGCGGCAACGGCAATCGAGGAAACGCCACTTCTATTCCGTCGGCAATTCGGGTGGTGACTGGAGCGAAGAACGCTATTGGAAAGCGGGCCATTCTAACCGGCCAAGTGACGTGACAACAGTTGTGGGCGGTCTGTTCGAAACGACGCATGTTGTCCAGATTGTCCATTTCTCCGTGCGAGAGGATTTGCTTTACCCCCTTGTCGGAGCGGATTAGGTTCTCTACAATCCCCCCGTAGTAGCAAACCGTTCGTGTGACGCGAGATACGAGGATTCGGATGCCGAAAAAGGTGATTTTGGACCTCGATCCGGGGATCGACGATGCCTTGGCATTGTGCATGGCCTTGTTCGATCCGAAGCTGGATGTGATTGCGGTGACAGCCGTTGCGGGGAATGTATCGCCTCAGGTTGCCACACGGAATGTTCAGGCCCTGATCGAACAGTTGGATCCTCCGAAATGGCCGCGGCTCGGAGTGGCGTCGTATGCCGACAACGGCCTGCCGGTGGATGGCCGTCACCTCCACGGGATCGACGGTCTTGGGGGCGTCCACCTGGATGTGGCCGAACTTCGTACCCGTCACCCGTCCGAGAAGATCATCTGCGATGAGGTTCGGGCGAACCCCGAAGAGGTGACGATTATTGCCCTTGGGCCGCTGACGAACGTTGCCCGGGCCTTTCAGCGAGATCCGGAGTTGCCGTCCTTGGTAGGGCGACTGGCAATCAGCGGTGGCACGGTGGCCGTGCCGGGGAATATCACCCCTGCGGCCGAGTTCAATTTCTATTGCGATCCCGAGTCGGCACGTGCCGTACTTCGTTCGTTGTGCACCAAAACCCTGGTTCCGCTGGATGTCACCAATCGCGTTGTCTTATCCTACGACCTGCTCAACCAGCTCCCGCCCGAGTCGACCAAGGTAGGCGGGTTGCTGCACCAGATCCTGCCGCCGGCGTTTCGAGCCTATCGTCAGCAGTTCGGGTTGGAAGGCATTCACGTTCACGATTCCGTGACCCTGATGGCGGTTGCTAATCCAGAGCTGTTTACCACCAAGGAGATGGCCGGCGACGTGGAAACCCGGGGCGATCTGACGATGGGAGCCACCGTGTTCGATCGTCGCCGCGTGCCTGCATGGCGCTACAATTTGGAAGTGGCTACGGACATGCAGAAAGACGACGTCGTGCGGGAGTTGATCGCCAGTCTGGTGAATTCCGGGCGCCGAACCAGCCGCAACCGGTTTGATGTTTAGAGCCAGCTCGAGAACATAGCCAGCGCGATTCCGGAAACAACCGCGGCCGTCTCGTCGCCGCCGCAGAAAGCTACCGACGAGAAGTCTGCGATTTCGACGTCCGTCGCCGGTTGCGGCGATTGCCGAGCAGTGAGTCAGCGTTGCGTCTGAATCCAATTCGCGAGATGCTCAACGACCGACTTCGCAACGTGCCCCGGTTCGGCATACGTGGCGGGAGTGCACTCCCCTTCGCCTTCGATGAATAGATGATTGCACTTGGGATAGAGGCGGAAGGTAACGTTCGGCTTTCCTGAAAGTGCCCGTTGCCAGAGTGCGTAGTCATCCATCGTCACCTGGTAATCACGGCCTGCCTGGACGACGAGGAGTGGTTTTTCGATCTGGGTTGCTTCTTGTGCTGGTTCGTAGCCCCGCAGGTCAAGCCAGTAACTGGCGGGAACACCGAGTGGCAAATCGGAAGCAGGAGTCTCCTTCGATATCTCCGCGGACTTCACCCGGGCGACCTGCGCCCGGAGATTCTCAAGCGTCTGGCGATCTTCCACCGAGAGTCCATCATTCAGGGCAAGAACGTATTCCATTTGCTCGAGGATAATTTCTTCAAACGGCCGGCTCGTGCCGGCGAAAATGATGAAGCCCGCCACGCTCTCATCCCCCGCCGCGATCCTGGGAATCAGCATTCCGCCCAGACTGTGGCCCAGGACGAAGATTCTCTTCGCGTCGATCTTCTCCGTGCCACGAAGGGTAGCCACGGCGGCGAGCGCATCGTCGATGGTTTCTTCCTTGACGGTCACGCTGTTTGCGACCAAGGCCATTTTGAGACGATGGTGTCTGGTTCGTTTTTCGTAGCGCAACACGGCGATCCCGCGACTGGCCAGTCCCCAGGCCAGATCGCGAAAGGGCTTGTTGGGGCCCAGTGTTTCGTCGCGGTCGTTGGGGCCTGAGCCATGCACAAGCACGAGGGCCGGGAACGGCCCCTCGCCGACGGGCAGGGCGAGCGTGCCGGGGAGTGCCCACCAGCCGGAGCCAACGGTCACTTCTTCTTCACTAAACGACGTTGGATCCGCATAGGGAGGAGGCGGGCTCGGAGGGGGCGTGGCCGGCGCGAACCACAGCCCGCTCAACTTGCCTTCCGTGTCGTAGACGAGCTTGACGTCGAGCTGGTCCTTTTCGAATCGGCACGTCACGACGGTGATATCGAACTTGCCCTGTTTGGTGATCGTCACGGCGACGATCTCCTTGAACGCTCCGGACCCGGGTGACAACGACTTCCACGCGTCCTGCAGTTTGCTCGCCGGCATCACGGCGGTCATCGCGGCATCGAAGCTCTGGACAGCCCGATCGTATTGGCCGGCGTGAAGCTGCTCGATGAACTGTCGTGCCCGGGTTTCAAGATCGCCGGCGGCAACGGCCTGCCCGTGCACTGGGTCGCGACCGGAAACGGTGATCAGGCCGACCAGGAGGATGGCGAAGGACTTGTGCATGGCTTTGTTTCCCGAGAAGTTTCTCAATCGATCACGACGGCCGTTCCGTGGGCGACCATTTCGGCGGCTCCGCCCATGAGCATCGACGTGCTGAGGCGAACACAGATAACCGCGTTCCATCGGTGCGTCTCACTGCCTTTCTCACGGATAGACTCGGCCCACGTAGGTAGTTTATTCAGTGAGAATCGAAATGGAACGGGGGGAAGCATCGCATAGGGACAAGAGATACACAAGGATGGGGGGCATGCGTTGGATTGGACTGTGGAGTCTCGTATGAGAAGACGGAACAGGGCGGCCCCTATGCGGGGAGTGTAATTCTCGCCGGCGACCGGGGGCCCCATGTTCTCGCACTCCTATGTGACAATGACGCCCCCAGAGCCGAGACTCTGAAGGCCGCCACTGCGGCTTGTCCCAGTGGAAGCCACGTTCGACAATTACCCCGAAGCCCAGCCCAAGATTCCTTGCCCGGGAGAAAAGGAGAAAGGATGATAGTGGACTGGACGGTTCTTTTCGCGAATTGGTCAGTGGCGGCCGAGGAAGTCATGCTATTGGGCTGCCCAGAGTGACGTCCGTTCCTGGGGAGGAGAGGAAGATGTCCAGCGTGCTGATGATCCCAGTCATTCTCGGGGAACTTGCCCTCCTTCTCGACCTCGGCGGCAGACTCTTCGGGACTTACGCCCGTACTCCCCTGCGGGCCGCCATACGGATTGCGATCGCGGTCGGCGCGTGTTGCGTCTTGATGACGCCTGCGATCCTGTCGTTTGCCCTGGAGGATGGAACCACGCCGCGAGGACTCTGGCTCTCGGCCGGGATGGGAATCCTGGT
>CAYSCH010000061.1:0-32391 GCA_964429355.1 uncultured Planctomycetaceae bacterium | reverse complement strand
AGCTCTCCTCGTCCGGCTCGTCGAGAGCCTGCCAGATCTCCCGAATCAGTAAGAGTTTTCGTTGCACGGTCCGCCGGACGCAACCCAGACGCCCGGCGATTTCCGCATGGTCATAGCCTTCCAGTTTCAAGGTGGCGATCTGCTTCAGGAGCGGATCCTCGAGCCGGTCGAGCAGCCGCTGGCATAGCTCCTCCATCTCGGCAGCCATTTCGGGCTCGGGTTCTCGGCCAACCACCTGCTCCAGCGCCCGGCAGGCCTCCGCAGGGCATGGGCTAATGGCCGACTCCCCCACCTCACGGCCGGCCCCGCGTTTCAGACAGTAGCGCCGACGCTGCAGGTCGGCAATCCGGCGGTTGGTGAGCATGAGGAGCACCTGCCAGAGATCGTAGCGATTGGCAAGTTGCGGAAATGAGCCCTGGCGAATCTGGGCAAAGAAGTTCGTCAGGGCGGTATGGGCCACGTCCTCCTCGTCGGCCATCCGCCGCGTCGACTCGTTCATCCGCTTCCGCGCCCGGTCGGCAAGCTGCTGGAGATAACGTTCATAGAGTCGCTGCGCAGCCTCCTGGTCGTTGGCCTTAACCTTTTCGATCCATCGACTTACGGAATGGAGTTCCTCCATCCACCGCGGCTCCATCGGAAATCGGAAATCGCCAGATCAGCCCCCAGATAAAGGGACGAACTTTGTCCATGTTAACCACGTCGATCCACAGGTTCAACCACGGTAACGGTTGGTTCCGCTGGGGGTTGCGAAACACCCCGGCTCTGCATCCCCAGAAACCGGGCTCCCCGGTCGCCCGGGTCCTGCAATCGATACGGGGTTCAACAGGTGCCCGGCGGCGGGAGTCAGAACACGGCCTGTCACACCTTGGCATCCGTTTGCGAGTAATCCAGCAGGGACGCCGGACCGCCGCCAGCGGAGCAGGTCCCCAGGCATGTTTGACCAGCGCCTGAGGAAGAGCTGCGGCGGACGGCTCCCGTTTTCGGCGCAGGTGGCGGCTACTTCCCCCTCGCGCCGCAGATCCGCAGGAATGGCGATGAATCCCGGCATCGAATCAACCCGTTTTGGACGCTACTGTATCAACGTCTACTCCATCACGGGGGCTTCGTACCTCGTATGCGGAAGTCGAGACGAAACCGGCAGCGGTTTCACGCGACCGGTCTTCCAGCACTGCCGCCGGCCGCCCGAGCGGTCTATCAGCACGCTGCAGCGACAGCTCCGGGCACTGGAAACGACCAGGGATTTCCGCCAGTGGTATGAGCTGGTCTACCGTGCTCCCTGGGATCCCAACTGCTCACAGTGTCCGCTCTGCTTCGTCCAGTGCCAGCGGATCGCCGAGGAACTTCGCCGGCTGATGGGAGCCGAGTACGATCCGTTTCTGGCCGGCACGCTCAAGATCACGGTCGGCGGCCTGCCGCCCGAGGCTGAAGAGGATTCGGTGGGAACTCGCAGCACCGACTCCTTCACGCCCGTCGGTTGAGCGGCAAATCGGCCGCGCGGCAGTACGGAGCGTCATCCCTCTGCGGCAGCTCACACGCCGGCCTGCGAGGCAGGTTGGCCCTTGAGTTCGGATATGCACGGGAATGCGGCGGAGTGGACACGGTCGGCGTACGCTCCGTATCCGTATCACTCGGGCGACGGCCGCGAAGAACCTGCCGCGCACGCGAGGAAGGTGGTCCGAGGCGGGTCGTTCTACGATCGGCCCAAACGCTGCCGCTCGTCGTTCCGCTTGAGCTATCCGGCCTGGCAGAAGGCGCACAACGTGGGCTTCCGAGTGGTGTGCGAAACCGAGGGGAGTGCGTTGGCGGCAAGGTGACATTCTCCAAGACGCCGGTTGACGCCGCGATTCATGCCGGCCAGACAGCAATACCGGTTCTATCACTCCAATTGGAATTGAAACTTCCACGTCAGGATCTTTACCCCGGCATTTCCTGACGGCGTGTATTCCTGCACCTTTCAGACCCGCTGCCGAGACCACCGATCGTGCACCTTGATGCTCATGGGAGACCCCCACACCCTGTCAGGGCGTCTCAGGCACTTCTTCGGTGGCCTTCAGAAAATCGATCAACCCCATTAATGTCGAAGGCACTCGCCAGGACCATCCACACGCGGCCCCCAGCGCCCCGCCCACCACATGCACCAGCGGCACCGGCAGCATTCCAGAGCCTGCGGAATCCACGAAAATAGTGCCGCCGCAAACGAGTTCGAAACCCACCTTCCCCACAAAGCCAGCAAGCATGGCCACGCAGGCCCATGTCCACACCCGATCGCCATCGGCGCGAAACCTGCAAAAGAGCGTGACCGCCAGCAGAACGAATACGGCGGAATCGATCCCCGACAGGCCGCGGTAGGTGGCCAGATCCGGGAGGCAAATGTGGACAACGGCCGGAATCAGAACTGCCGAGAGGCCCAGGCAGATCAGCAGGGAGCGGCGATCCTGACGCTCCAGGACCCAGCCCAGGAATAACAGGGCAGCCGCGTCCCAGAACAGGTGGTCCCAGGACCAATGGGTGAGTTGGCAGGTGATTAGCCGCCAGACTTGGCCACCATGGACGGCCGCTCGATCGTACTGGAGCCAGGATGAAAGCCAGTCGAAGGGGAGCACGAGTATGGCGGCCAGGGTCAACAGCAGCGAGGCAACCGGGAGACTCCACGCTTGATCGTTACTCTCGATTGGGCAGGTGCACTGGGCGGTGGACATGGGCTTGTCAACAGGTTGGGTGCATCTTGACGCACCAGCAGCAGGTATCGCGGATAGTCCTTGGTCCCTCGAGACACACGCCACGGTGGGAATGATGGAGAGTCTGTTCCACTCCCCATCATTCCAACGCTCCACCGTTCCATTATTCCTCGTTTCTCCGTCCCGATCGGCGTCGCGAGGCGCCCAGGCCCAGGCCGGCCAGGGCCAGTGCGATCGCGCCAGTGATCGGGTCGAAGGCCCCGCCGCCGCCACCCAGGCTGGGACGATTGGAGGGGCTGAAATCGAGATCGCGGCTGGTCGTTCGCGGCTGCGCGGGAGCGGGGGTGCTGCGCGTGGCAACCTGCTCGGCCGGAGTAGCGGGCGACGGCTGTTTGACCGTCTGGTTCTTCGGGGCGTTCTCTTGCGGACCCAGATCGGCCAGGGCCTTCTCTCGCAGCGCCTCGAGTTGAGCCCTGACGAGCTGCTGCTCTTTGCGGTCCCGGCCGGTCCGGAGGAGGTTCTTGCGATCGATGTTCCAACGCTGGTACTCCGCATCATTCTCCAGAACGAGGAATGAGGTGTACTCGGTGACAATCGAGTACGACTCGCCGAGACGGACGATCTCGTCGACCACCGTCGATCGGGAACCCGCCCGGTCGGCATCCTTCAGCAATCGATCGACTTTCTGCGACGCCCACATCCGCTCGATTTCGGGATTGCCCGATTCGGAGCCGGGAAACTGCACCTGGATGGATTGACCGATGGGGGCGCCGTTGATTTCAGCCTGGACACGAACGTCGACATTGCCCTCCCCCCGATACCGGCCGTAGAGCCGCACCGGCATGCCGTGGTAAAGGTTGGGCAACTGTTGGGGTTCCCGATCGTAGACCTCGACGCCGGCCAATTCGATTCTCACGTTGGTGGCCGCCGGGCGGGTGAGTTTGCGGCGGAAGGCCTTGGCCTGACGACCGAAATCGTCACCCTGAGAGAGGAAGGCGGCCAGGCCGCCGGCATCCTCGGCCATCTGGCTCAGCAGGGGGCGATTCACTTCGTTGCCCACACCGATGCAGAAGATCTTGGCGTGCGCGGGACGCGAGGCGATCTGGGCCAGTAGTTCCACTCGCTCCCCCTGCTCGGTCATACCGTCGCTGAGGATCACAACGTTCAGCGGCCGGTCGGACTGGCCATACTGATAGGCCAGGCTCATTGCCGATTTCAGCACCGTCCCTCCGCGCCCCTGCTGGGTGCGAAGAAACTGGGCCGCCTCGTCCTTCGAGGCCGCCTCCACCGTGCGGAGTTCACCAAAGAGCTTCGTTGGGGCAACGTTGAAAGTGATCACCTCGAACCGATCGCTCGGGGCCAGCTCGTCGATGAAGGCGCCGATCGATTCCCCCGAGAGGGCCAGCTTGCCGTCGTGGGCCATGCTGCCCGAAACGTCGAGGACGAACACGAAGTCCATCCCCAGGTTGTCGGCCGCCAGCTCCTCGCCGGCGGTTAGGGTGAGCATGAAGTAGCCGTCGTCGCCAGACGATTTGGAGGTGATCATGTCGATGCCGGTCATGGGCCGCTTCACCTGGTAGGCCAGTACAACATCACGGTTCAGGTCCCCCTCTTTCGTTTCGAGGCTGGCTTGGTAGTAGGAGTCGGTATGGCCGACCACCACGAAATCGTCCTTATGGCTCGGGCTTTCCAGGCCCACGATGGGCACCTCCGATTTCACGCGAAGGTCGAGCGAAAAACTACCCTCGGTGCGGGAATCGATGCCGGGGCGGGGCGCCGTGGCCAGGGGGTAGACGTAAGTGGCCCAGTCGTGGTCATAATCGAGCTGCTGGTAGTAAGTGATCTGGACCTTCTGCTCGGCCTGGGGGCCGATCGGAAAGACCCTCATTTCGAATGTCTTGTAGTCGACCTGCTCGAGCAGACCCGGATCGCGGCGGACCTGTTTGTAGCTGTCGTAGATTTCCCTCGCCCGTTTCTTTTCGAGGACTTCTCCAATCATTTCCTTGCCGCCGATCCACATGCTGAAGTTGGCAACCGAGGCCCCCTTGGGGACGGGGAAAAGATAAAGAGCTTCGACCTGACGGTTCTCCGTGTTCCGGAACACCTGGGTCACGTCCGTGACGGCGATGCCGTTGTTGATGGTCACCCGGACGTCCTGCTGTTCGATCTTGAGAATCCCCCCCTGGCCGCCGTCCGCGATCAGCATTCCGGCAGCGCGGGTCTCCGTGGATAGGGCCAGGAACATTGCCCCCGCAATCAGGGGCGGCAATGTCCAAAGGGCAATTCGGCGCGTCGTGCTTCGTGGTTTCTCGAGCATTACAGGGCTCCATGTTCAAAAAGGGGGCAGACCGCGAGCGCAGAAACACCAGGGTGGCCGAGCCCGCGGCAGCGAGTGCTGTATCGTTGGCCTGAAGAAGGAGGTCTCGCCTCTTGTTTCCTCAGGCGAGGTGCTCTGGAGAATACAACGGTGTCGCTGAGAACTCGCGAAGAAGAAGCTTCCTGCACTCGGAGGAGGGCAGTCCCCGTTTTTTGCCGCTGCACTACGCGAAACTTGGGACGGTCCCCGTCAGCCCAGGAAACGGCCGTCCAGATCGCCCTGCGAGAGTGGGCAGCTATCCGACCTGCCGAACCAGCGATAGCGATGCCTGGCGATCCAGTTGTAGGCCCCGTCTCGCAAAACGCGAGGAACCAGAATCAAGCCGAACAGCAGCGGCCAGGGCCACCGGAGCCGACGGGCGATATGAAGTGCGGCAGTGGAGCGAAGAAAGACGCGATCCCCTCCCACCAGCACAATCGAGTCGTCCCGCTCGGCATCCAGGCCGTGGCGTTCCAGCAACCGGCGTCCGAATTCCGACTGACGCGATGCGAAATCGAACCGCTTCGACCCGTCCAGAGCGACGACCAGCCGCACCGCCCGGTTGCACAGGTTGCAGACGCCGTCAAACAGGATGATCGGCTGGCCCCCATCGGGCTTTGCGTGCATCTTCCCCTCTTTCGATGCAACGGGATTGAACGTTCTCACTTCCGTTCAAGCGGCTTTCCCGCGGGCAGAACCCAGGCACGTTCGTTGTGCTCGAACCCCAGCCGTTCATAGTATTCGTTGGCCTTCGGTGCAGCCAGCAGCGTGATGAACGCCGTCTCGTCCAAGGCCTGACGGGTCATCTCGATCAGTCTCTTGCCGATGCCCTGACACTGCCACGCCGCGTCAACTGCCAGATCGGCCAGGTAGGCCACATATCCAAAATCGGTCAGCGTCCGGGCGATCCCAATCAGCCGATCGCCGTCCCAGGCGGTGATTGTGACATCGGCATGGGCCAGCATCTTCGCAAAAATGTCAGGCCGATCGACAGGGCGCCGCTCGCCGAGCGTCGACCGGTTGTAAAGGTCGATCGCCTCCTCGACGGTGATCGGTTGGTTGATCTCGTAACGGACCACATGACTCTCCTTCAGGCCTGCGGCACATCCTCGATATACGCGCCGTCGGCTCGGAGCGTTTCCTGGAGCTTTTTGAGGGAACGTTCCTGACCGGGCATGATTGACGATCCAAGGGTGAACTGCCTATCCATCTCCCAGCTAGTCGAACCAGAGATGTCGGAGCCAGAAGACCAGGAGGGGAAAGAACGTGCAGAGGAAGATGGCCAGCGGGGTCGACGGTTGAAGCGTCGTCAGCAAGACAAAGATGACGACTATGGATGCCACCAGCCAGAACCAGGGTCGGTACGGGCGGTCATGGCGATCCGGCGTGGGGTAGGCGCCCCGTTCCACGAGCCGGCGAGCGACCTGGCGCTGCTTGGCTTCTCGCCGAATATCTGCCACGATGGCCTGGGTCCCCGGCGTTTCCTGGAGGATGCTGGCAAGATGAACGGCGTCCGCATCGGCGCGCCGGTCCTGGAGAAGTCGTGTCATGGCGTACTGGGCGTAGGGATCGTTGGGATCGAGTTCCAAGGCCCGGCGAAGGCTCTCCGTGGCGTCGTCCCGGCGGTGCAGTCGTAACTGGCTGAGCCCCAAGGCGGCCCAGGCGGTGGAGGAGTTGCCTGCCGCGGCAATGGCCTCCAGCGCTGCGTCTTCCGCCAGGCGCGGGCCCCGTTCGGAGGCCATAAACCAGGCAAAATCCACCAGCGGTCCGGGCTGCTGGCCCGAGTTGCGAATGGCCGTTTCGAGAGCCTGCTGGGCGAGCGTAAGCCGCCCCAACCGCCAGGCGGCAACTCCCAGAAGGCTCTGGGGCTTGCTGCCGGCGGGATCGAGCTGGACGGCCCGTTGGCTCGCGGCAATCGCCTCTTCCGGGTCGCCGCCCATGAGTAGCGCCCGAGCACGAACAACGTGGATCAGGGGATCGTCGGGCGCCTCGCTGGCCAACTGATCCGTAATGGCGATTGCCCGCACATGGTCGCCCCGCTCCAGGGCCTCAAGCGCCTCGGCCGTCAGCACCTCGATTCGACGTTCTTCCACAAGAACCTCAGGGTAATCGGGATCAAAACACGGCACCGAATGTCGTGGAGAACTACGTGCGTACGACGCCTGATCTTAGCCCTTGAAAAGGGCGTATTGCAAGAGATCAGGCACCCTGCGAGACATGCCAGACCCACCATTCGCTGTGCTGGCCGCGAAGTTGTGAGAAATCGTAGGGTGATACGGTGCCGCCACGGCCCACAACTCTTCAACTCGTCACCGAAACGCTCGCCTTTCTGCCAGTTCGGCTATCCCCCCAGACAGGCGAGTCCTCATGACCTGGAGGCCGGTTTGCGGGAACCGCCCGTACGGGCAATACGTAAAAAAATAGCCCGACAAAAGAGAATCTATCGGTTAGTCCTATTGGGAGGACTGTAAGACGGTCCGCAGCCATGGCGAAATCTCAGGCACCATCTCAAGCCTTGCGCAGGCCGGACAATCACCATCCGCCAGCCGTCAAGTCTTGCCAATTCGAGTGCAGGCGGAGGGCGTTGGTTGCCCCGGCGATGTTGTGATCTAGAATTCCCCGTGGTGTAACCCCTTTTCGAACAACCGTTCGGTGTGCGGCATTTCGCCAGATCTCTGCGAATGGCGCCTTGGCCGCGAACTGTGCCAGAGAGAAGTCAAGATGCATCGATGTCTTCCAGCAACTTTCACCCTGTTGGCTTGTTCCCTGGTCCTCTGCCTCGGAAGCAACGTGCCCGCGGCAACGCCGGACGAATCCTTGTTGGCCACCGTGATTCACGAAGCCCAGGAGAGGCAGCGACTGTTCACGGAACAGGTGGCCGACTACACCTGCACGCTCGTGAAACGCGAACGAATCAATGGCCAGCTTCTCGGCTATGAATACGCCGACATCAAGGTCCGCCACCGTCAGTCTCGCAACGGGCAGACTCTGGTTCCCTTCTCGGTCTACTTGAAGTTTCTGGCTCCCGCCGATGTGGAAGGACGAGAGGTGCTCTACGTCGAAGGGCGGAACAACGGCAAGCTGATCGCACGTCGCGGTGGCAAACGATTTGCCTACGTCACCACGGCACTGGACCCGCTCAGCGATCTGGCCCTCGAACGGAATCGTTATCCGATCACCCACGTTGGCATTCAGAGTCTGATCGAAGAGCTGCTCCTGGTCGGGCAGGAGGAGTTACGGAACCCACCGGAGGAATTACGCTGCCGGCAGATTGAGGGGGTCAAGCTCGAAAACCGTCTCTGCCGAGTCATCGAGTTCGTCCACACGGTCCGGCGCGACCAATATCGATACCACATCGCGCGAATCTACGTCGACAACGAGCTCGATCTGCCCATTCGGCACGAATCCTACGATTGGCCGAACGAGGAAGGGGGCAAGCCCCAATTGCTCGAGGAATATACCTACCTCAACCTCAAGCTCAACGTCGACCTGACAGACTGGGACTTCGACCATCACAACGCCGAATACCAGTTCCTCAAGGACTTCGAGCCGTAGGTCATGCTCTGCATGACTCCCATCGGTGCATGACACCCTCGCACCAAGTCACGCTCTCCATGGCTCCCGCACTGGGCAAGACCTACCAGGCAAAGGTGAGCCCCGCTGACGGTCCGTGATACACCACGCTTCCGCCGTTGTTGACCACCCAGGGGCCGTCGGCGAGGATCGACATGTCGGTTTCGAAGTTGCGTGAGGCAATGGCCAGATCGGCCAGAACCAGGGCGTGGTAGCCGATGTGGGTCGTCAGGTGGGTGCCAAACTGATAGACCAGGGTGAGCCGCGCCTCGCCAATCCACGAGGTCACGTCTCTCTCGTCCTGGTTTGCGTAGTCAGCATCCTGAAGATCGTAGACGGCCTCCATGGAAGCCCGGTTCTGGGCAACACCTCCTTTGATCTCGAACTCGGTATGCCATCCAGGGTCCCAGCAGAAGTCGATCTGGGTGCCGATCTGAGCCCCCCAGAGGTCGTTTTCCGTGCGGATGTCCACGGCGTTGGTGGAGACGGGCGAGTGCGTGTAGTAGTTGAACCGCTCGCTGACCGAGTTGTAGCGTCCGCCCCAGAGGACGGAGATGCTCATACGCGAGGAGTCTCTCTTGAGCCAATGGCGAACGTTCAACTCGACGTTGTCCAGTGACGATTGGTAACTGATCGAGGCGAGGTCGTTATAGTCGTACAGGAGGTCGGCGGGATCGCCGAAGCCCGAAAACGGTGAGAAGAGGCTGTTCGGCTGGATGGTGGGAGTGATGAGCCCGGTCACGACGTCGATGGTTCCGCCGGTATTGTAAATCGTGGCGTCGCTGACCACGCCCGTTTCGTCCCAATCGTTCAGGTCGAAATACGACATTTCGATGGCATAACACTCGGCCAGTTTCCAGCCGAAGAGGAGTTGATAACCGGCAGTGTTCTGAAAGTCGAGGTCGTTCGTGCTCAGCACCGGGTTTCTCGTAATGCTGCTCTCGAGGACAAATACGCGAGGGTCGAACGACAAATCGTCCTCGTCGAGAATCTCCTGGGCGGACAGGGTGTTGACATTTCGCGTCTGGAAGACCTCGTTCTGCCCCGCGTCGCGCCGAAGGGCGATCAGGCTGCCCATGAAGTAGAAGCGACCGCCGGGGCACATGGCCAGCGGGGTCATGTCGCCGCAACAGTTGGTATCCAGGCCGGTGATGCACCCGGAACACGAATCGGTCTCGTCCCACCAGTTGTTGCAGTTGCCACCGCAGTTGTTATTGCAGGGCTCCTCGGCGAGTGCGAGGGCACCCAAGACACCTGCGACCAATCCCGCCAGTATCCACGTCCGTGCCGAGCCTGCCATCGAGGTCATCATGAATCTGTCCTTTGTCCAGTCGCCATCATGATCCCAGCGTGGCCCGTTCCCTGTCGCCTCGTGCTGGAATCGACTCCCTCAATCTCCGCGTCGAACTCGATCCGCTTGTCCCCACAAGCAGTAGGGGCGCAATTCGAGTCGTCATGCCTTTATCGTTTCGGCTTCGCAGAACCGGATTCCCCAGCAGATTCGGAATAACCGGCAGATTTTCCCAGGTTTGCGTCAGGTTCCTGGAAAGATCTGGAGGATGCGGAAAATGGGCAATGGGCCCGCCCGCACCCAGCCTGTGGCTGAACTCGGCCCCTTCGTAGCTGAACTCGCCAGAGTTTGGCCCCCACTCACTCGCCCCTCCGTACCCGACCTCCTCCCTACCCGAACTCGCCAGAGTCTCGCCCCAGGCCCCACCACTCGCCAAAACTCCCAGGATCTGCCTCCTCAGGCGAGCACTCTCTCCGCAATTCTGGCGATCTCCGGTTACCGAACCGGTTGGTAGAGTTCGATCTCCCAAATGCGGCTGATTCCGTCCTGGGCCTCGCGGATCAGCAGGCGGAACTTCTGGCTGGTGATGGGATCGAAACGGCAGTGCCAATCGGTCGCAGTGTTGCCCGTGGTGTCGGTTCCCTGGACGTCGCGCCATTGGCCGCCGTCGTCGAACTGGAGCACGAACGAGGAGATGGGGGCGGTGATTTCTCCGCCGGTCTGGTAGCCCGAAAAGATCCGGATTGCGGTCAGTTTCTGGGGAGATGGCCAGGCCAGCTCGATCCAGTTGGGAACCTCGGGCGTGCTGAGCCAACGGCCGTCGTTGTCGGCCACGTCTATCCGTCCATCCGCCACAAGCGATGCCGGGGAAGCGGCAGCGTTGCGATCGCCTGAGCTGGTCACTTCCGCGCTCAGGCTGGCGTTGGCCCCCACGTCCTGCAAGGCCGGCGGGGGTGGCACGGGCTTGCCGACACCGCGCTGCATCAGATTCTTCAGTTCGCCCAGGTACTGCTCGTAGACGCCGCGCGGCGAGGTCTCGTACTGCTTGCAGAGCGACGCGGCCATGCCGACGATCTCGCCCATGCAACCGCCGGTCCGCATGACCCGTGAAGTTCCCAAGGCCTCGTGGGTCACGCTGATATCGCGGCCGGCCATGAAGAGGTTGGCAATATTGCGCGAGTAGAGACTGCGGTAGGGAATCCAATAGGGCTGCGGAAAGTCGGTGAACTCGGCGTACGAGATGAACGCATCCCCCTCGAATCCCTTTTCGTAACGAGGGTCGGGCAGGTGGAGATCGATCTTCCAGCCGGTGGGAACGCAGCCGTCATCGTAACTGCGGCTCTGCATGACGTCGTCTCTGCTTAGAATCACGTCGCCCAGCAACCGGCGGGATTCGCGTTTGCCAGCCACGAAGGCGGCCCAGTTGAGCTTGTGATGGGGCAGAACCTGGTCGACATTCTTCATGGCGTCCCAGGCGCCGTACATCGCACGGAAATTCCAGTCGCGGATGTATTCGGCCTTCTGAATGGGATCGTGATCGAAGCCGCTTTCCCAGTACCAGCCGCCAAGCTTGAGGATGTCGGGCTTGTCCAAGCTCCGGCCGGGGAAAGGCTTCTGAGCTAGATCCAGGGCCCAGGGGCAGCGGGGGAACGTCTGGGGCTCGCCGGTTTCTGCCACGTTCCACAGATTGCAGGGGCCCATATGTCCGCGGAGGGTCATCTCGTGATCGGCCCCGGCCAACACACCCAGGCAGGCATCGCCCGTGCAGTCGGCAAACAGGCGGCTCTGAAACCTGAACCGTTTGCCGGTTACGGTGTGCTGGGCAATGACGGCCACGATCGTAGAGCCGTCCATTTCGACGCCCCCAGCGCGGTGGAGCGTGAACAGGTGGAGGTTCTTCTCCGCACCGACCAGCTCGAGTCGTTTTTCGTCTTCGTAGAGCTCGGCCGTGTTGGCAGGCCCATAATGGGCGCGGTTCTTGTGTTCCAGTTCGGCCACGATGTCGCCCACGCGGGGATAGGGGGCCTTGTTTCGCGCCCCCTGCAACCACACGCGAACTTCGCTGCTGTTGTTGCCGCCGAGCACCGGCCGGTCCTGGATCAGGGCCACGTTCAACCCCAGCCGGGCCCCGGAGAGGGCAGCGCATGTGCCGGCAATCCCGCCGCCGACAACGACCAGATCGAACTGGCCGGCATCTTCAGCCCCGGCGCCCAGGCCGAGCGACGACTCGCGGAAGCTGCGCATCGCGGGATCTTCATTGGGGGGCGTAAAGCTCTCATCCGCGGAGAAGACGATCGCGTCGCAGCGGCCTTCGAACCCCGTCAGGTCGTGGAGCGCCAACCGGACCGTCGTACTGGTAACATCCAATCGGCCCCCGTCCTGCCAGTGCCACTGATTCCCTTCGGTTCCGAAGGTCGTTGCGAGGGGGTGGCTGTCGACGAGCAACTGAAACTTGCCGGGCGCACCCGGAGCGTTCCATGGGGCGACCCAATCGTAGGTGCGCACCCAAATGCGGTAGTTGCCCGGCTTGGGCAGCTTGACAGTGGTCTCGGCATCGCCGACCGGCACTCCAAGACCGTGGGCTAGAAGGTAGGGCGAGCCCATCTGATCCATGAACTGGGAGTCGTGGACCCAGCCGCCAAGATCTTCGAACTGTTCGGCCTCCACGAGAACGGTCTGGGCCCTGGCGTGGGCTGCAAAAAGGAGGATTGTGGCAAAGAAGACAGGTTTCATAGAAACACCTTGGCAAGCAGGAAGTGCGTCCGGACGCAGCTATTCAGCATACCTGTTCGAAATGGCCGAACAAATAACGGGTCGTCCGAAAAGGGGGAACAGGCGCCCCGGTACCTTGTGCCGGCATTGGAGCTCCCGTGGCAACACTCGGACTTGGAGAGTGTTGCGGATCCCCTCACCTGGCCGGTGGGATCTGGACTCTTGGCGTCCGCCACAGGTCGTCCCATAATCAACGGTTGGATTGCACGACAGGATCCTGTCTGTGTCCTGGCCCGACAGGTTTCAAAGGCATTAGACGGACCCCCCCATGGTTCAGCTCGACCTGTTCTCCCATCTTGACGACCACGACGACGAACCCGAACAGCAGATCCTCACCGTCTCGGAGGTTACCGAACACATCAAGGATTTGCTGGAATCGAGTTTTCCGAACGTCTGGATCGAAGGTGAAATCTCCAATTACTCCCAGCCCCGGTCCGGGCACTGTTACCTCACGCTCAAGGACGACGAGGCCCAGTTGCCGGCCGTCATCTGGCGGAGCACGGCCTCGCGGCTGCGATTCGATCTGCACGACGGGCTGGAGGTGGTTTGCCTCGGCCATTTGGACGTCTATCCGCCTCGCGGGCGCTATCAACTGATCATTCGCCAGATCGAGCCGAAAGGGATCGGGGCCCTGGAGCTTGCCTTTCGCCAATTGCGAGACAAGCTGGCCAAGGAAGGGCTCTTTGAACCCGGCTACAAGAAACCGCTTCCTGCCTTCAGCCGGCGGATTGCGGTCGTGACGAGTGCCACCGGGGCGGCGATCCGGGATTTCCTGGAAGTGCTGCGGCGGCGCTGGCGAGGGACCGACGTCTGGATCGTACCGGTGCGCGTGCAGGGAGAAGGGGCCGCCCAGGAGATCGTCGCAGCCATCCAGCAGGTCAATCGGCTTGTGGACCCGCCCGATTGCATCGTCGTGACCCGCGGCGGGGGGAGCCTGGAAGACCTTTGGGCGTTCAACGAAGAGATGGTCGTCCGGGCGATCTTCGCTTCGAAGATCCCGGTCGTTTCGGCCATCGGCCACGAGATCGACGTGACCCTTTCCGACCTGGTGGCCGACGTTCGGGCGCTCACGCCCAGCGAGGCGGCTGAGCTGGTTGCCCCGGCGGCCGAGGAGGTGGCGGCACGCCTGGGGCAAGTGCAGAAACGGATGGTCGCCGGCCTGCGAGGCCGGGTAGCCTCCCTGACGATGCGTTTCAGTGCCATCGCCCGTCACCGGGTCTTCCGCCGTCCTCTGGACCTGGTGTTCGAACGTGGCCGGCGGCTCGACGAGCTGGAGACGCGGCAGAATCGTGCCCTCGCCCATCGCCTGGAAACCGCTCGTGCCAGGCTCGATTCAACCGCCGCCCGGCTGCATTCCCTCAGCCCCTTGGCCGTTCTGGGACGAGGCTACAGCATCACCGAGCGTCTTCCCTCAGGCGAACTGATTCGCCGCGCCGGTCAACTGGAACTCGGCGACCAGATCCGAACTCGCCTCGGCGACGGAAGCGTCGTCTCGCGAGTGGAAAGGGGAGAGAGCTGAATGAGCTTGCATGATTCGCAGAAGTATAGTCGTCACAAGGATAGCCGCATGGGCCCCGCGCTCGTTGGAGTACAGGCTTCAGCCTCCGTCCCTTTGTTGGAGTCCCGGCTTCAGCCGGCGTTCCTCGAAACACCTCCCCGATCGCAGTGATAGCCGCGTGGGCTTGCCCCGCGCTTGGGTTGCGTCCGTGTTTTGCCTACGAACTCTGTCAGTCCCGGCCCATGGAGTTCCTGATCGCCTTCCCGCGATTCCCTCTGGGAATCACGCAAGGTCATCTAGCACGTTTTGGGTGCCTCTTGGAGGGTTAGGACCGTGACGGACGCGCCGCCCGGCGCGCTGTGGGCCGTTCGGCCTGGCCCCGGCGAAACCAATGGACTTCGTCAGGTTCCGTTCGGTCGATGGTAACAGATGTAGGAATAGTGGTCGCCGTTCGGGCTGATCACCAGCATGTCAAGACTCGGCAGCGGCGGTGGTGGAATCTCTCGGAATTCAATCCGTGCCTGCCCCCTGACGACCACCGCCGGAAGCGGTGGGTTAGACTCCGCGTGCAACAGACACGGCAGCGCAAACCAAAGCACCCCCCTAGAAAAGCTGCAGTCCACAACCGCTTGGGCCCTGTTGATGGTTGCATCGCATGTTACCTCGCCTCACTCAGTTCGTCGGTTTCCCAACAGCATGCCCACTGGAATCGACCTATCCCCATTGGCCGCCTTCCTCACCTTCACGAATCGACGCGTCTGGCAGCAACAGCCGTGACCATTTCGGCAGATCTGGGTAGCCAACCGCCACCTCCGTTCCCGCACCAGGCCCAACGGGCTCCCCTCGGCTGTGCTTCAGCAACGGAGAGACCCCAGGCGAAGGAAATATTCGGAAAGCACTAGCTTCTCCAGCGTCGAATGAGCGAGCAGGGCGTCAAAACCGTGTTTGACAAATTGACATCGTTGAAGGCTGAGCTTCTCTAAGAGTTCTCCACCGAAAGGCGTTTTAGATTCCGGAACTCCATCAACTCCGGCCAGATCTCTGCCTTCAAGGGCTGTGCAACTGGCCGGAAACGACCTAGCGAGTAAAACGGCTCGCCTGTCACGTGAACTGCACTGACCGAGGGACAACGCTGGGCAAGAGAGCGAACATCGCCCGGCTCGAACGTGGATGACACAATGCTGAGCTGTTCCATCTCAGGCAACGAGCTAAGGAATTCCATCGCACGCGATTCTTCAACCTGGCAAGCCCAAACAGCGCGCTTCCCATGCCCTTCATCGGAGCGTCGGCATTCGAAATGCCATCCCCTATCCACAAAGTACTGAATCTCGTCGCTGGGAACTCCAGAGCTCAGCGCAGTACCCTGCGTAACCAGCATCGCGGCGAAAGTGTATCTCAAGACGACGTGCATGCCATCACCTTTCTCACTGTGACCCCTTCTCCTCACCCATCCTCGGCTGGCGGCACTGGTGGCACTGGCAAAAAGAAGCGGGGGCACCCTCCCGATCTCCCATCTCCGATCTCCCTGTCCCCTCTGTCCTCTGCCGTTCTGACGTCTGTCTTCTGACGTCTGTCTTCTGACCTCTGTCCTCTGCCTCCCCAGGGGGGTGGCCAAAAATACCAGTGTACACATGTCTCCAGAATCGTGTATACTGACCCTCGAAGTTTGGCTATCCCACGCGTACCAACCCTGCCCCCGGCCAGCCGATCGTCCGATCTTTGACAACCTGAATCGATACACTTCCGTGAAGCGATCAGACCCGTCGGGTGTCTTCGTTTTTCCCTCAACCTCCGCGTCTCTGCTCGAGCCCTTCCGGACTTCACCGCAGCGCGGCTCCCCGCTCCCGAATACCGTGAAATCGTCGCTCGTGTCCCTCTGACCTCTGACCCTCTGACCTCTGCTTCCCGCTCCCTGATGCATACACATCATCCCGAGGTTTTGGCGCATACCCCATAAGTGTGGTAAACACTTGCGCCTCAACACAACTTCCTAACTAGGCATGACCAGATGACTTACACCCTCCCCACTCGTCCAAGTCTACTTTCGGATCACACACGCATGCGTGCCAAAACTGTCCGGTTCACACCACCGATAAAACACTTTTCCTCTGTCACCTGACCCGCTTTCCCCCAATCCTATCCTTGCCGCCAATCTGTGGAGCCCGCAGCGGCGGCCGGAGGGCCTTTGGATCGGCTCCTGACACATCCCTTGCCATTGGTTTCGAAAAGACCGTCCTCTTGATCTTTGACAATTTGACATAGCGCCTGCGCCGCTTCGCCCTGGTCATCGTCCTGGCCAGGGCGAAAGTGGAGCATTTCGATCCACTCCGCCAGCGCAAACGCCTTCCCCATCGCCCTGGCGGTGGCCGAGAGCGTCTCCTCGCCAACAACCACGTCGGTCAAGGGTTTGGCACGCATTGGGACCGCAGGAGGGGTCTTGTTGAGTTCCCCGGGAATTTTTGGGGCTGGCCCCTTTCACAAACGGGCCCCTGCGCCAAGAATGACAGGGCTTGGAACGTCGGACCGACAACAGAACCGTGCAGAGGGTGAGAGATGGAACCGAAGGCAAAGCGGGCGGCATCCAAGGCCGTATACCTGGCAGTCGACGTGGGGGGTACGAAGATCCAGGCGTCGCTGATCACACAGGCCGGAGTTGTGCTTTCTCGCCACCGCTGCCCCACGCCACGCGATGGGGACCCGGAGAAGGTGCTGGAGGCAATCATCGCCGCCGCCGACGAGACGATGCAGGAAGAATCGATTCTCCTGGACCAGTTGACGGCCGTGGGGATTGCGATTCCGGGAGTGGTGGACCCCGAGCAAGGACTGGTCGTCGTCACCCCGAATATGAGTCTGACAGGCATTTCCGTCGGTCCGCGGTTGGAGGAGCATTTCGGAGTTCCCGTGGCCCTCGGCAACGACTGCAACCTCGGGGCACTTGGCGAGTCGTGGCTGGGCTCGGCCCGCGGCACCGGCAGTTCGATCGCGATCCTTGTGGGAACGGGCGTGGGAAGCGGAATTGTCCAGGGGGGCAAGCTCTGGACGGGCGCCCGGGAGTCGGCCGGGGAGATCGGGCACATCGTCATGCAGATCGGCGGTCCGAAATGCGGGTGCGGAAACCTGGGGTGCCTGGAAGCTTTGGCCAGCCGAACGGCCATCGAACGGGATATTCGCCAGGGGCTGGCCGCCGGGCGAACGACGGTCTTGTCGGACCTGCTCGGCGGCGACCTGTCGTTGATCCGGTCCAGTTCCCTGCGCGACGCCTTGGAGGCCGGCGACGAACTGGTCACCCAGGTGCTGCGAAGAGCGTCGCAGGTTCTGGCCTACGGCTGCCTCACGGTGCGGCACTTGATCGATCCGGAGGTGATCGTTCTCGGGGGCGGCGTGGCGGAGGCGTGCAGCGGCTTCATGCTTCCGATCATCCAGGAGATCCTGGCCTCCGATCAGCTAACCGGCGCCAGAACCGGTGGGCAGGTCGTGCTCTCGGCCCTCGGCGACGATGCGGTGGTCGTGGGCGCGGCGGCCCTGGCGGCGATCCGGGCGGGGTTCAGTCCGTTCGAGAAGCAGAACGCCGTGTGTCCCGCCTATCCGCAGATCGCTGAAACGTTGTTCGGCGAGATATCCATCGGCAAGAAGACCCATGGCAACGACGTGGTGATTCGCGTCGACGGAAAGGTAAAGAAGCGGAAGAAGGTGGCCGTCAAGGAACGTCTCGGCACCTCGCACGTGGTCGACGTGAAAGAGCTGCAGCGGATCTGCCGCGGCGGACCGGAGGTGGTGTTCGTCGGCTCGGGGCACCAGGGTCAGATGGCCCTCAACGCGGAATCGGAGTTGTATCTGAGCCAGCGGAGAATCCGGCTGGAAGTGGCCCGCACGCCCGACCTGGCCCAGGCCTACAATGCCTGCCCCGACCGCAAGGTGGCCCTGATTCACGTGACCTGTTGAATGGCCTTGCAGGATTCCCGGAAAGAAAGAGTCGCTATCACCTTTCCCTCCCCGCAACCTCATTCAGGGCGTGTTTCTCCTCGAGACCAAGGTGGCTTTTCGAACGGAGAAATGATCGTCGCCGGAGAAGACCAGGCAGGTCCTGGCGTGATCCCTGGACCAACCGAGCCGCAAGTTTCCGGCAGGGCGGATCCACATGTACAAAACACCGTCGACCATCAATACGCCGCTGGCCTTCTCGCCCAGGGCGCCCTGGCCGAGTCGCTCACCCGTGGCCGAGCGGATATTCGCGCCGCGAGGATCGTCCGGCCCGCCTTCGATACGAGCAAGACCCTGGCTCAGCTTCTCCGGAGCCTTGGGGTCTAAACCCCACCAATCGCCGTAGGCGGTGTACAGGGCGTCGTCGTCGGCCCAGGTCAGGGGCCAGTTGTCGCTCCCCTCGGCCTGGCGCAGGATCGTTTGCCGCTCGATCACTCGGAACGTGCTGCTGCGACAATCGGCCCCAGAAAGGGGTTCAGGACCTCGTAGTGACCAGATGGACCTTCAGGCCGGGGCCATGATTTGCCCCCTTCCCCGCCGCGGACGGCAACCAGGTCGAGCGAAGGGACAACCACAACGAGGCTGTCGTAGAGGCCCCAGGCCCAGTAGGCGTCGCGGGGAACGGTCTCAAGGGTGCCGTCGGCATTGTTCCACCAGAGCAGGCCGTAGTGATCCGAAGCATTGCCGTGTGCGTCGGCGGCCCATTCGGGCAACCCGACGACCGCTCGGACCGGCCGGCTGGCCATGCTCACAAAGTCCTTCGGAAGAATCTGATCGTCTTTCCACCGCCCCTGGCGGAGATAGAGATAGCCGAACCGGGCCAGCGCATCAACATTCGCCTGGATACCCGCTCCGAACTCGCGGCGGGGAATGCCTTCAAGGTCGTGCGCGCGATACTGGTTCTTCCGCCAGCGAAGATCGTCGCGGCTGATCCCCAAGGGTGTGAATACCCTGTCGAACATCAACTCATCCAGGTCCCGCTTGTACTGGAGCGTAATGCACTCGGCCAGCCAGTTCGGGCCTCCGTCGCTGTAGTGCCAATGGGTACCCGGCCTGAACAGGAGAGGCTCGTATCCGCCCGGCTTATCGAACCCGGCCGTCTGCGTGGCCAGTTGGAGAATCGTGATCTCGTCGAGCCAACCCGTCTGGGCGTTGCTTTCGGGGGGAACTCCGAGGCCTGGGTGGTATCGACGGACGGGGGCATCCAATTCGATCTTCCCGTCCTTGACGGCAACGCCCAGGGCGGTGGCACCGAACGATTTGGTTGCCGACTTGATGTCGTACAGTTGATTCTGATCGCCCCAGCGGAGCACGACACGGCCATAACGAACGATCATCCCCGATCCGCCTGCGGAGAGAGCGTAGCGTTCCGCTTCCTCGAGTCCCTTGGGGTTAAGACCCATCTCGGCCGGCTGGGCACTCGGCCACTCGGGCGACGGCCAGACCATCGGCCGTTCGACGCCCTCGGTCGGAACTGCTGCCAAGACGACCGCCAGAAGCGCACAGCAACCGGCCGTCACGGCCCCTCTGCAATAGACCCGGGAAGAGCGGAAGAGATCGGTGCGCACATGCAGACGACCGACGGACTCAAGGAGAACCCTTGCCAGGACTGGAGACGTTGCACGATGAGCATCCATGGTGAGGTCCCTTTTCGTGGTTCACATCGTATGCGGCGTTGGAGTGGCGCAGCCCTCCCTTGATTGGTATGCCAGGGATCGAGCGCCATTCTAATGGGTGCCACAGTGAAACTGGAATGGAGGGGACGGGACGGTAGGTGCAGATCAACAGGAAGAGCGGCCGAGACGCGATGGAGTCGATTCTGCGCTCAATCGCTGGCGGCCCTAGTCACAGTCGGCGACTCGCCAGCAGGGACCGAGGCGGCGCCCGTTACGGTTCGTCAAGAAGAAGCGGCGTCAGGTACGCTACCGAGCGAGCTCCACTTCATGCCATGGCGCGGCTGCGATGTGTCGCCGCGCAACGCGGACGGAATCGCAATTCTCCCCTCTAATGGGCCAGACGTAGAGCCGCTAACAAAACCACCGGCTGTGCACATCCATGCCCGTGGGAAACTCGTACGTTTTGTGAGGGCTTCTTATAGATTTTCCATCTGCCGCCGCCTAAATTGGGCCACAGGAAGTTTGCCAGTCCATTCCAGTTCCAACACACCTGCCGAGATACGCCATGCGAAACTCCAGCCAAGAGAATCTCTCCCGTCGTTCCTTCCTGCACACCACGGCCGTGGCCGGTGGCACCATGGCGGCGTCGTCGTGGTTTGCAGCCGGACCCGCTATGGCGGATGAGAAGAAGGAACTGAAACCCGGGGCCGTGATCCTCTTCCAGGGCGACTCGATCACCGACGCCGGTCGCGACCGGAAAGGGCAAACCCCGAACAACTCCCAGAGTCTCGGACGCGGATACCCGAACCTGATCGGTGGAGCGCTCCTGGCCGAGTACCCGGAACGGCAGCTCACGATTCACAACCGAGGAATCAGCGGCAACAAGGTTCCGGACCTGGCCGCCCGTTGGCAACAGGACGCGATCGAACTGAAGCCCGACCTCCTCAGTATCCTGATTGGCGTCAACGACATCTGGCACAAGCTGAGCGGCAAGTACGATGGAACCGTGGCAGATTACGAAACCGGCTATCGCCAGTTGCTCCAGCAGACACTCGAAAAGCTGCCCGGCGTGCGTCTGGTGATCTGCGAACCCTTCGTACTTCGCTGCGGAGCGGTCAACGACACCTGGTTTCCCGAGTTCGACCAGCGCCGGGAAGTGGCCAACAAACTGGCGGCCGAATTGAAGCTCGAAAAGGTCCCCTTCCAGACCATGTTCGATGAGGCCGTCAAGGCGGCGCCGGCCGAGTATTGGGCCGCCGACGGGGTGCACCCCACCCTGGCTGGCCATGCGCTCATGACCAAGGTATGGCGGGAAACGTTGGGAATATGACAGCCAACGCTTGATCCTGATGCCGGCCGTAAGAGATTTCACCCTACTACGGCAAATGAGCAGACGAGCACGAGGAGGAAAGAGGAGACAGCCACCATTTTCCGGGAATCTCGCAAGGCGATTCAGATGGAGTGATGATTGCTTCGGGCGTTGGCCTGGGAGGATACAGCGCTGTCCCTTCGGGGCACGACCCAGTTGTTTCTCGAACGAATCGAACAATAGAATTCGCGGAATCCAGGAAATGAAAGCCATTGCGAACTTGACCGTTCTGCTCCTCCTTGTCCTGTCGTTTGCTTCGGTTGTAGCGAAGGCCGCGGACGAGCCGGGCTCCGGCTATCCGCCCACGATCTCGCTGGAGGAGGTTCGCCAACGAATCGACAAGGTTCCCGCCGACCACCCCCGGCTGTTTGCCCAACGGGCGGAACTGGAAGCTTTGCGCCAGTTGGTCCAGGGCGACCCACTGCGTAAGGCCTTGGCCGATGCGGTCGTGCAGCAGGCGACTTTTCTCCAGGACGCTTCCCCCATCAAGAGAGAGCTCGAAGGGAGGCGACTTCTGGGGCAATCGCGGCGATGCGTCAAACGCACGCTGCTTCTCTCCATGGCCTACCATCTGACGGGCGATGCGAAACATGCCCAACGCTGCGAAAAGGAGATGCTGGCCGTCGCACGGTTCAGCGACTGGAACCCCAGCCACTTCCTCGACACGGGCGAAATGACCTTCGCCCTGGCGGTCGGCTACGACTGGCTCTACGACCAACTGGGCGAGGCAAGCCGGGAAGAGATTCGCAAGGCGATCGTCGAGAAGGGAGTTTCTCTCCCCTTCGAAACGTCGCACAAGGGCTGGGTCACTGCCCGAAACAACTGGGGCCAGGTCTGCCACGCCGGTATTACCGCCGGGGCCCTCGCCGTGCTGGAGGACGAGAAGGACTTGGCCGCACGCACGGTCCACAACGCGATCCACAATGTCACGCTTTCCATGCACGCCTACGATCCGAAGGGAAGCTATCCGGAAGGACCCGGGTACTGGTCCTACGGGACGAGCTACAACGTGGTGCTCATCGACCTGCTGGAGAGCGTGTTGGGCAGCGATTTCGCTTTGACCCAGGCGCCCGGATTCGACCAGACCGGGCAGTACCCGGCCCTGATGTGCGGACCCTCCGGCGACTTTTTCAATTATGCCGACGGCGGTGCCGGCCGAGGTCCCGAGTCGTGCCTGTTCTGGTTCGCGGCCCGGTTCGCTCGCCCCGACTGGCTGCTGGGCGAGCGGGAGCTGCTGCGTGCGGCCGTCGCCGAGGCCGATGCCCGAGACGCCCAGGGCGGCGGCGACCGGCTCCTGCCGCTGGCACTGCTCTGGATGGACGGCGTCGAGGAAGACCCGCCGATCCGCATGCCCCTTCACTGGTTCAGCGAGAGTAAGACGCCCGTGACTGTTCATCGCAGCTCGTGGACCGATGCCGCGGCCACGTTCGTCGGTCTCAAGGGGGGATCCCCTTCCGATCCCCACGGCCATATGGATATCGGGGCTTTCGTGCTCGACGCCGAGAAGGTCCGCTGGGCCGTAGATCTCGGGGCCGAGGGCTACCACGGCATTGAATCGCGCGGCATGAACCTCTGGAGCAGCAGCCAGAATTCAGACCGCTGGAAGATCTTTCGCCAGAGCAATGAAGGCCATAACACCCTGGTCATCGATGGACAGCTCCAGAAGGCCAGTGCCAGCGCCCCGGTGATTCAGTTCTCCGATGACCCTGCCTTCCCCCATTCGATCGTCGACATGTCGGCCGTCTATGCGGGACAGGCCGGCTCGATCCGACGGGGGATTGCGCTGATGAATGGGCGCAACGTCCTCATTCAGGACCAACTCACGGGACTGAAACCCGGCAGCCGAGTCCGTTGGGGGATGATCACTCCGGGAACGCCAGGCCAGGCCGGCACCCCACGTATCGAGCTGAAGCAGGAGAAAGCCCGCCTGGCAATGACGATCCTCGCACCCCAGTCGGCCGCCTGGAATACAATCGACACGGCCCGGCCCCGCAACGAGTGGGACTCGCCCAATCGGGGCACCACGATGATCGCCTATGAGGCCGTTGCACCCGACTCGGGCGAACTCATCCTGGCGGTCCTGGCCGAGCCGGGCGCCGAAGCCGGTCGGGCGGTGGAGGCGGTGAAGATCGTCCCATTGGAGAACTGGGGCAAGTAACCCTCGTCTCGTTCGGCCAGCCGTGCCAAAACCAAGGCCACTATTTTTACCCCCACGACTGTTTTTCCTGATCACCATGTACCGCAGCGCACAAATCTTCGCCGTCACTTGGGTCCTGCTGGCCGCCACGCTCGTTGCCCAAGAGCCTCTTGCCCTCCGTCGCTGCGAAATCCTGCCGCTGCCGGATGAGCAGGTTTCGCTTCAAATCGACGGGATCGAGCAGGCTCGTTGGCACTTCGGCAGCCAGTACCCCCGGCCGTTC
Source organism: uncultured Planctomycetaceae bacterium (assembly GCA_964429355.1). GTDB lineage: Bacteria > Planctomycetota > Planctomycetia > Pirellulales > Thermoguttaceae > JAAYAY01. The sequence continues at coordinate 8,837 of CAYSCH010000061.1, read as the reverse complement.
TTCTATCCTTTCAATGGTCCTTCCGGCATTTCGCTCACGCGTATGGGGCATCCCGGCGCGCAGGACCATGACCACCATCGTTCGGTCTGGTTCGCCCACAACAGCGTGGCCGGCGTGGATTTCTGGAGCGATGGCACCGAAGCCCAGGTCCGCCAGAAGTTCTGGTATGCCTACCGTGACGGCGACGACGAGGCCCTGATGGCATCCGCCTGCGGTTGGTACGACGGAGCCGGGAAGGAACTCATGGAACAGGATCTGGTTGCCGCCATGATACCCCTCGACGACAGCGAACACGCCCTCGAATTCCAGATCACGCTTCGCCCGCCTGCCGGCACGGCGGCCGTTGAACTCGGCAAGACGAACTTCGGCTTTCTGGCTGTTCGCGTGGCCAAGACTCTCTCCGTTCACTTCGGCGGCGGCAAGCTGACCAGCAGCGAGGGTGGGGAAGGCGAAGAACAGATCTTCGGCAAGCCCGCACGTTGGATGGACTATAGCGGCCCGATTGCGGTTGGCACCGGCGCCGATCGTCATGCCCTCGTGGAAGGGATCACCTATTTCGACCATCCCGGCAATCCTCGCTATCCCAGCCACTGGCACGTGCGTCAGGACGGCTGGATGGGGGCTGGCTTTTGCTTGCAGGATGGCTATACCCTCACCGCTGAAACGCCGTTGACCCTCCGCTATCTGCTCCAGGCCCATCACGGAGCCTACGATCCGGTCAAAGCCGAGGCCGTTCACGCTGCCTTCGCTAAACGGCCCGGCTTTCAAATTGGCAAATCGACGCAACCTCATTCTCAATACGAGGTTAAGCGATTGAACTGAAGCCCCGTCGATCCGCCGATTGGGCCTTGTTGCAGGGTGGGCCAGTGCCATACCGCGCCGAACGCGCCACGGTTGATCAAGGGATTGCCCCGTCAACCCGTTACGGCAAGCCAGTCGGCTATTTCGTCTTATCTGCCGGTTCCACCTGCACCATCAGTTCGAGACTTGACTTCTTGTGGACTTGCCCCACCAATACGGAAAGCCGCCGGATCAGGTCCATTCGCATCTGAGCGTCGGCCAACTGCTTCTGCAAGGAAGGAACGGCCTGTGTCGTCAAGACATTCAGCCGCTGAACTCGCGCCTTGCGCACGGGCACCGTCTTGGCAACCGGCGCTGCCAGCCATCTCTGGATCTCCACCGCCTCCGCCTGGGCGCCGGCAAGCTGCTGGTTGATGGCGAGGGCGTGTTTCCACTGCCGGTCGTAAATCTGTTTCTTTTTTGGCCGGAGCAGACACACGCCCGCCTGGGAGATTTCGGTAAGGAGACGTTGAGATTCGGCCGCGTGAGGTCCGTTCGCGAACGACTTGACATGGACCATGCGCTGGTCGAGTCCGTTCTGGATCACGTCGTCGTTGGACTCAAACAGGGGGATTCCCAACAGCCGGTAATGGTTCGGAGGCTGCTCCTCAGCCGGGATTCCCAACCACGCATGATAAGGATCAAACCGTTTCAGCATACCAGACCGTCAATTCGGGCCGGAATCGTTCGCCCGCAACAGATCGGCGTGGTCCTGCAATTCCTTCTCCTCGAGCACCGCATCGTACAGGGCCACCTCATCCAACTCACCTGACCAAGGATAGGCGTGTGCTCCGGTGTAGTCAAACCCTTTGCCGATTCCCAGGCGGCTGGTGGGGGGAACGCCGGGAATTTCCGTGTTCTTGAGAACATGCTGTAATTTGGCCGAGCCCTCTGTCAGGTCGACGACATAGGCGTTGGCGACGGTCGACTTCTCACCGGCCTGGAACGTAACCGCGAGGTAGTACCAGTGTTCCGGCGCGAGCAGGGTCTCCATCTCAACCCAATCGGCTTCTCCATCGAGGAGAACACTCAAGTGGCCCGGTCCCACGGCCGCCACGTAGAATCCGCACGGGCGGTCCCCATCGCGGGTTGCCACGGCCAGGGCCACCGTTTCGTCGTTCACATCTTCGGGGATTCGGTACCGCAGCAGGAGTTCAATGGTCATCGCTATGGGCGGGTGAAACTGTGCTTCCGACTGGAGGGCGACACCGTTTTCGTTTCCGCCCTGCGGTTCCCGATGCAAGTGAATTGCCTCGGTTGTCAGGTCCAGGCCACGAGCCGTGTAGTCGATGGAGCCACGTCCCCGTCCCCCGACCATCACCGCTTCCGTCAAATGAACGGCGCCCCGCTTGTCCTGGCATTTCTCCAGGCGGCTTGTTCCTTCGAATGTGTAATGGTGAATCAGCCGAGCGTGATTCGCCACAGCTTCCCGCATCCTTGCGACCGAACGGCCCGGGTCGCGATTCGGCAAGACCAGCGCGAACCGCACCTGATCGACCGGAATTGGCTGGGGCTGCTCCGCCGAATCCAATGCCCACCTGACCGCTTGACGAGATTCTACGCCGGTCTGCGATTCTTTGAGGGTGCCATTCTGTGGAAGGACCTGCCGAATCTGGGCCGTCCCGTCGAGCCCATGGACCTCCGCCACGGTATTTTCCACGGAGATTCCGATCGTCCCTCCGGTCGGCTCGATCGTTGCGTCTCCGGCCTCGATGACGAAATCGGGTCTACTTCCGGCAATGATGGTGGCGCGGCCTGAATCGAGCTCGATTCGGCCCCCCGGGGAATAACGAAAGGAGGCTGGCCCCTCCAGGAGAATGCGAGAGTCCTGGGAGTGGGTTAGTTCCACCACACCGCGTTCCAGCACAAGCGAGCGATCGAGGGGAAGTTCCTGGCCGATGGCCGGCGGCGTTGAGCCCACTGCCCAACGGGGCTGGACGGCGCCGGTGAGTCTCGCCGGCGCGGTGGCGACGGGCGGGGCAGGGGGCGAGGAACGTTTTCGTGAGGGTAGGGCCCGGTATGCCAGAACGAGCAACGTGACCGCGATCAGCGAAGAGACACAGAAGCCGATCAGACGCAGCCGCGACAGGCGATCCGGCCTCGGAGTGGCCAGTGCAGGCGTAGGAATCAGCAATCCCTTCCCCTCGGCGGACGGCGCTGCCAGGTCCGGCATCTCGCCGGCCATGGCCTGGTGCCAATGCAATTCTCCGTGAAGGTGCAGATAGAGCAGGTAGAACTGCCGTGCTTCAGGGGAGCCGATCAGGAGTTGCTCCAGTTGCTCCACTCCACTATCGGAAAGGTCGCCGTCGCACGCAGCCGCGACGAGGTCTTGCAGAACGTTCGGGATGCCTTCTTCGTTCTGGCTCATCGGCGTCCCTCGGCGGCCAGGGTCCGCTGGATGCATTCGAGAAGGGTCATGCGGATGCGGTGGAGGCTTTTCCGCGTACCCTGGACACTCCGACCCGACGCCTCGGCCAGGCGGCGGGTGCTCCCTCCCGGCTGGTAGCGCCGGAGCACGAGCGTTCGATCGACTTCTCGGAGCTTTGTGAGGCATCCTTCCAAGGCGTCGCGGCGGTCGTCAAATTCGTCGGCCAGTTTCTCCGCTTCCTCCGCAAGGGTTTCCACCAGGTTCATGCTGAACACCCGTCGCTCTCGGGAGATTTTCTCCCGGTACTTCAGGGCTTCAAAATAGGCCACTCGGCAGGCCCAGCTCTCAAACGACGAACCCGGTTGGTACTCGTCGAACTTTCTCCAAAGGACGACATTTGTTTCCTGGAGTACCTCCTCCGCATCGGCCGCGTTGTGAATCAGCCCCAACGCATACAGAAAGACCTTCCGCTGACACCGGCCCAAGAGCCGGGCGAACATTTCCGCTTTCTGGTCGATATTCCCGTCGGAATCGTTCACGATCACCCCTCCCATCTGCTCGACCACCTCCGGCAGATCCTGCGATGCCCAGGCAACACCCAGCATTCTACCGTCCAATGGCTATTTCCGCGATGCTCTGGTCGTGTCAAATTCGGGACAGGGCACTCAGCCGTCCCGAAAAGCTGCTCACGAAACCCCAAGATGGCCTTGCGTGATTCCCAGAGGGAATTGCGGCAAGGCGATCAGGAACTCGATGGGCCGGGACTGACGGAGTTGGCAGGCAAAACACAGACGCTACCCGAGCGCGGGGCAAGCCCACGCGGCTATCTTCAGGACGACAATTCTTCCGCGAATCACGCAAAGCCTTGCCCGAATTCGGGCCTTTTGTTAGGGTACTTTTGCACCTGGACGAGCAGGTCCAGATCGTGAAACGGCACGATGGCAGCGAGGCGCCCAAAGTGAAGGACCGGCCTCGCCGGGGCCACATCGGCTTTCAGGAACTGAGCCGCGGGGGAGATCGGGTCGAGATCCGCAAGGCAAGGATCCAGGAGCTGGATTGAAGAAGTTCACCCGGGGCCGGGGATCTCGGCGTCCGTCCGGGAACGCACCGTCGCGATTGCAGTGCAGAGGCCGAAACCGGGCTATTTGAGGCGTGTTTGCGGCTCCTGTCAAACCCCAACAGCCCGGTTGTGGGGGCAACCGGGCTAGCTGGATTCGCTCAGGTTTCGCAAGGCAACAGCAACGGTCCGGTCGCTGCTACTCTTCCTCTTCCTTGAGTTGAGCGGCCTTGATGATTTCCTGCTGCACGTTGGGCGGCACGATATCGTAGTGGCTGAACTCGATCGAGTAGCTCCCCTGCCCGCCGGTCACGCTGGCCAGTGTCCGGTTGTAGGTCATCACTTCGGCCAGGGGCACCTCGGCGACAACCGTCTGCATACCACCGCCGGCCGAATTGATACCGAGCGGACGACCGCGGCGGCTCGACATGTCGCTGTTGATATCGCCGACTTTGGCAGCAGGTACCGTGATCTCGATCTTGACGATCGGTTCGAGCAACGCCGGCTTCGACAGTTGGAACACGTTTCGGAAGGCCATCGACGCGGCGGTCTTGAAGGCCTGCTCGTTGCTATCGACTGGATGATCCTTGCCGAAGTGGACTTCGACGCAGACATTCTGCACGCGGTAGCCGGCGATCACGCCCCGCTCCAGACGGTCCCGGAAGCCCTTCTCGACGGCCGGCATGAAGTTGCTGGGAATCGTGCCGCCGACGATCGAGTCGATCCAGAGGAAGTTGTTGGCCTCGTCGTAGTGCGGGACTTTCATTGAGGGGAAACGTTCCTTGGTGGCGTACTCTTCGATGTTCGTGCCCGAGGGAAGGGGGAACATGCGGATGTGCACCTCTGCGAACTGGCCGCTGCCACCGCTCTGCTTCTTGTGGCGATAGTGTCCCTCGCCCTTGGCCTGAATGGTCTCGCGGTAAGGAATTTTGGGCGGCTTGGTATCGACTTCGACCTTATCGCGTCGCTTGAGACGCTCCTGGAGGATCTGCAGGTGCAGCTCGCTCATGCCCGTTATGACCGTTTCCTTGGTTTGGGGATCGAGTTCGCGATGGAAAGTCGGGTCCTCTTCGACCAGCTTCTGAAGAGCGCCGGAGAGCTTGGTCTGGTCGTTGCGGCTTCGCGGCGTGGCGGCCAGACCCACCATGGGAGTGGGGAACTTGAGGGCCGGCATCGTCAGCTCGCCCAAGGTCATGCCCGTATGCAGATCTTCCATCTTGACGACGGCCACGATCGAGCCGGCGACCGCGTCGTCGACGGGGGACGTTTCGCTGGCCTGGAGTTCGAGGAGCTGGGCGATCTTCAGGCCCTTGCGGGCACCGGTGGCGGGAACGCTGGTATCCTTTTTCAGCGTGCCGGAGAAGACGCGGAGGAAGCTCAGTTTCTGCACGAAGGGGTCGACGCGAGTCTTGAAGACCTGGGCGACCAGCGGTCCGGAGGGGTCGGCCACAACCTCCACCTCTTCGCCGGCGGCGTTCTTGGCGGTGCGATGGACCGCGGTTGGCGGCAGGGCGCACATGGCCATCGCATCGAGGAGCTCAGCCAATCCCACGCCGCTCTTGCCCGACACGCAAAGCATTGGAACCAGGCTCCCTTCGGCAACGGCCTGAACGAGGAGCTTGGAGAGTTGTTCGCTGGTGGGCATGTTGCCTTCCAGGTAAGCCTCCATCATGGCTTCGTCCGCCATCACGATCGACTCGATCAGCGACTCATTGATTTCGGCCGGATCGATCACGGCGCCGGAGGTGTCGCTCGGCGGGGTCAGGGTGCTGGCCACGCCCGAGAACTTGCTGCCCAGGCCGACGGGCACGTTGAGCAGCACGCATTCGGCGCCGAAGACGTCCTGAATTGTTTCGACCAAGGCGGGGAAATCGACGTTCTCCGCATCGAGTTTGTTGATCACGATCATCCGGCCCAGGCCGACGTTCTTCGCCTCGGCGAACACGCGGCGGGTATTGACCTCGATTCCCGCCCCAGCGTTGATCACGATCGCTGCCGTATCGACGCCATAAAGGGCGCTGATCGTTTGGCCGAGAAAGTCCGGGTAACCCGGCGTGTCGATGACGTTGAATCGCTTGCCGGCGTGTTCGAAATGCGTGACGGTGGCTTCAATCGTGTACTTGTGGTGCTTCTCTTCTTCGTCGAAGTCGCAGACGCTTGTGCCGTCGTCGACGCTTCCCTGTCGGTTGAGGGTGCCGGTTTTGTGAAGGAGAGTGTCGACGAGCGTTGTCTTTCCAGCCGACCCGTGACCACAGATCGCGATATTGCGGATATCCTCGACTTTGTACTTCGCCATCGACTGTTTTCCTCTCAATTCAACGTGAAAGTCCGGTTCGATATTTCAGGGCAACCGCCTCGGTTCGTCATGATGAAGATTCGTCACACAGTGACGGACGGCTTTGGGGGTCGATAACAGAACGACTGATCGTGTGCATTGCTGCCGGTGGGTGACTCGTCATTTCTTGAGGATCTCTCATGCTCCAGCGACCTGCAATGCCTCTTCGAGACGGACAGCTCCCTCATACAAGGCTCGCCCGATAATACAGCCTGCCATCCCGGCCGCCGCCAAGCGACGGACGTCGTCAACGGTCGTCACGCCGCCGGATGCAACGACGGGCAGGTCGACCGAGCTCTGCATCTGGGCCATGGCCTCGACGTTCGGGCCCGCCATCATCCCATCGGTGGCTATGTCGGTGTAGACGATCGCCGCGATGGATTCGCCTTCGAACTGGCGTGCCAATTCGATTGCCGAGGTTTGGCTCGTCTGGAGCCAACCGTCCGTGGCGACCATGCCGCCACGCGCATCAATCCCCAGAACCAGCCGATTCGGGAACTCCCGGCAAACCTGGCGAAACCAGTCCGGTTCCTTCAGAGCTCGGGTTCCGACGACCAACCTCGCCAATCCAATGCCGAGGAGCTCTGCGATCCTGTCGCGGCTGCGGACGCCTCCCCCCAGTTCGCAGGGGATGCTCACGGCTTCGACAATCGCTCGAACGCTTGCCAGATTTGTCGAACTCCCATTCTTGGCGGCATCGAGGTCGACCAAGTGGAGATGTTTGCCGCCATGACTGGTCCATTTCCGGGCCATGGCGGCCGGATCGTCTCCAAACACGGTTTCTTGTGCATAGTCCCCCTGACGGAGGCGTACGCATTTGCCGCCACGAAGGTCAATTGCTGGCCAGATTTCCACTCCGAGGCCTCTCCGACGCACCGAGGCTGACGACAGACGAAACGCGTAATATGACACAGGAAAGGGGGATTTGCAAGGCGTTTACGGCGACTCCCGACGGCCTGGGGTGCCGGGAGTAGGGAGCCGGGAGATCGGAGATGGGAGATGGCGTGAACGTCCTGAACGTCCCGCTTTATATTGGACCTGCCCGACCTGTCGGGTTTGTTTACCTGGCGCGTGGCAGCGTGTCGGGGGTGAGGAACTCGCCGGCCAGCCACCTCGCCGTGGCGCGATTGGGCGAGGTGGCCTGATGTAGGCTATGCTGATTGTCAAAGAACAAAGGGTGGGAAACGAACGGGGGACGGGGAGCAGATCGGAGATGGGAGATCGGGTCAGGGACAGGGGCGATTCTTTGTAAGGTCGAATGAAAACTCGACTGGCGAGCGAGGGTGAAGAACGAAGGCCTCGCTTTCGCGTCGGGTCTGGATGGCGGATGGTTCTTTTGCCTCGCTTACGCGTGGGGTTGGGATCGAGCAAGCAGAAGAACGAAGACGGCCTCGCTTACGCGTCGGGTTGGGATTAAGCAGGCTGCGGTGGAGGGGGTCTTGCTGAGGCTTGGGACGGGTACTGGCCTGGGGTAAAGTCTATATTTCGGGCCGCGTGGGACTGGTGCGCCGGAATGGCTCTAGGGCGAGAGAGGTTTGCGTAAGTCATAGGCGTGTACGTCTTTACAGATTTGGGATGGGCCTTGATCGTAACCTTGCCAACTGCTGTCACTGCTAGCGATGATTTCCCGTCGCCATTCCCGTGCCTGGCGGGTTTGCGGAGGAATGAGGGTGCTGGCACTTGGCAAGTTTACGATCAACGCCTTTGGGATGAATCGTAACTATGGCCCCCACAAGGGAGGTATGCGCCGAAACTATTTCACACTAGATAGGAGCGGGGAGCAAGGAGCTGGGAGCGAGTGATGGGGCATTCCTACCAGAGAAGATGATCGACGCCGGCTGCGAAGATAGGAGAAATGGGAAGGTGGCAGAGAGCAACTTTGCACGCAATTTGAAGTTTTCTGACACTTTTACCTCGGAAGTGGCTCCCTGGATTCGGGGAGTGGCTTGTGTATTTTTCCAGCGGCAGGGGAGGCGGATTCTGCAGGTGTGAGATGGATGGCCGGGGGCGGTCTGGCAAGCGAATGAAGGAGGCACGGCGAGGGTCTGAGGGAGGGAGAGAGTGCGGATCAAAGGCTGATCCTTAGCGCTGTCGTGTTAGTTCAGGTTGCCGAGATGGGGATTGTTGTGTCGGGCGGGAAAGGGCGCACGAGGATGGAGGTATGGGGGACAATTCGGTCGGGGGCTGGTGGAATTGACGCAAGGGATAGAGGTGCTTGTACTACTATACAGAACTAT
>CAYSCH010000060.1:25149-32640 GCA_964429355.1 uncultured Planctomycetaceae bacterium | reverse complement strand
GCAAGAACAGCAACACCCGCGGTTTGGCTTCTGGCTGAAGCTATGATCCGGCATAAGCCGGGGAGCAACGGCCAGAGGGACGGCTTCCTAAAGGGCCGTTTTATCACCAGGCCGCGGGTGTTGCTGTCTGCACGCACCAGCATCCCGACCAGAAGCGGTGCGAGGAGGTTTCTATGGTTAGTCCTGTTTTCCGCAACGAGCTGATTGAGCGGGTATTACTCGCCCTGGAGAACCACTGGCTCGATTCGTCGCCCGAGGCCCTGAAGGCGATTGGGTTACTGGCTGCCGAGCCGGGCGGCCTGGAGTTGCTGGGCCGGCTTCTGATCGATCACGCGTCAGATCCTGACCTTTACATCGAGACAGTCTCCGACTCAGATCAGATGGGTGCACTGCACCACGCCGGCCATCGCGTTGTACGCTGCGAGAAGTGTGGCCGCCGGCGAGTCGGCCTAGTCTGGGCCCACCAGCCGGCCCCTAGTGGCTGGATCGTCGCCGAGGCGTTCTGCCCGGATTGCAGCCCGAATCCTCCGAAGCCCCTCCCGGAGGTCCGCACGAGGATCCCCGCCGTGGCCGTCGACCAGGTCGTCGCGCTGATCGACGCGGGATACTGGGACTGGAACGATGAGGGCTACCTCGCGGCCCTTTCCACGTTGGATCAGGCCGCCTTGGCCCTAATTGGCGAAATGTGGAGGCTGTTGGCGATCGAGGGCGAGCCCGAGGACGCTACCGGCTTGTGCAGCCCACTGCACAGCCTCTTTGACGCGGCAATCGTCTACAGCCGACACGGCGCCGACCCAGAGATTGCGGCCCGTTTCCGTGACCTGGTAGACGAGAGTCTCCACCAAAACCAGCTTGCCAGCAGGGGTATAGAGCTCCCCGAGGAACTAACGACCGTTTGACCGCCCATGCCCGCCTGGTGGCCCCCGACTGGAAACCGGGGCTGCCGGGTGGGCGTTTTCCAGAAAGGCGTGATTTATGGATAGACGACAGATTGCGTTTCATGAGGCTGGTCACGTCGTTATCGCGTATCGACTCGGTCTGCCAACAAATCGTGTGACGATCGAACCCGATGGCAATACCCTTGGAATCTGTCAGACCGAGGCCACATGGAGTGATGGGGCATTCGCTGAGGAAAACATTCTCACCGACTACGCCGGCTACGCGGCCGAGTGCCTATGCAACCCTACAGCAAGCCGCGATGGATCAGATTCGGATGAAATGGACGCTGCAGAGCTGATCGAGCAGTTCCCAGGAAGGACAGAGGCAGAATTGCGGGATCACGCCGCCAGGATGGTTGCTGCACATCGGGACGAGATTGAAGCAGTGGCGGAAGCCCTAATGCGATACACCATGCTGGAAGCTTTTGAGTCCGAGATTATCTGCGATGCGATCGATGAAGAAAAGGACTGGAGAATCGTTCTAGACGAATACCGCCAGCGAAGAGGGGAAGGAGTTTGATTCCAATGAAAGTGCGTGTCTTCCAAGCGGCTCATGAGCTGAAGCGTCTGGGCCCCGATGAGTGCCCCTGGTCGGTCCAGTGGCGAGTCAACGGCCGGCGGACAACCAAAACGATCGGCGGTAAGAAGGACGCCAACGACTTCGCGACCATCAAGGAAGCCGAGCTGCTCGACCACGCGAAGGGGATCAACACGCGAAAGCGTTGGTCGGACTTCGTGGCCGAGTACCTCGAGGAAGAGGTGAGATCGAGCGGCAAGCGGCCGGCGACGGCCGACATTGTTCAGCGGACCCTCGATCGTTTCACCGAGAAGCTGAAGCCTACCTGGATCCACCTGATCGACGCAAAGGCCCTGGATACGTTCAGGCGATTGCGTCTGAAAGACAAGGGCAAGAAGGGGCCCATCAGCCCGAACACCGTCAAGAAGGACCTGAGGCACCTCCACGCAGCCCTGGGCGTGGCAAAACGGTGGGGCTATCTTCGTGAGGTGCCGTCAATCCCTCGAATCGCGACGGATGACCGAGAGAAGGCCCATGTTACGCAAGAGGACTTCCTCGCCATCATGGGCGCCGTCGACGCGGCCCTGAGGCCGGTCCGGGAGCTACATGAATCCTTGCCCGAGGGTGTGACGCCTGGCGACTGGTGGCGAGCTCTGCTGATGAGTTGTTGGGTGACTGGGGCCCGCATAGACGCCATTCTGAGAATGCGATGGGAGGATCTGGACTTCGAGACCGGGCGAGTTCTCAGCCGAGCCGCGGACCTGAAACAGCGAAAGGACGCGAGGCCGGAGATTCGCGGAGCCCTGCCTTATTTGCTGAAGATCCGCGGATACGATCCCCGCCTACTCCCATGGAACCATCCCAAGAAGAGCCTTTACGACGAATTCGGACGGATCCAGACCGCGGCCGGCATCAACTTGCCTTGTCCCGATGCAGGGGATGAGAAGCACACCTGCTCTTCCTCGTGCCACCACTACGGCTTCCACGGCTTCAGGTACGCCCATGCGAGGTACAACTACCAGAACCCAGACCTGCAGAACCAGATGGGCCACGCGTGCCCAGCGACCACAGAGCACTATCGGAAGTGGGCCAAGCGGCAACTGGCCGAGTACAACGCCTACGTTCCCGACCTGGACGACAAAGAGCAACAAAACAGCAACAAGGACAGCAACAATGAGCGTTTCCGGGTTGTCGGGTAAGTCGCAACTCCTTACGTATCAACTAGCTGAGGCGGGGTTCGAACCCGCACGGCCCTAACGGGCCACGGGATTTTAAGTCCCGTGCGTCTGCCAATTCCGCCACTCAGCCTGTCGTGGCACGCGCCGCTCTTCGCGGTGCGCGCCGCCGGACTACTCTCAAAAGCGAACAGCCTCGCGTGACTTCCAACGGGAACCCGTCGCTGCCTCGAACGCTCATCACCACGGAACGCGATGGCCACGACTACACGCTCAAGCCGGCAGCCGTCTCGTCGCTTCCATGCGACACGATTCGATTCATCGCGTTGAGAAACGCCTTGGCGGCGGCCTCAACACTGTCCGTCGACACGCCACGCCCACGGTAGAGGTTGCCCGCGTATTCGAGCTGCACCGTTACCTCGCCCTGGGCGTCTTTCCCAACCGTCACGCTGTGGACACGGTAGTCGTTGCAGACCACCGCGATCCCCGTCAGCTCCTCAATCGCCAGAAAGATCGCGTCGACCGGGCCGTCGCCGCAATCCATTTCCGCGCTCTTGACCTCCTCCCCCTTGCGAATCCTCAGCATGACATGGGGGACCCGGTTGCTCCCGGAGGTTACCTGGTAGGATTCCAGCGTCCATACGTCGGCCACGCCATGGATCTGCTCCTCGACCAACGCCGCCAGGTCGCCGTCGTAGATCTCCTTCTTCTTGTCGGCCAGTCTCTTGAAAGCATCGAAAACCGTGTTGAGCTGTTCGCCCGTCAGGCTGAAACCGAGCTCCTTGGCCCTCGCCGCCAGCGCCGCCCGGCCGCTGTGCTTGCCGAGCACCAGGTCGCTGGTGGTGAAGCCCACGTCTTCCGGACGCATGATCTCATAGGTGGTTCGCTCCTTGAGCATTCCATCCTGATGGATGCCTGCTTCGTGGGCAAAGGCGTTGCGGCCGACGATCGCCTTGTTGCGCTGTACGTGCATGCCCGTGATGTGCGAGACGAGCCGGCTGGTGGGAACCAGCCGCTGGCTGGCGACCCGGGTGTCGGCCTTATAGTAATCGTTGCGCGTGCGCAGGGCCATCACCACCTCTTCCAGCGAGCAGTTGCCTGCCCGTTCGCCGATGCCGTTGATCGTGCACTCGATCTGGCCGGCACCGGCCTCCACGGCGGCCAGGCTGTTGGCCACCGCCATGCCCAGGTCGTTGTGGCAGTGGACGCTGATGACCGCCTTGTCGATGTTGGGAACGCGATTGCAGAGCGTGCGAATCACCGCTCCCATGTGGGCCGGCGTCGCATAGCCGACCGTGTCCGGGATGTTTACCGTCGTGGCCCCCGCGCGAATGGCCGCCTCGACAACCTCGCACAGAAAATCCTCTTCGGTCCGGGCCGCGTCTTCGGGGGAGAATTCGATATTGGGACAGTACCCGGCCGCTCGTTTCACACCGGCAACGGCATGCTCGATGATCTCGCTCTTGGCCATCTTGAGCTTGTGCTCGCGATGGATCGCGCTGGTTGCCAGAAACACGTGGATCCGGGGATTCTCGGCGTGCTTGACCGCCTCCCAGGCACGGTCGATGTCGACCGTCCGGCAACGGGCCAGGCCGCAGACCGCCGGGCCGCGAACCACTTTGGCGATCTCCGAGACGGCCTCGAAGTCGCCCGGCGACGCAATCGGAAATCCGGCTTCGATCACATCCACTCCCAGGTCCACCAGGGCTTGGGCCACTTTCATTTTTTCCGACAGGTTCATGCTCGCACCCGGCGATTGCTCGCCGTCGCGCAGCGTCGTGTCAAAGATGACGATATTCCGCGAGTTACTGTCTGCCATGTTCAAGAGTATCCTGTTTCGTCCAAGTCCGTTGATGTGTCGCTGAGAATCGCTAACAAAACATGGGAGTCTCCCACGGACATACGATCACGATCGGTGGTTTTGTCAGCGCCCCAAGGGTACCGCGAAAGGCCGACCACTGGTCGGCTAAGGCAACACCAACCAAGCCCTCGTCGGATCCTCGCGACGGGCAACCGTTCCCCGGCAGCCAGTTGTGTTCGTGGATGTCTCGTCCATTGCCCTTGTCCATCCGGCAATGCCAGCCGGATAAAAAAAGGACCCCAAGGCGATTGGCCTTGGGGTCCTGGTATGTCGTACTGACTCGTGCGCAAACCCTAAGGCCGTCCCCCATATCGGGGTAAAAGAAGTAAGCCGAGGAGGTTCACGGACGGTTTCATAAACGAAGCTTTCAAAAGGTCGCAATGCCAGTTTACGTCCCATGAGTGGCGCGGTCAAGCCAAAAGGTTCGCCCGCGGAGCCGGATTCTCCACCCGGCGAGAGGAAACGTTCTGTTCATCGGCACAATGGGTCTGCCGGAATCACTGGGAAAGCCGATTACGATGTCCTGTGCGGAACGGACGGCTCGAGTGTTCCTCCAATCCCTGGAATTGCGGTAGCCAGGGGACGCCCTCCAACCCAGTATCCTGGTCAATCGCAGGCAAAACCTGAGTGCCTAACCATATCGGCATCTCAAGGCGAGGGGGAACTCCAGATGCCCCTTCCGGCCGAACGGGCTTCCTCTTCCGCCCGACGGAATCTGCGTTTCATGGAGGGGGAGTAGTCGAACTCGGTGCGGGCCCTGGCGAGCCCCTCTCGGACCAGTTCTTCATTGAGCATGCGGTCCCCCGCGAAGACGTACGCCAGGAATCGATCGAAACGGTCCTTCCGCTGGCGGTCCAACTGAAGGCGAACCGTTCCTCGGGCATCGCCGATAAACTGCTCGGTGTAGCCCCTCGCCTCCGGCCCGTAGGGCTCCACGGGATGATCCGGCTTGACCGTTTCAGGAGTATCGGCGCCAATCAACCGAACGCGAGCCCCGCCTTCGACAATTAGGGTATCGCCATCGACAACCCGCTCGACGCGATAGGTTCCTTCGGGAAGCGCCTCCGGTGTGGGCAACCGCGACAGATCCGCCCCAAGAAATCGCAAAAGAACCACAAGAAGAATGAGCCCGACAACTATCAACGGCCGCCCCATCCGATATCGCAACGACCGCGAGATTCTTCTTGCCATGCCGTTGAACTGTTCGAGTAATCAGTTCTTACTGAAATCGAACATGACGGTACTCTCACGCCCAAGAGGCCGCTTCACAAACTGCTTGCGGCACTCGGCGCACAGATCAAAAGTCATGAACTGGCAGACTTCGTCAGCGATTTCCTCGTCCTCCACGTCTTCCATTCGCTCAAGGATATCGTGAATCTCCTGGAGATGATCACGATCGTCGTCAATGCTATCGTCGATCGGATCGAATACGGCCGCTATCTCAATACGGACTCGATAGCGTAGATCGCCCTGGGGATCGAGATCCCGTTTGCAGAGATCGCATGTATAACGAATCATTAACCGGCTCCCCAATCATGGCCACGAACGTCAGGATGCGAACGCATGAGGACACATCGAACATCTCCATACTACTGAGATTCTTTCTTACGATGCAAGACGTCCTTCGTCGAATTTTTCAGTTCGGCCCACGAAATGGAAAACAATCGGCCGCATTCGGTCACAAATGCCGAAACTGGGCAATCCTTGCGGCTTTCTCGCCCCCTGGGGAATCCGCCGATTGCCGAGGCCCACCACCGGCTCCCCCAAACCTGACACTGTGCGACGCGAGGTTCGTATACTCGGCAGAACCGGTCACCCAGCAGAAATGCCCGGAAACTGATAGACTCCCGGAGTTGTTTCAAAGAGGGGGTTGCGTTCGCCAAATTAACGCAACTCCTCTTGCGAGGGCCCTTCCAGAGAACACGAGCACCTGGTGGATGCCGGAAATGGGGACTGGCTCCCCAAGTACTGTGTCGCTTCGCCGCACACTCAATCAGGGTACCTGCCCCCTTATTCCGGGAGTCCCGCAAGGCTATTCACGAGCGGCCTCATCGGTCTGAAATTCGGCGGGATCGGCACCGGTGCCCGTCGTGAGTCGTGTTGACTCAGTCCTCCGCAAGGGGTTCCTTCTTCTCTGTGATCACCTGGCACTGTGGAGCCATCTCCGCATTCAGCGCGATGTATTCGTGCCACTCGTCGGGCACGTTCTCGTCGAGGAAGATCGCTTCGACCGGGCACTCCGGAACACAGGCTTCGCAGTCAATGCACTCGTCCGGGTGAATGTAGAGCATCCGCTCCCCTTCATAGAAGCATTCGACCGGACAGACAACCACACAATCCGTGTACTTGCAGTCATAGCATGGTTTGCAGACAACGTGCGTCATCGGGCCTTCTCTCCCTTTCTACAGGCGGGTTTGGCAGTCGGGTCATGTCATCTTACGCCGCACAGGCTAACTTGCGGAACCGACGCCTTGAGATCAGCCAAACTGGTTACCTCGCTCAAACGCCCAAGGTAACGCAATTTATCAGATGGGCATCTGGAACCTGCTGGCATCACCGGCTTCCCGGCCAATGACGCCTGGACCCTTGCTTCAAACCCTTTCAGATCAACAACTTGAATTGGTACTTGCCTATTCACAAACGTCGGAATCTTATGGCCGAATCGTCCGGGTGTCAACCCTCGCTTCTATCTTCGATCCTCCGAGAGAGGGGATCTTTCCCTTGTCATGGATTCACTGCCCACTTACAATAGATTGTGTCAGTCCGTTGGCCATCTTCCGAATAGCGTGTTGCCGAAGCCTTGGGGTGGTGACGCTAAGGGCGATTTTCGAAGAATGCGGGGATTCGACCGGTGGCACTGTCCGAAATCGATCGAAATTTGTTGGAACGCTGTTTGCAGCGTAAACCACGCGCCTGGGAAGATTTTGTTGACCGTTTTCTCGGGCTGATCGCACATGTTGTGGACCACACTGTCAGCGTCCGCAATATCCACCTTGGAGG
>CAYSCH010000060.1:15798-25139 GCA_964429355.1 uncultured Planctomycetaceae bacterium | reverse complement strand
GGGGACGACCGCGACGACCGCTGCGCGGAAGTCTTCCTTACTCTCATTCGCGACGATTTTTCCGTCTTGCGACATTTCCGCGGCCACAGCAGTCTCGCGACCTACCTCACCGTTGTAGCACGCCGGGTCGTTGTCCACGAAGTCCTCAAACGTCCAATGTCGCAACGCCTCTCCGATTCGCCAGAGGTCGAGCAGACGCCGGATGAGGTCGACTCGCTCCAGCGGATCGATGACCGCGAAGAAATCGAGCGACTGTTGCAGGAACTGCCCGCACGCGACGCCGAGATCGTCCGCATGTTCCATCTGGAAGGCAAGACGTACCAGGAAATCAGCGGAGCAACCGGCGTTGCCGAGAACTCGATCGGCCCGGTCCTCAGCCGAGCACGCACCCGCATGCGGCACGCAAGGGTCGATCAGCCAACGGTCTGACAAGTTCTAACAAAACGTACGCGTTTCCCACCGGCATCTTCCGGGAATCGCGCAAGGCCATTCAGTCGTCGCGGAAGTCGGCGGATATTGGCTTCTCTTCCTTTCTCGGCGCACTCTTTGCTTCTCCCCTCAGAGCGGGTTACCATGACTGTCGTCTGGTCGCTGTGCAGCCCTTCCCGCCTGCCTCCTGTTTGCGGAGAATCACCTCCCATGTCGCACCGAAATCTTTCTCGACGTCGGTTCCTGCGTCTCGCCGCTGAGTCTTCATTGGTTGCCACGGTGCCCTACTGGTTTCCGTGCCGCAAATCGATTGCCGCAGAATCCCAGGCAGCAAACGATCGGCCCCAGATCGGCCTGATTGGCGTGGGGGGACGGGGAATGGGGATCTCCAAGCAGGCCACCCAGTTCGGCGATGTCGTTGCTGTCTGCGACGTGGATCTTGCTCATGCCGAGGCGGCAAAGGCGGCATTCGGCGGCACGGCCGACGTGTACCAGGACTACCGCAAGCTGCTTGAGCGGAACGACGTCGACGTGATCATCAACGGCACTCCCGACCACTGGCACACGAAGGTCAACGTGGAGGCATGCCTGGCCGGCAAGGACATCTACACCGAGAAACCCCTCACCCTCACGATCGATGAAGGCAAGATACTCCGCGATGTTGTGGCGAAGACGGGCCGCGTGGTCCAGACCGGCACCCAGCAGCGGAGCGAAAGGCCGTTTCAAACTGCGGTGGAACTGGTCCGCAACGGCCGGATCGGCGCACTCCAGCAGGTCTGGGTCGCGCTTCCCTGGTACAGCACGAAAGGCGGACCGTTTGCCGCCAGCACACCACCCCAGTCCCTCAACTGGGACCTCTACCAGGGACAGGCCCCCGAACGCGACTACTGTCCAGAGCGCACTCACCAGGTGTTTCGTTGGTGGTATATCTATGCGGGCGGCATCGTCACAGATTGGGGCAACCACCACGTCGACATCGCCCAGTGGGGCATGGGACGCGATCTGAGTGGTCCCGCCACGATCGATGCGAGAGGGATCTTCCCCAATGAAGGTCGGCCCGACTGCTTCGACACGCCCGACCGGTTCTTCTGCCGCATGACGTACCCCGACGGCCCGGAACTCCTCTATTTCTCGGCAATCGGCGAGAAACGGGTCTATGGCACCGAACCGGGCGACCCCACCCCCCAAGAAAAACTCGATTGGCTGTTCGGCAACAACTGCCCTGAGGAAATCAAGTCTTACGATCGCGACGGTATCATGTTCATCGGCGATCGCGGCCGGGTTTTCGTCAATCGCGGCGGTGTCTACGGCAAGCCGTTCGAAGAGTTGGCCGAAAACCCGCTGCCGACCGACGCCTGGCGCGTACCGGCAAGCGACGATCACATGGCCAACTTCTTCCAGTGCGTCAGGTCGCGAGAAGAACCGGTTGCCCCCGTACGGATCGAGCACCGCACGGTTTCCGTCTGCCACCTGACGAACCTCTCGATCCGCCTGGGCCGCCCCTTGGCTTGGGATCCGGAGAAAGAGGCGTTCGTCGGCGACGAGGAAGCCAACACCTGGCTGTCTCGCCAGCAACGGGAACCGTATACGATTCGGGCTTAGGTTAGTCCTCGTCGCCAGTCAGGCTCTCGGCGAGCGCAACCAATTCCTTCAGCCGCGGCTCAAGGTTATTCCGTACGGCCCACGGGTTGAACCGGTAGACTCCATAGACAACCACGCAGGAACCGCCAAACAACCCCGCCAACCTCGGTAACGGTCACCTCACCGGGGCTCGCCCGGTCCGGTAGATTTCGGCCAGCCGGTCGGTCCAGAATTCGACCAGGTTGGTCACTTGAACGTTGCGGTCGATATCTTCTCCCGCTTCCAGACAATGATCGATGCAGGCGGCCGCCGCCTCGGCTCCACCTGGAATGCTGGCGGCAGCCTCGCTGACGTATTGGAACAGTTCCGGATCCTCGGGCGGAACGCCCCCACTGAGAACTCGCAGCAGGTGGCGATAGAAATCGACGGCCGTATCGAGCACCTGGTGAAATCGCCCTCGCCTCCGGGGGGCCTCCTGTCCGGCCTCCTCCACGAGCGATTGAACGGCCCCGGCCAGCCCCACACTCTCCAGGATGGGGCGACTTAGCGCGGCAAACAGTTTTGGCCGAAACTCGATCAGCCCGCCGTCGGCCATCTGCAGGGCACGGCCGACGCTCCCATCGGCTAGTTGGGCCAGCTTGTACGCCTCAGCAGGGTCGCTCGCATGCCCGCCGAGCAGCAGCAATTCGGCCACTTTCTCCGTCAGTAATGGATCGAAACGAATGATCCGGCAGCGCGAGCGGATCGTGGGCAACTGTTTGGCCGGTGTCGTTCCGACCAGGATCAACACGCTCCGCGGCGGCGGCTCCTCCAAGGTTTTTAGAAGGCTGTTGGCTCCCTCGGCGTTAAGATAGTCGGCGTCGTCGATGATCGCGATCTTGCGGTTGCCCATGTAGGGTTTCAGCGAGATATCGTGGCAAAGCCCCTCCCGCATGCGGTGATCCTTGTCGCCGATCATCAGTTCCAGGGGTATGAAGGCCCGGTCCTGTGGTTTGGCCACCCTGAGCAGGTCGGGGTGGCTGTTGGCCGCCACCTGTGTGCACGCCGCACACGATCCACACGGGTCGAGATGGTTCTCCGGGCGCGTCTCGCAGAGCAGCGCCTGTGCCAATTTGAGGGCGAATGTGTGTTTTCCCACACCCGCTGGTCCCACCAGCAAAAAGCTTCCCGACATCCGCCCGCGCACCAGGGCCGAGCGAAACCGTTCCACCAGATGGTCGTGTCCTTCAATCCCTTGCCAGGCCATAATCAGTCCAACTCAAGTGGGCCACACTTCCCGAGTGCCGCCGGGGACTCGGAACAAATACCGACTGCCTCGCATCGCGGCCGATGCGAACCACCATTCAACCCTTCTCCACCACGACAATCCAGCCGTTCGCACGCAAACCACCGAAGAACCACGAGTGCGGCAGTCGCCGCGTACGTTCCAGGTTCAAGGGAATCACGTCCAGGGTCCGGAAGCCCACTTGCCGCAGTTCACCCAGCAGTTCCCGCCGCGGAAAGGTGTGGAGGAACATCTTGGGCACGCCCCGATAGTCGAAGAACTTGTCGCCCCGTTCAATTTCCCGGCTCAGAGCCGACTCGATGCTGTTTCGAACAATCCACCGCCGACCAAGGCGATCGAAAAGGTTGAACCAGTAATTGTGCACATGGAGCACAAATAAGCCACCGGGCTTGAGGGTTCGAAACACATGGGACAGGACCTGGCGGCGATTCAGCCGCCCGCGGATCATTCCCAGCGTGCTGAAAAGGCAGATCCCGTAGTCAAACACGCCGTCGCGCAGGCAGTCCAGTTCGACCAGGTTGGCGCGAAGACGCATCACAGCCAGCTCATCGACTTCCGCCTTCTCCTGCACCACTCGCAGCATGTGGGCGGACAGGTCGATACCGAGCGTCTGGAAACCCCGGCGAGCCAGCGGAATGAGAGCCCTGCCCGTGCCGCAGCCAAAGTCGGCCACCAGGCCCGGCCTGGTGAAGTGACGGGCGATCACTTGCTCGTCGAACTCGAAGAGCTGGTTGAACGCGAAGTACTGGTCGTATTCCGTGGCAATGCTCTCGGTGTGGAAGTATTCCCATATTCCCCGGGGTACCCCTCTAGGGAGTTGCCAATGTGGACGAGAAGGGAGGAGCATGGGAATTCTTCTGCCCGACGAATAGTCTGCCCCTCAGACCTGCGCGAGAGGTCCTTGTGGCCTGGATTTTCCACCAGTATAATGCCCGATTCGTGGTGACGGGAGCATGGCGGCATGGGTATTCCGGGCAGCCAGGGCCGCTTCTTCGGTCGTTTGGGATCCCGGCCCGATAAACACTCGGTCGATCGGCGACCAAGGAAGTTTTTGCTGCCCCTCCAGTGAGGGGAATGAATTCAAGAAGGAGACTTCACAGTGGCAATTCGCGTCGGAATCAACGGATTCGGCCGTATTGGACGGCTCGTGTTTCGCGGCTTGATGGCCAAGCCCGATGTGTTCGAAGTGGTTGGCATCAACGACCTTACCGACAACAAGACGTTGGCCACCTTGCTCAAGTACGACAGTATTCACCGCCGCTATCCCGGCACGGTGACTTACGACAGCGAGTCGCTGACCGTCAACGGCAAGAAGATCGCCGCAATGGCCGTCAAAAATCCGGCCGAGCTGCCGTGGGGCAAGCTGGGAGCCGACATCATCCTCGAGAGCACTGGCGTGTTCCGCGCTCCGGCGACGGCCGAGAAGGCCGGATTCGATAGCCACATCAAGGCCGGCGCCAAGAAGGTCGTGATCAGCGCCCCCGCCAAAGGTATGGATTTCACCTGCGTGCTGGGCGTCAACGACGACAAGCTCACCGCAGCCCACAAGTGCGTCTCGAATGCAAGCTGCACGACGAACTGCTTGGCCCCCGTCGCCAAGGTCATCAACGACAAATTCGGCATCATCAAGGGCCTGATGACCACGATTCACTCCTACACAAACGACCAGGTTGTGCAGGACTTCCCCCACAAGGATCTGTATCGCGCCCGCGCCGCAGCCCTGAACATCATCCCAACGACGACCGGGGCCGCCGAGGCCGTCGGCCTCGTGATTCCGGAACTGCAGGGCAAGTTGACCGGCTACTCGCTCCGAGTTCCCACCCCGACTGGGAGCTGCGTGGACCTTGTGGTTGAGACCGGAAAGCCAGTCACAGCCGACGCCGTCAATGCGGCCGTCAAGGAAGCTGCCGAAGGATCGCTCAAGGGAATTCTCGCCTATACCGAGGATCCGATCGTCTCGACGGACATCATCGGTGATCCCCACAGCTCGATCTTCGTCGGCCCGTGGACCAAGGTCGTCGGCGACAACATGCTCAAGATCTTGAGCTGGTACGACAACGAGTGGGGTTACAGCATGCGAAGCTGTGACCTCATCCAGAAGATGGCTGCCCTCTAAGCTGACGGGCCCAGAAAATACGGTTGAACTTGCGGCACCGATCCGGTTGGGATCGGTGCCGTTTTTTCTGCCCTCCCATGGTCCCACTGCGCGAGGCATCCGCGGTTCCCCAAACAATCCTGGTCGAAATGGATCCGCCTGCCGAGGCACCGTCGGGAAACGAATGATCGCTCAACGAGGGCGAATCCGCAGCCCTTCGCCCTGCCAGAGCACCCGCAGGTCGTCGATGGTCCATCTCTCGCGTCCTACCGACGGATCGCCAATCATGATCCGGTCGTCACCCGATCGTCCGTAGTAAACGACCGCGTGCCCCAATCCGGGAATCCAGCCCCATTCCTCTTCGTACCGAGGATCTACCTCGGCACCAAGTTCGAGTTTGACCAGCAGGATCGCGGGCAGTTCGTCCGAATTGAGGAGCGATTCGACGTCGCTCTGGAAAACCTCCACTTCGTGGGGAGTGCCGGCCGTCTTGAGTTTGAGCCCGCGATAGAGGCCCAGACTGGGCGTGCCCCCGGATCCGGTCAGGCAGAGTCTCATCATTTCCGCCTCGTTCGTCGGGATGCCGTGGTAGCTGAGCAGGGTGGCTGCCGCGCAGGCGCTGCACGAGGCGCGGTTCGATTGTATGCATACCTCGTCAATCCACTCGTTCCCTGGGGGCGGCGGATCCCAGGGCATTTGGTGCAGCAATGCAACCAGCCCTGCTCCCCAAATGCCTGCCGCGAACAGAAATCTCCGCCAGATGGGGAGAGGTCGCCACCCCAGGACGATGCCTCCAAAGCAGGCCGCTCCCAACATGGTCAGATTGCCCACGAGGATCACGTTCGAGAAAGGCAGCCATTGGGCAAGGACCAGGTGGCCTTGAACTTTGATCGCGAATGTCAGAACCAGAGCGACCAGTGTGGCCACGAGCAGGGTACGCGGGATTCCCGTGATTCGGCGAACCATGAAAGCTCCAAGGCCGCATGCCAGGAGACTGGCAGCTCCGACAATCAGAAAACCTATCGCGAGGTCGCTCAAGACAATGCCCTTTGCCCAAATTCACAGCGGTCCGTTGACCTTCGCCGCAACCCGTGAACCAACACCGGCCGGCCCCGCACCGCAATCCTATCCGAAAACGTCCCCGCATCAGGGACAAGGATCACAGTTGTACGTCTCAAATACTATCACAGAATCAGCATAGACGCTTCGTCGAATCTGTCGATGGTGCGCGAGGGTGGGGAGTGCGTCAACTGCGGTCGCAATTCGATGCTCCTGGCCCAAAGAGGCCAATAATGCCGGCAACACAGGGCAGGCAATCGGGTCGTTGTGTGCTTTGGGGCCCGTCTGAGACAGCAGTTTTTCTCGCCCACCTGACTCTTGTCACAACGTACTCGACATTGACCCAAGTCGAGCGGATCAGTACAGTACCGCCTCTCAGATTATCCGAAACGCAGGCTTGGTCGGTACTTCGCCGCCCCAATCGTTGGGGCCGGGCCTTCTCCGCGGAAATGTGGCTCCTGGCCGAATTGCATGACACCTACCCAGACTGAAACCCACTCCAGAGCATCACGGGCCGCTTGGCGGGTGATTCCGCCGATCATGCGAGTCCTCTTCGTTGCCAACCGGCAGCGGACCGGCGGCTGGTTGGCCGAGGCGTTTTCGGCCGAAAGCATTTCCGATCTGCGATTGGAGGAGGTGGTAGGCAGTGCAGCCGGAATGGCGCGCCTGCGCGACGATACCTTTGACGCCGTTCTTGTCAGCCACGACCCACCGGAACTCAATGCCCTCGAGTTGATCGAAGGCTACCGTGCGGGCGGTGCCCACGTGCCCATCATCGTCATGGGGCTGCAGAGCGAGCAGGAAATGGCGACGGCTTGTTTCGAAGTCGGTGCAGACGGATACGTTTGCGCCAGCACCACGACCTCGCGCAACCTCATCTGGGTCATCGCCCGCGCCGTACAGCATCATCAATTAATCCGCGAAAACCACAAACTGAACCTGGACCAACATCAACGGCTCCAGCGAGAACACGACGAGGCCGAACGGTTACTCCGCCAGCAGCGGACGTTAGTCGGCGATCTGAAGTCGATCCAGAACCGCTCCCTGCCGGCAGTTGGAAAAAGCCGCTCCCGCGACTCCCTTTCCGATGCGACTCCCCACGAACGGCTCCAGCTTCCCCGGGAACTTGTGCTTCATTACCGCGAGTTGTTGCGGGCCTATGTGATCATGGGTTCCGGCAATCTTGCCTGTGAGCTCAGCCGCCTGGCCGACCTGCTGGTCACGGCGGGGATCAGCGCCCGGCAGACCATGCAGCTTCATGTGCTCGTGCTGGAAGAACTCGTGGGCGGCCTTGGCTCGCGAAGCACCCGGCACGTGATGACGCGAGCCGACCTTCTCGTCCTGGAGATCATGGTTCATCTGGCAGACAATTACCGGGACCGCTACCGCGAAGGGATTCACCCTCCTGCCCAGCAGATGCTCCCCGGTTTCGAGAGATTTTGCGCGGCGGAGTTCTGATCCCAGCGATGCCGATAAACGACGCGGAAACCACGGTCTCCCAGCTTCGGCAAATCGTCGACCGGTTTGTTGCCGAACGTGATTGGCATCAGTTCCACACGCCCAAGAACCTGGCCATGTCGTTGGCCGTCGAGGCCGCCGAACTGATGGAGCACTTCCAGTGGCTCACTCCACAGCAGTCGTGGGAGGTGGCTGACCAGCCGGAAAAGAAAGCCGAAGTGGGAGAAGAAATCTCCGACGTCTTCTGCTATCTCCTGGCTATGGCCAACGAACTGAATCTGGACATGGCCGCTGCCGTGGAAGCCAAGATGGTCAAGAACGCGGAAAAATACCCGGTTCGGCGTTACCGGGGACTTTTTGGACCGGAAGATCCGAATTTCGAAGGCGGCTAGCACGCCAGCCATGGAATTCGGCTGGAAAGGCAGGCAGGCGGCAGAAGCCTGGTCCGTCAAGCAGACCTCCCGATGCAGAAAAAACGATTTGCCAATCCGGCCCGGTTTGCCGTCCGGCCGCGGGCCCCTGCTTCGGATGCTGAACAGATACGAAAGCGGCTGAATATGAGCATCAACGGAACCTGGTCGACTCTGCCAGAAAAGTATCACGCGACAATGATTGCGATCCTGCTCGCGGGAACGGTCAGTTCAGGTTGCGCCATGCGGCGTTCGGCGACGTTCCTCCCAGTCGACGAGGTGCAGCGTATCCGCGTCTCCCAGAACGTCGACGGAAGGCAGGTCGGCGACGTGTGCGTCGTGGACGATCCAGCTCAGATCGCTCAGATCTACGCGTTCCTCAAAACGCACGAGAAAGGCTGGGAGCCGTTATGGGGCACGCCCTCCGCCGGTGATTACTCGATCCTTCTGGAGGCAGACGACGCTTGGCAATCCATCTTCATTGCTGCGAACTCACTGCAGACGCACTCAGGTGGGGCGCCCGTCATACGCAAGCTCTCGCCCGAGTCGCATCGGGAGTTGCTCGCCCTGCTGGGAATTGAGCCCCAAGCCTCCTCGGGCAGCAGCACCGCAGTACTCCCGGCAAGCCATGCCCAGGGCGCGTAACATTCTCTGCCATTCCCGCCGTCTCCGTTGCCCGGATGCACGCCGGACGCTATGGTGGTGGTGATACACACCGATGGCTCACTCGGCAGCAGGCACAACAGACACGCCTGCGGCGCTTTCCCACCTCACGGAGCCTCACCTGCATGGCGCCCCTTCATCCTGTCCTCACCCTGTTTCTCTTCGGGTTGCCCATCTGTTCGGCCTCCTCCGCGCCTTTGCCTGACCCGCCAGAGCAAGCCGTCCTCCCCGCGGACGTAACGGACGTGATCTTTGCGATGCGACCCTATGGTCCCGACGGGCACTACTACGCCAACTTCGGATACTACAGCCACAACCCCGACGAAAAAGCCTACCCCATCGGTGGTCAGCTCGGCCGATT
>CAYSCH010000060.1:0-15788 GCA_964429355.1 uncultured Planctomycetaceae bacterium | reverse complement strand
GATGAACACGGCGTCGAACTCAAGGCCTTTGGCCGAGTGTACCGTCATGAGGGTCACGGTTTCGCGGCCGGCGTCGTCGGCCGCCTCGTCCTGGTCGGAAAACAGCGCTACTTCGCTGAGGAAGTCGGCCAGGTAACAGTGCTGCTCGACGATCCTGCCGGCGGCGTTCGCGATCCCCAGATCCACTACGACGGCCGCAAGGTGCTCTTCTCCTATCGCCCCGGCGGCACGGAAAACTATCACCTCTACGAAATGAACGTCGATGGCACCGGCTTGCGGCAGTTGACCGATGGGCCTTTCGACGATATCGAACCGACCTATCTTCCCGACGGAGATATCGTCTTCTGCTCGTCCCGCTGCAACCGTTGGGTGGCTTGCTGGAAAGTGCCGGTGGCCAATCTCCATCGCTGCGATGGCGACGGCCAGAACCTGCGCATGATCAGCAGCAATTCCGTCACGGAAAACACGCCGGCGGTCCTGCCCGATGGCCGCCTGCTCTACACCCGCTGGGAATACAACGATCGCAGCCAGCTCGCCTACCACCATCTCTGGACGGTCAGTCTCGACGGCACCGGTCAGATGACCTATTTCGGCAACATGTTCCCGACCGGCATGGCCTCCAATATTGCCTCCAGAAACGGCAACGTTGTCGACTACGACAATGTTGCCGGTGCCGAGGCGATGCTCGATGCAAAGCCGATTCCGGCAACGCGATCGGTTGTATCCGTGTTCTCTCCCGGCCATGGTCAACGCGAGCATCAAGGATTCATCACGATCATCGATCCGCGCGGCGGCCCCGACCATCAGCCTTTTGCCAGACAGATCCACGAAGAAGCGGCTTGGCGCGATCCCTATCCCCTCTCCGCGACCGCGTTTCTCGTCGTTCGCCACCGGGAACTCCACCTGATGGACGATCGGGGGCAGACGCGACTTCTTCACAGCCTGGCAGATCCGCGGCCAGAAATGCGGATGCACGAGCCGGTACCTGTTCGCCCCCGACGGCGCGAGCCGGTGATGGCCGATCGAGCCAAGACAGACACGGACGTCGGCCGTCTCATCCTCAGCGACGTAACCCGCGGGCGCAACATGGAGGGGGTCCGGCCGGGCGAGATCAAGCGTCTCCTCGTTCTCGAACAACTGCCCGCCCCCTTCCACGTCAGCCCGGGATTCGACGGAATCAGCCTCTGGGGGCCCTTTACACTCTCGCGAATTCTCGGAATGGTCCCCGTCGAGGCCGACGGTTCTGCCTACTTCGAGGTCCCCGCCATGCGAAGCCTGTTCTTCGTGGCTTTGGACGAGAATGAGCTCTCGGTCAAGAAGATGCAGAGCTTTGTCACCCTCCAGCCCGGCGAAACCACCAGTTGCGTTGGATGCCACGAACCTCGCACCGTCACCCCGAAAAATCCCGGCCCGTTAACACTCCAGGCCGTCAGGCGGCCGCCGAGCCGTATCGAACCCATCGAAGGCATTCCCGAAATCGTCGATTTCCGCCGCCACATCCAGCCGATTCTCGATAAGCACTGCGTGGCGTGTCACGGAGCGAACAATCCTGACGGAGCGATCTGCCTGGCCGGCTCTCGCGGAGTGCCGTCTCATGGCGCTGGAAGGGTCCTCGCCTCCTATGTGGAGTTGGTTCGACGACATGAAGAAGTGGTCGACGGCCGGAATGCCCACGGAAACCGTCCCCCTCGCCAGATCGGAAGTTCGGCCAGCAAGCTCATGACTCGCATCGACGGCAGCCATTACGACGTGCACGTCTCCCCCGGCGAAGCCCGGCTTATCCGCCTCTGGTTGGACTGCGGCGCCGTGGCCAACGGCACCTATGCGATCATGGACGGCGGTACACCGGAGCAACCGAGCCGCCAATATCTCCGCGAGATGCAGCGTTACGGCATCCTGCCAAAGGATCTGCAGCCAAATACCACCCCCGTGGACGCCTATGCGACCGACGAGGCCTATTTTCGATCCTTCTGGTGCCCATCGCCCCGGAATTAAGAGCCGCTAACAAACCACCGGCTGTGCACATCCATGCCCGTGGGAAACTCAAACGTTTTGTGAGGGCTACTAAAACGTGCCGCTGCTCGTTCAAGAGCAGCGGCACTCGGGGTTTTCTCGCGGCAAGATGCCGTCTCTCCGGCAGAAGCTTCGGCGCACGCGCCTGATAAGTTCAGCCAGGAGCGAATGGCCATGAATTCAACTTGGCGTTGAACGATCAACCTTCCCTCTATTTCTCCTCAGGCTTTTCGGCCGGCTTGGCCGCCTCCTCCGGCTTGTCGGCGGGCTTCTCTTCGGCTGCCGCTTCCTTCTTTTCTTCGGGCATGTCCGCGGGCTTAGCCTCTTCCGGCTTAGTCTCTTCCGGCTTAGTCTCTTCGGGCTTGGCCTCTTCGGGCTTGGCCTCTTCGGGCTTGGCCTCTTCCGGCTTGGCCTCTTCCGGCTTGGCCTCTTCCGGCTTATCGGCCGGCTTCTCTTCGGCGGCTGGTTCCTTCTTTTCCTCGGGCTTGACAGGGGCCGCAACAGTCTCAGCCGGTGCCCCAGACGCAGTCACTGAGGTTTCTTTGGCCTGCGCCTTCAGTCGCTGCGATTCCATCTGCTCGGCCATTTGGGTCACCGCCGGCATCGCAGCGGCGATGTCTTCCGCCGTGAAGTCGCCGATATGCATCAACTGGAGACGTCTTGCCAGCATCAGCGCCCGGCGCTCCGCTTTCTGCTCGCGGTTCAAGCCCTCGTCCTTCTGCAATCTCTCCATGCTCGCGTTCAGTTCGGTCACGAAAGCCCGAATGACTTCCGCCTGGTTCTCCGAATCGATCTGGAGCTCTTTCTCGATTGCCAGTTGAATCGTCAACATCAACGCGTCGGGCGCGGCTTCGCCCTTCTTCAGGTCGTCGATTGCCTTCTGCACATCCGCGCGGTTCTGGTTAAGAATCTCGCGAAACTTCTCCTCGCCCACCATGTCGACCTGCGCGATAACCGCATCCGACTGGTCTAGCGCCAATGCTTCGATCTGTTCTCGCAACGGCGAAATCTGCGCCAACAACTGCTGGCTTGCCTGCTCCGCCCAGGTCGTTGCGTTCTGCTCCACTTGGGCTTCCAAGTTCTGCCGTATGGCCGGAATCTGGTCATCCACCATCTGGCCAACCAGCGAAACGATCAGCTCCGGGTCTCGCAGTTCGGATATCTTGCTGTAGCCGTACGCAAAGTAAAATCCGACAAGAAGCAGGAGAAGACCGCCCACGATCAACGTGATCCAGGCGCTCAGGCGGAATCGCCGACGCATCGACCGCAACTCGCGATAGACGCCCTCGATACGTTCGGGAAGTGACTTGCTTGAAGACATTGAGGTCTATCCTTTCAGGAAGTGGATTGATTTATGCACATGGACGAGCCCGCTCAGGTTACTGGACCGATTTCTCGTCAATCTTCATGGCGGCCAGGTAGAACAGGCTGGCCACGAACTGCATCTCAAGGGATGGCTCCCCCTCCTTCGGCAACTCCGCCAGATCAAACTTGAGCCACTTGTCATTCATCCCCTCAATCTGCCCTCGAATCTCGGCCGAATAGTACTCCTCGACCAACCGGTCCATCATGTTCGCCACGTTCGCATACATCTGTTCCATCAGTTTCGGATCCTGGAGATCGGGAAACTCATCCCGCAGGATCTCCTGGTACTTGCTCGAAGATTCGTCGAGGTGCGCCCGAAGCTTCTTCTCCAATGCCGTTTGCAGATTCTTCGAAAGTGCCTGACTCTCTCTGTCCAATGCGGCCTGATACGCCGCTCTGTCCTTGTTCACCTGCGCGGTAAACGCGTCACGCAAGACAGGCAGTGAAGTCTCCGCAAGGGCCTTCGCCTGTTTGACGGCTTCCTGCGAGGTGCTCTCGGCTCTCACGCGCGCCGTGTTCGCCAGCAGGTCCATGTTCTCTTTGGACGTGAAATCCTTGGCCAGATTGTAGAAGCTCCATATTGCGGCCCCGATAATCAGGAGAACGGCCAACAGTATCGCAAGCCGCGTTCGGCTTGCTCGCCGAATCACGACTTTCACCGTGGCCACTTCCTGCTCGATCGCCGCGATCTTCTTCTCAAGTGCATCGTTCTCAGCTGCCGGGTTTTTTTCAGACGTCATGGGCTGTCTCCAAGAATTTCAAGCCTGCATCAACGTTAACAGCGACCGTCGGATCGCCGACATCCACGCGCAGAAGGCGCCATGCAATCAATACAGAAGCAACCAAACGAGAGCAGTCGGCAGTAAAGAATGACCTGAGAATCGTGGCCAACCATCGTTCGCGATCTGCCGGCTCCCTTTCGAGTACCAACAATCACCGGCTGGGTATTTCACCCAAAACGAAACTTGCCTGTGCCTTGATCCTTAGCGCCACCGGGCCGCGCAGGTCTGACTTCGATCGCCATGACTGCTTCGCGTCGCCTCATTGCGTGGGCGTTCAGCGACCTCTGTCTCTGCCGTTCGAGGCCGATTCTAATTGATCGACTGCAGATGTCAACTGTTCCGCAAGGGAACTTTTATCACCCCCTCGCGGGAGTTATTGTCCTCGCCCGCCTGCTCGACGCCCCCACACGCCGTTTCCAGCGAAGATTCGACGCTCTTCCCCCAGGTGCGACAAGTTCGAGCTTGAGAACTGTCTCCTGGTTGCCAATAATGGGTTACGGAGCCCTCTCACCTGGTCCGGCAACTTCAAGTCGGGGAGATTTTCCCATGTCCGCTCTTCATCCTTTTCTGGCGATTCTCTCGGTCACTCTGTCCGCTCAACCTTCGCCCACCGACACCATCCCGATTCCCGATGCCGCACAGCGATCCGCAATGATCAGCCAATCCAACCAGGAACCGGTCATGGTCAAGGAATGGGAGGCGATTGTGGCTCGCGACAGCCTGGTCGGGCTCTGGGAAGTCACCCATCTGGAACAGCAAGCCAAGGCCCGTCCCGAGCTTGCCACGCAACTCCATGTCCGCTTCAGCCGCGGCAGGATCGAGCTGTTTCAGGCCGGTTGTGCACCCAAGGTGGTGGCCTACAATCTCGACACGAAAGACGATCCACCACGCCTGGATTGGTACGAGTACCGAGGAGCCGAGTTGCGGCTCCAGCGAGGGGTCTATTGGATCCAGGGCGATACCTTGCTCCTGTGCCTCGGGCCCATCAACGGCCGTCGCGCCACCGAGTTTCTCTCCACACCCTACGATGGCCGAACCCTGTTTGCCATGAAACGCGTGGAGGCCAATAGCGAATTGCCGCCCAAGAAATGAGAAGAGCACGAGGCGCCCAAGGGGGATGGCGCCCCGTGCTTTCAAGGGGATGAACCTTCAGCGGCCGTCAACCCTGACCGGCTTTCACCGGCTTGGCGGTCCACTACCGCGATGAACTGTTCTCGGTCTTGAATCGGCTCACCAGGTCACGCAGGCTTGCCGACTGGGCTCCGAGCTCTTCGCTGCTGGAGGCCATCTCTTCGCTGCCCGCAGCGGTCTGCTCGGTGACTTGCGTAATTCCCTGGATCGCAGTCGAGACTTCGCGGGCGTTGCCCGCCTGTTCGAGCGTGGCGGTGGCAATGTCGGCAATCATCTTCGCGGTGGATTCGACACCGCTGACGATCTGCTCCAGCGCCTTGCCGGTCTCCTCGCTGAGCCGAGCTCCTTCCTCGACTCGTTGCGACGATTCCTTGATCAGGCTCGAGATCTCGCCGGCGGCCTGATTCGACCGCTCGGCCAGCTTCCGGACTTCGTCCGCCACGACGGCGAATCCCATCCCGTGTTCGCCTGCACGAGCTGCCTCGATGGCGGCGTTCAGGGCCAGGAGGTTCGTCTGGCTGGCAATCTCGGAGATGACCTGGATGATCTCGCTGATCTGGCTGGAACTCGTGCGGATCAGTTCCATCGCCTCGATGGACTTGCTCACGGCCGAACCGCCGGACTTGGCGAGCGTGTTCGTGTCCATCGCCGCCTTGTTGGCATTTTCCGCATTGCACTTCACAGCCTCGATGCTGCGCGCCAGTTCCTCGACCGAAGCGCTCATCTCCTCGACGCTCGCACTCTGCGACTGCGCCCCGTTGGCCAGCGTCTGCGAGCTCTCGGCGATCACGCGGCTCCCTTCGTTGAACTGGGCCGCGCTCTCCGTAACCTGCCCGATGATCTCCGAAAGGTCTCGCAGCATCTTGTCGATACCGGCCGCCAACTCGTCGATCGCCTCGTTGCCATCGACCGTCACGCGGCGAGTCAAGTCGCCTTCCGCCGCGGCCGTGACCACCGTCAGCAATCCGTCGACTTTGTGCCGCAGGATATCGGCCTTGCGGCGCTCCTCCTCGGCCTGCTTCCGCTCCATCTCCGCCTGCTCTTCCTTGCGCCGCTGCTCCTCTTCCATCCGCTTCCGCTCCATCTCGGCCTGCTCGGCCTCGCGGCGGCGCTCTTCCTCGGCCGCTTTGCGTTCGGCCTCGGCACGCTCTTCCTGTGCCTTCTTCTCCCGCTCGGCGGCTTCGCGGATGTCCTCAAAGGCCTTCTTCGTATTGTCGATCGAACGATTGATGGCCACCGCCATCTGGCCCATCTCGTCTTTCGTCTGAACGTCGGCCCGCTTGCTGAAGTCCTGGTTGGCCAGGGCCGTGGCACTCTCCATGCACTTCCGCACGGGGACCACGATCAGCCGGGTGATCCATACCGCCAATGCTGCGGCCACCACGCCGGCCCCGACCGACAGGATCAGCATCAAGCTCTGACTCCGAGCCAGACGGGCTGCCATCACCTGGCGAACGTCGCCGGCCATCTCGTTGATGTTTGCCGTCACTTCCTGAGCGGTCTTGGCCATGCTGGCCTCGCTCGTGCGGGTGGCCACAACCGCGTCGTAGAAGGCCTGACCGTTGGCTCCATGCGACTCGAAATCGGCTTGAAGATCTTTGGCAACTGCGCTGAGCCCCGGATGATCCTTGACCAGTTCGGCCCACTGCGATGTGCCTTCCTTCAGTTTGGCCAACTGCTGCTTGTAGGCTTCCCACTCCGCATCCCCCTTGTTGGCAAGCAGATAGGTGCCGTTCACTCGCAGCAGGAAGAAGTCCCCGACCATCTTCTCGGCGAAGTCGTGGTCGATCTTCGCCCAACGGGCGAGCCGCTCCACATCGCCAGCGTCGGCGGCAGCCTTCTGCTCCGGAAGGATCGTTTCGTTGACCACCTTGGTGATTCTCTCCGTGATCGCGCGGCCAATCTTGCCCCAGTTCGCAAACGCCTCATCCCGGCTCCGCCGCGCTCCAAGGGTCTCCTCGTACACCTTCGCGTACGACTCCATGCCGCCGGCGGCCTGGTCCACAAGCCCAATCTGCTTCTCGTTCGTCCCCGGGGCCACGCGAAGCTGCTCCAACCGCTCATTCAGCGACTTGATCGTCTCGCCCCACTTGTCGGCGCTGCTCTGCGTTTCCCCTTCGGCAACCTCGAACCCGCGCAGCGAAAAGTCCATCCGGTGCTTGCGCAGATTCCCCAGGTCGTCCATGGCCGCGTTCGCATTGGTGACCAGATCCGTGGCCACGCTGACCTGCCGGAATGCGTTCCAGCCGTAGGCTCCCAGCGCCAGTGTGATGCACACCACCACGCCGAAGCCGAGTCCCAGTTTCCAACTAATCCTCAAGTTCTTGAACATCTGCTTCTCCCAACAAAATCCCAGGTGAACGAACGGTGTTCTTTCCGACAAGAACGCGAAAAAAGCACACTGACAGCATCCACGGACAACCTGGATCGCTCTCACTGTGCCTTCAACTGACAGGGCCCAAACCCTGACCGCTAAGGTGTTTCACGCGCCCGCTCGTCAGCCGGCCGTGTTTGCAGGATCTCCTGCCAGAAAACGTTAGCTTTGGAATTGGGAACAGGCAAATCGCACCCCCAAAAAAATGCCCTCATTCCGGCCATTTGGATCAACAGAATTCCATCTCTTGTGCCCGCAGTACCAGCGCATCCGCAAGATGCCGCAGCTTGCGTCCCCATCGAGACATCCATACTATTTTGACTGACCCAATACCTGCTCAAGACGGTGGCGCATACCTCCAAGTTCCTTGGATTTGAAACTGTTCTTCGTCCTTTCGATCGTATCGATTGCCTCCTGCACCGCCGACTCCAGAGCCTTGAGCCGCGAACAGTTGTGCAACCTGCAGGCGTCGCCGGTAGTCCTTCCCCCAGCAACCGAGGCGTGCAACCGATGAACGGCCTGGCAGCATTCTGCCAGACTCATGGTGGCCGCCTCCAGGTTTTCGGCCAAATGGACTCGTCCCTCCAGCTTTCTCGCTCCTCCTAGGCTCTGCACCAGTTCCCGCAGTCTCCCCCCGCAAGCCTCCACCATTTCCAGCGTCTTCTCCGCCAGACGCTTCGTGCGAGACCGATCCATGACCCCTTTCACGTGCCCAACCAGATCCTCGAATCCAATCGGTTTGGTCAGATAGGCCACCACCGGCAGGGGAACCGAAAGAGTCGCCGTCTCCACGCTGGGATATCCGGTGACCAGGATCACGGGCAGGCCGCCGGTTGTCTCCTGAACCTTCTGGACCAGGCCCAGATCGTCGTTACCCGGCATCTTGATGTCGGCCACGAGCAGGTCGTAGCCGCCGGCGTGCAGCATGTCGAGCGCTTCGAACCCGTCCGCGGCAGAATCGCAGCGGTAACCTCGCTGCCGAAGGAGATAGGCGGTCGACTGACGGAACGTCTCCTCGTCGTCTGCAATCAGGATCGTACCCAGATGTTCCATTCTCTACTCCTCGCAGTTCCTGGCCATCGGAAGATTGACTACGAAGGTGGTCCCTCCGCCTCCGGGAGATTCGAACAGGATCGTCCCTTGGAGCGAAGCTACGATTCCCCGAGTGATCGGCAGCCCCAACCCGAGACCGCCCGTCGCGGTGCGGTCCTTTGTCGTGCAAAACGGCTCAAACAAACGTGTCTTGATCGAGTCCGGAATTCCCTTTCCCTTGTCTGTCACCCGGAGCTGCAACTGACGATCCGCACGCACGACTTCGACCCAGACCGTTTCTGTCGGGGGCGATGCCTCGATGGCGTTGACGATCAGGTTGTAGAGAATCTGCCGTAGCATCCCTTCTGGAAGGACAACCCGGGCAGGATCTCCGGCAAACCGCTTCCTCAGCCCGACGCGGTGACGCTCCGCAAGGCCCGACACCATCGTGAACACGTCACCCACGACGATCGCCAGGTCCACCGGGGCGGGTTCTTCGCGTTCCGACCGGTTCAGTTCGTTCATTCGCCTCACGATCCCTGCAATCCGAGCGATCTCGCGCTCGATCGGTGCGACGAACTGACGGGCGGGGTGATTCTCCGGCACCGCGTCCTTGATCGCGTGGAAAGCGTTCTGAATGCCTGCAAGCGGATTGTTGATTTCGTGCGCGACCCGGGCCGCCACGTCCCCCGTCGCGGCCAGTTTCTCCGCCTCCGCCCGTCGCTGCTCGCTGTGATACAAAGCCTCGTGAGCCAGTCGCTCCTCGGTGATGTCGACGATCAATCCTTCCAAGGCAACCACGTTGCCGTCGACATCGTAGGCCCCCTTCCCTCGCTCGTGCACCCACCTCTCCTCGCCGTCCAGATGACGCAGCCGGTACTTCATGCGGTAGGATCGTTTCTCTTCGACCGCGCTCTGAATCGAAGCCCAGACCCGTGGGCGGTCCTCTTCGTGAATGTGCGCCGTAAACACGTCGCGCGGACTGCCGATCAGTTCGTCAGGACTCCTTCCGAGCAGGCTGTGGCAGCCTTCGCTCGCATATTCGATCGTCCGATGCTCATCGGTGCGGCAGCGATACACGATGCCCGGCAGATGGCTCATGAGTGCGGCCAGCATCCGTTGGCTTTCCCAGCAGCGGTTCTCAGCCCTCCGGCGCACCGAGGATTCCCGCTCGAGACGCCGGGTGATCTGGTCCAGTTCTTGCGACTGGTGACGGATGGTCGTGGCCAGATCTTCCTTGTCTTTCTGCCGGACCAGCGCCATCTCCTTCTCGGCACTCACATCCCGGTAGATCACCAGCAGGCACAGATGGCCGTCGGCAATCAGCGAGCCCACCGAAATGACCGCCTGCCGGACTCTGCCCGCCTTCGTCCGCAGCCGCAAGTTGGCGTAGCGCAGAGTGCCATCGGCCTGCTCGAGCATTCGAAGCACCTTCTCCCGCTCCGCCGGCAGGTGCCAGAAGTGGAGATCGTCGACCGAGCGGCCGATCACCTCGTCGCGCAGATAACCGGTCAGTTCCAGGAAGCTTGGATTCACATCCAGGAACACGCCGTCGACTCGGGTCGTCAGGCTCATCGGCGCCGGGCTGACGAAGAACATCTCCCGGAACCGCTGCTCCCAGGACACACACTCCGACCGCCCCTGTCCCGCGGGGCAGTGTTTCGGTCGAACAGGCTTCATACCATGCATGAGTTCGAGAGCCCGCATTCGATCGCGCAATTCCCAATGCTGTGCGAGTGTATCCGCCGGAAGATGGACGCATTCGCACAGCCGTGCCCCCAAAGCCGCTCCCAACCCCCGCGTCTTTCCCCTATCGGCCAACGGCCACTGCGTGCTCCGTGGAAAGTACGGGGCCGGACGGAGATTTGGACTCAGACTGCGGTGACTGGCTCGGATCTGCCCGAAAGGCGGCTGATCCGATTTGTGAGGAATCTACCGGCTTGCCGCCCCCTGCGGCAACCCCTGGACAGCATGCCCGAGCGGCGCCAGGGAATCACCGCCGGCCAATACGTAAGGCTTGTCGCCCAGATTGACCGTTACCGTCACACCCCCGGCGAATTGCGTCTCCTGAACGGCGTGATCCTCCGTGAGCCACCGGTGCGACAGCATCTCCCGATAACCGGTGCCCCTGGCCACCGGTGCAATGGTCTTGTAGCTCTGCACAAAACGGTCCCGGTTCGTCTCCCAGATCTTGCCATCGAACATGAACATGGGAGGTGTTCCGTAGAGCGTGTTGATGAGGTCGCGCCGGCCCCAGAGCTTCGGCAGTTTATTATTGTAATCGCCCCAGTACCACTGGGATACCACGCAATCATGGTACACCAGTTCCCAGAGCGGCAAACGGTAGTAGTGTCCCGTCTGGAACTTGGCGACCCGCTCCGGCACCTCGTCCCACGGTTCCAGCATCCGCCTTCCCGAGTCGGGAACTCGGTACGGTCCCAGGCTCAGCATGCCCTCGAAATAATGGACGTAGGGCACGGCCGCCTCATGCCCCGTTTCGCTGCCGGTCACCAGGCCGAGTTCTTCGCTGATCACGCGCAGAAGTTCCATCTTCCAGTGCCGGCTTTCGCTTCGATTGAGCGGATGCGATTCGCTGTAACACTCGCGCCAGGGAGAAGCGGTTGTGGTGTCGATGAAGCGGCATTGATAGTGGTGCGTTTTCAATTCGGGTGAAATGCGGCGTCTCGCATAGTCGGGCGCCAGCCGGTCGCACAGTACCCCGCAGGGGTACATCGTGCCGTCCTTCCCCGTCACGCCCCAGCCGCGGATCCAGTCACCCTTGGCGTCGAGCATGATCCCATCGGGCCAGGCGTCGCTCGTCCAGTCGCCGTGGAGTCCCGAAAGCTTGTCGAAGTTGGCCGGATTCATGCAATCCTGAAAGATGTCGTAACGGCTCGTCAGCACGCCCATGGAGTTCATGGCGTCGATCTCTTCCGGCTTGGACCGGGCACTCCAGAGGATCCGGTCGATGCCCAGTTCCTGCATCTGGCGGCACATCTCCGGCCCGCGCGGCCCGAAGGACCATACGTTGACCGCTCCCACCAGCTTGTCGACGTTCGGGTTCTCCTGACGTTTCTGCTCCAGGGTTTTCATTAAGCCGATTTCGACCGCGTAGCTGCGGTACCGCTTGCACATCGCTACGTAGCCCCCGGCGTCGAACAGCACATATCGAATCCGGCGAGCGGGTCCAAACTCGCCCTTCTGCGGCTGCCACTGGGGAGCCAGCGTGAGCCGGTCATCAATCCGCGGCAAACGCACCGACGCGTCGTCGGGGGTTTCCACGATCGTCATCAACGCCCGATTCGTGTCCGTCGAACCATACCATCCCATGCAAAGGCCGTGACCCCCGTACAAATGGTAATTCATCTCCGGCAGCGTCTTGTCGTCAACCGGATAGCTGATCCCCTCGTTCAGGGGCAGGATCAGAAACTCGCCCGCGTGAGTCTCGAAGGGTGCCGGAAACGCCAGCGCCGTTTCCATCTCCCCTTTCCCCTCGATGGTGATCGCAACCTCCGCTGCGTCTTGCGTGAGTTCCGCTGTGACCTCAAGCTGGCCCATCGTGCGCGGGTCCAGCAGCCTCAGGCGGAGCCGGCCTGTATCTTCTCGGACACGCAGCACTGCGACACCGTCCACTGGTTTCTGCATTCGCCGCTGGCCGCTTCTCCGGTCCGTCAATGTGAAGGCGGCGCTTGCCGTATCGAACGCGACTTCCACCAGGCCGTTCTTTATCGCCACGGAATTCGGCAGGTTCGCCCCACGCAAGTCCGACAGGCTGCCTGTCCGTCGCAACGTCAGATCATCGGCCCAAACGGTCGCGGGTCCCTCGCCGATTACCCGCGCCGTGATCGTCGCGACTCCCGCCGGAATCAGAAATCTCGACTTGGCCGTTTGCCACTGGTCGGACGCACCGACCGTTCGCTCGCCGAACGCCCAGCTCAACGCCTTCTTGCCGCGATCGTAGAGAATCACGCACAAAGTGCCAGTTCCCTCCCCTTCGACACGAAGGCTCCCCGCCAGCTCGTAGATCTCTTCAGGCTCGACCTGCACCGAGGCTTCCTGCTGGACACTCCAGTCTTCCCTTCCCGGATGCTCGACCCGCAGGGTCTGCCCACCTGGGTGGGCGACGGGCGTGTCGAGCAGGGCCTTGCCTTCCCCGTTCCGCGACCAGAAGTCGCGCCAGCCATGCATCCCTTCCTCGAAATCGCCCCCGACGATCAGGTTGTCGCCGGCAGTTGCATTTGAAGCGATCAGTACAAGAACGAAGAGATAGCGAAAAAATCTCATGGGCCCAATCTCCTGGGTCGATGCGAGTCGCCTTGCCGGCTATGATAATATCCGGTCTCGGTTATACCCTGCCACCCATTCTTGACATATCGCAACTGCAACGCAACCTCGGGAGAAGACTGCGTGGGCCAACTGACTTCCACTGACTTGACCGTGTTCTTTCTCGGCCTGTCGGTGCTTCTCGGGGCTGCCCACCTGTGTGGCGAGGTCGCCCGCCGGTTGTCCCAACCGGCTGTTCTCGGCGAGATGTTTGCCGGCCTGGCATTCGGACCCAGTTGCCTGGGATGGTTTGCACCGCAATTCCAGCAGTGGCTCTTTCCTCACCAAGGTGGTGCGGCCGTCGCACTCGACGCCATCGTCATTCTCGCCGTCACCCTCCTCTTGCTCGTGGCCGGCATGGAGGTGAACCTCTCCACGGTCTGGCGCCAAGGCAAGGCGGCAATCTCCGTAGGCCTCGGTGGGCTGATCATCCCGCTGTTCGTCGGTGGAGTCTTGGCCTGGATCGCGCCGCAATGGTGGGGCATGCCGGCCGGCGGGTCGCCGGGTCAGTTTGCCGTCTTCTTCGGTGTCGCCATGTCGGTCAGTGCCCTGCCCGTTATCGCCAAGATCCTCATGGACCAGGACCTGTTCAAAACCGACTTCGGCATGCTCACCCTCGTCTCCGCCACGCTCAACAATCTGTTCGCATGGCTGATCTTCTCAATCCTGATTGGTGCGGGCCACAACGGACCGCCCATTCCCTATATGGTCGCCCTCACGCTCGCGCTGGCCGTCTTCTTCCTCACGGTCGGACGATGGGCGATCGACAAGACCCTTCCCTGGGTCCAGGCCCACATGATATGGCCCGGCGGAGTCCTTGGATTCGTCCTTGTCGTTGGATTGGCATCGGCCGCCACGGCCGAGGTTATTGGCATTCACGCCATCTTCGGAGCGTTCCTGGCCGGAATCGCTCTGGGTGATTCTTCCCACTTGCGCGAACACGTGCGGCACGTGGTCTACCGTTTCGTCGAAGGCATTCTGGCCCCGATCTTCGTCGCCGCCATCGGACTGAAGGTTGATTTTATCTCCAACTTCCACCCGGACCTGGTCCTGCGTGTGCTCCTTCTCGGCACTGCCGTAAAGGTCCTGGGCTGCTCGTGGGCGGCCAGGCTCGGCGGCTTGCGAGGTACGGAGGCCTGGGGCATCGGCTGGGCCATGAACGCACGCGGCGAACTCGGAATTGTCCTCGGGCTCCTCGCCTGGGAGGCCGGGCTTGTTCATGAGCAGCTTTTCGTGGCCCTCGTCGTCCTCGCGCTGGTTACCTCTGGCACGACCGCACCTATGCTCAAACGCCTCTTGCGGCGCGAGCGCGCCTGGGCCTTGGCCGCCCTCCTTGATGCTCGTACATGTACAACTGGGCTGACCGCTGCCACCGCCCGCGACGTCATCGGCCAACTCGGCTGCCTCGCCGCGGAACGCGCCGGGCTCGATTCCCAGGCCGTCGTCCAAGCGGTCCTCGACCGGGAATCGCTCATGGGAACTGGCCTTGGCCACGGCGTCGCGGTGCCCCATGCCCGCTTGGCAGACTTGCGCACTCCAGTCGTCATGGTCGGAACCGTGCCCGCCGGCGTCGACTTCGAAGGCACTGACGACGAACCGGTACGTCTCGTGTTTCTCATTCTCACACCCGAGTCGGAACCCATCGCCCAGATCCAGATCCTCCGCGGAATCGCCCACCTCTGCCAGGCTCCTCGTCTCCGCGAGGACGCGATCTCCAGCCTGTCTCCCACCGCCCTCCTGGCGGCCCTGCGAATTGCCGGATCGCTCGAAAAATCCACCGCGGCACAGGTCGTATGACGCCTGCGTCAACGTGATTCCTGCCTTCTCCTTTGCGCTTCCCCCGTCATCGGAACGAAGCGCACGCCGATCCCCGGCCCCCGGTGCACCTTGCCGTCTTGGTCTCGTTCGATCACGAGCAACTCCTGGTACCATTGGCCCACGGGAATCACCAGCTTCCCGCCCGGCGCCAATTGATCGACCAGTGGCTGGGGAACGTGATCCGGCGCGGCCGCCACCACGATCGCGTCAAAAGGAGCCTTCTCGAGCCAGCCCTGGTAGCCGTCGCCCTCACGCACCGTGATGTTCTTGTACCCCAGCCGGGCCAGCCGTGCCTTCGCCTCCTTCGCCAAGGGCTCCACGATCTCGATGCTGTACACCTCCTTGCAGATCTCGCCCAGCACCGCCGCTTGATAACCCGAGCCGGTACCGATGTCCAACGCCCGCGACCCCTCCTTCACACCGGCCAGTTGAGTCATCAAGGCCACGATATACGGTTGCGAGATCGTCTGCTCGTGGCCAATCGGAAGCGGATGATCGGCATAGGCACTAC
The DNA here is from genome assembly GCA_964429355.1 of uncultured Planctomycetaceae bacterium. Taxonomy (GTDB): domain Bacteria; phylum Planctomycetota; class Planctomycetia; order Pirellulales; family Thermoguttaceae; genus JAAYAY01. Next base: position 439 of record CAYSCH010000060.1, on the reverse strand, counting down.
CGCGAAGCTCGTCCGGCACGAACTCGTGACGAGGGACCTTCCCCATCGTCCGTAGCACAACCTCGTCGGTGATGTCCCGCTCGGCCAGGTCCTGCTCGACCATCCGCCGGCGGGCCCTTTCATGCGAAGACAATTCGCCCTGGTACGGCACAACGAGATCCGCCGGCGGCGATCTTGTGCCCGGTTCCTTCGGCTTGCCCGCGGCCACCTGCGACCAGCCGACAGGCCGACTTGTGAGGTTCGGCACAACCACGAGGATTGCCAGAACCCCGGCAACGACACCCAGCACCAAGCCCGCGTGTATCCGCTTCCACCCGGTACGCATGATTCCGTCCCCCATAGGGGTTAGCGTGACGGATCCTCACCTTCAATATTCTACCCAAACAGAAAAGGGCCGGCTCGCCCCTCGGCTAGCCGGCCCCTGTACTACTAACCTCAA
>CAYSCH010000059.1:19791-33573 GCA_964429355.1 uncultured Planctomycetaceae bacterium | reverse complement strand
CCTCAACTTCCAGCGTTTTGAGGATGTCTCATTGATGGCCGCGTGAGGTATAAACTCAGAGGAATCGCCGTGTGTCAGCGGCCCGTTACCCAAGATCCTACGCACGTATGCCGGTTCCCCAACACTGCCCTCAGTGCCACGCGATCGTCTCAGGCGAAGTCCTCGGCGGGTTGTGCCAGGGCTGCCTGCTGCAGGCCGGGCTCGACAATTCCGGCGAAATGCCGGCCGTGCGGGTCCGCTGCCCGAATTGTGCCGGGCCGGTCGAGACGTGCGCCGATTCGACCCTGCGGAATCTGGCCTGCCCTTCGTGTGGAAACCGCTTCAGCCTGATCTCCGATCCGGACCCGGAGACACGGTCCCTCGGCCACTTCGATCTTCTGGAGGAGGTGGGCACAGGGGGCTTCGGCTCCGTCTGGCGGGCTCACGATCGGGAACTGGATCGTACGGTTGCCATCAAGATCGCCTACCGTGATCGGATCTCGGCGGTTGAAGCCGAGGAGTTCTTTCACGAAGCCCGGGCGGCAGCGAGGCTGAACCATGGCAACATCGTCAAGGTTCTGGAACTCGGTTACGAGAATGGCCAGGCGTACATTGTCCAGGAATTCGTGGACGGGCCGAATCTGGCCGACTGGCTGGCTACAAACCCGGTGACTCCTTGCGAGGCCGCCGAACTCTGCCTGAAGGTGGCCAGCGCATTGGATCATGCCCACGGGGCGGCAATCGTTCATCGCGATCTCAAACCGTCGAATATTCTGATCGGGGCGGACGGCGAGCCGCACCTGGTCGACTTTGGACTTGCCAAGCGGGAACCGACCGAGACGAGCATAACTCTTGAGGGGCGCATTCTGGGTACCCCGGCCTACATGGCGCCCGAGCAGGCCAGCGGCGAGTCGCAGGCGGTGGATCGTCGCTCCGACGTCTATTCGCTGGGAGTCGTGCTTTTTGAGATGCTGACAGGGGGACGTCCGTTTCGGGGCAACCTCAGTTCGCTTTTCCGTCAGGTGATGGAACAAGAGGCTCCGTCGCCGCGGACGCTCAACGCTCTGGTGCCGCGGGACCTGGAAACCATCTGTCTGAAATGTCTGGAGAAAGATCCCGGCAGACGCTACGGGTCGGCCGCCGAGTTGGCGGGCGACTTGCAGCGGTTTCTCGAGGGTCGGCCGATCGGGGCGCGTCCCGTCACAGTCGCCACTCGTGCCTGGCGATGGTGTGCGAGGAATCCGCTTCTGGCTGCCATGATCGCGGTGCTTGGCAGCCTGCTGTTGGCACTGGCGGTTGCCGGGCCGCTCATTGCGGTCCGCGAACGAAGACTGGCTCGCCGACACGACTTGGCCCGAGATCGGGCCGAGCAGGAGAAACAGCGGAGCACACTCATCTACATGACGGCGGAAGAGTACTATCGAAGAGCCATCGAACTGTTGGAGAAGACCGTTTCGGGCACGCCGCAGAACTCGGAGCAACGCCGCGAATTGGCACAGATCTACAACGATCTGGCGTGGGTCATCACCACTTCGCCGGATCTGGAAGCTCATGTGGTTGAAAACGCGGTTGAATTGGCCAAGATGGCCTTGCGGCATATGCCCGAAGAACCCCAGTACCATCAGACACTCGGGCTTGTCTGCTATCGCTCGGGCAGGTGGCAGGAAGCGATTGTGGCACTCGAGAAGATTGATGCGGGCGGAGGCCGCCGGCTCCCGTTGGCGGCCCTCGTGCTTGCCATGTCGCACGCCCAACTCGGTCACCGCGACGAGGCTCTGCACTGGTACAATACTGCAATTTCCGCAGGACCTCCCACAGCCGTCCCCATTCGAGAACAGTTCGAGAGATTGCGGCCGGAAGCCGAACAACTCATGAAGGCCCTTTTTCCTCCTTGATCGCCATCAATCGCCCGGTTGATGGCGGCGAGATGCAGCCTCTACCGGGTGTTTTGCCATTGTAGTTTAACCCAATACGCCAGTATCGTGGGTGCTTGCGGTATGTTTCGCTGGCTCGACGAGTCGTTGCTGCTGATTGGCTCCAGGAGCCGGACTGAACCCTGACGGGTGGCTGCTGTGTCTTCCTTTCACTCCAATGATCACCCTCCTTCCTCTGGAGCTGCGGATTTCGCGAGCACGCAGTGGAGTCTCGTACTGGCGGCGGGGCAGCGGAGTGGGGCACATTCGCAAACCGCATTGGAAGAATTGTGCCGCCGCTATTGGGTACCTCTTTACGCCTATGCTCGCCGACGAATCCGAGGTGTTCATGAGGCACAGGACGCTGTGCAGGAGTTCTTCGCTCTGCTTCTCGAAAGAAACACGATTGCGGTGGCGGAGCGGGAACGGGGACGATTCCGCTCGTTCCTGTTAACGGCCTTCCGCAATTTCCTCGCGAACGAGCACGCCAAGAGTCAGGCTCAGAAACGTGGCGGGGGGCAGCCGGTTCTTTCGCTCGACTTCAACCGGGGTGAGTTTTGTTGTCAGGCTGAACCGGCAGACCACGTGACCGCCGAACGACTCTATGACCGCCGATGGACGGTTGCCTTGCTGGAAAGGGTGCTGGGGCAGCTTCGCGAGAACATGGCCCGGGCCGGCAAGGAGAAACAGTTCGAAACGCTGTCGCCGTTTCTGGCTGGTGCCGTTGGGGAAGGCGCCTATGCCGAGGCCGCAAGACGGCTGGGTATGACCGAGGGGGCCGCGATGGTTGCCGTCCACCGCCTCCGCACTCGTTACCGGCTGGTTTTGCGGGCCGAGATCGCCCAGACACTTACCGATCCGGCAGACGTGGACGACGAAATCCGCCGGCTGTTCGCCTCGCTGAGCGATTGAACGGATATCGCGGAGAGGCAACGTAACTCCTGTGGCTTCAAGTCGATCCGACTTCGCGCGCCGCACCGGTTCCTCCCAGAAGTCCGGATCATGCGGGAATTTCTGTAAGCTGGGCGGGAATTTCCTGTAATGGAAAGTGAGGTTGCTCTCGCCGCCCTGGATTGGAGCCGGGCGGATCTCCTTCTTTCACCGTTCGATGGAGGTTCTGAAATGAAGTACCTGGTATCGTTGGCCTTGTGCATGGCCCTGGCGATTGGCTTGTTGGGCACCAAGGCCGAGGCCGCCGGCCCCAAGCCGATTGTTGTCCTCTCTTTAACCGCCCAGCAGGATCTCCAAGGCGACACGGGGGGAATCGGCGAACTGGCCAAGGTCTCTGACCTTCCTACTTGGCTGGCGAGTATGCTCAAACTGTTTGCCGAGGGACAAGGGGCACGCGGGCTGGACGCAACCCGCCCCTGGGGAGTGGTGATCCAACTGGGTGGCGGGCTGAGCGCCTATGGTTTCGTGCCGGTCACGGATCCGGAGGGGCTGCGCTCGGATCTCGGCAGCTACATCAAGGAAACCGAACAGGTCGGCGACAGGATTTACCGCGTGATCGGAACCGAGTCGGGCAAGCAGGTCTATGTTCGTCTCCGTGGCGACTGGATCTACGTGGCCGACAATCAGGCAGATCTCGCCAACGTGGCGAGCAATCCGGCGGCGCTGCTCGGCGGGTTGGAGAAGAAGTACGACGCCGCCCTCTGTGTGGAGACGAAGAATATCCCCGAGAAGGAGGGCAGAGCCATCATTAACCTGCTGGGAGAGAAGCTCGGTTCGGTGATTCGCGAGCATGCCTCGGATCAAGCGGTCAACTTTCTCGGCGAAGCTCTGTTCGCTTCCGAGCAGGTCGTGATGGGATGGAAAGCCCACTGAGACTACCGGTAAGCTGGGCTGCTTGAAAGAGCTGCCGAGAGATGCCGGTTGCCAAGTCCCGCCGAATGCACCCTGCCCCGCGTTCGGCGGGCAATTTTTCTGGTCCATCAATCCTGCAGGAACTTTTCCTTGAGAATGCGGGCGATGTGCTCGTTGTATTGGCCGGAGAGGGTCCTGGGAGGAATCCAGTCGTCGTAGTCGAAATCGGGATAATTCAGGGGCTCATCGAGTTCCTGGTGGAGTATGTAGAAATCGCGGACCTTGGCAGAGGTCTCAGGGTTTTCGTACTGGCCAAGGTCCACGGCGATTTCCGATACCTTGCGGACGAACTGCTCCAGCCCGCAGCCGACATAGACCGAGAAGGGGCGGAAATCGAGGGCGGCGTTGATCTGAGGGCCCTCGCCGTAATCGGCTACCCAAACGGTATCGTGTGTCTCGATCACGCGTCCTGGCATGTTGACGCACAGCCGAACTTTCGATTCGGGGTCAAAACGCTTGAGAACCTCGATGAGGTCTTTCGTTCGCATCGGTGTTCGCCTTCAATCAGTCGGTCCATGCGTTGCCTGGCAGCCCGACGAGAAAACGGGTGCCGCGTGGCATGGGGATCACAGGACTCGAAAGGTGGGGATTCTTTCGTTGGCATAACAGCCAAGGTTGCCTTGTGCAGCGAGCCTCGGCTTGACTTCATTGTGCCGTGCGACATGGCTGATCGGCAAGCCTGGCTCGCAGGCCGGTCACCCTTCCGCAGAAACCAAAGCGTCGCGCTGCCGGCGAATTTCGGGCCAGGGCAATTCGTGGGGTAGTCGGCCGTTCTTGGCCGCCAAGGCGGCGGCAACACCCGCCGCCTCGCCCATGGGAACGGCATCGCCCGTCACCCGGTAGCTGGAATGGGCGATGAAGTCGCCGCTGATGTTCCTCCCGGCCATTAACAGGCCGTCCACGTCCTTGGCTACCAGGGCCCGGTAGGGGACGTCGTAGGGCTTGGCCCGAATTCCCTTGGCGGCAATTCCCTTGGTCTGTTTCGGATCGGTCGAGTGGACGTCCACTCGGAATCGAACCTGGCAGACTGCATCCTCGTGAGTGGTTCCCTTAACGAGGTCCTCGGTTATCACGGTGTAGCGTCCGTGGATGCGCCGCCCCTCGCGAACACCGATGTGCTCGGGTGTGGCGATAATACGAACGTCCTTCCACGCTCCTCCCGTGGCCCGCAGGGCGTTGACCAACCGGTGGACCTCCGCCCGGCCTCGCAGACTGGCTGCCGTGATTTCGTCGGTGTCAGTGCCGGACACTCCGTATTCATGGTTTGCCATCAGGCAGAAGAGGCCGGGCCGGATGTAGAACAGGGTGGGCATTCCGTAGGAGGGATCCACGCCGGCATCGTTCATGGCTTTTCGCAAATTGTCTTTGGGGGACGCCCAGTTGGCCGGTTCCGCCAGCCCGCGAACGAACGGTATCATCGGCTCGGCTTCAATGCCCGACAGGAGGCAGATGAAACTCATCGGCTGGGCCTGGCCGCTATCGGGACTGCCGTAGTCGAATCCACATCCCGCCTGGGCGGCGAGGTCCCCGTCGCCGGAGGCGTCAATGAAGCTCTTGGCCCGAAATGCCTCGCGCCCCGACTTCGAGTCGGTGATCACGGCTTCGAGCCGTCCCGCGGAGCTGCGAACGGCATCGCAAACGCGTGTGTGGAGGCGGATTCGCACCCCAGCTTCCTGGCACATGTCTTCGAGAAGGAGCTTCATTTCCTCGACATCGTAGCCCAGCCCGCCATGGCGGGTCAGGCCGCCGCGCTTCTCCAGGCGGCCGAGCATTTCGGGTAAGAGGCCGGTCTTGTGGCTAGTGTCGAGAATCCAGCTCAGTAACCCGGCCGTCCAGACGCCACCGAGGCAGCCATTCAGCTCGATAAGCCGCGTGGTCGCTCCGGAACGGGCAGAGGCGATTGCCGCCGCCACGCCGGCAGGCCCGGCTCCACAGACAACGACGTCGACCTCTTCAAGGACCGGGGTCTTCCTGGGGGCTTCGTCGATCACTGCAACGTCCGAGGTTGGCTCGGCCGCATGGACCACGAGGGAGGCGGCCCCTGATAGTCCGACCGCGGCTGCGGTTCCGGTCTGAAAGAAACGTCGTCGGTCAATCCGCTGTGCCATTTCTGGTGACTCCCCACTTCTTGAGTGCAATCTGCGTTCTGCTGGAGGCCGTTCCGCCGTGCGGCGTTCAACTCCATTCTGAACAAAGCGGGAGGGCGATGCCAGCCGATGCAGAGCACCCAAGAAATGCCAGACGGGCTACCGACGGGGGAGTCGCCTGGCAGCCCATGGCGAATTGGCAAGGTTGAAGATCGGTTGCGCCCCTGGAGTGTCAGCGTCTGCAATCTGGGACAGCACTGATCCGGCTGGAGTGGTTCGGCACCTGTCCTTGGGGTGTTGTCTTATCACAGCGGACGAAGTGGTCCCCCACGGGCCGTTGGCTGGTCGATTCCTGGGCATGTTCCTCGGGGGAAGATTTCGGCCAGCAGCCTAATCGTCGAAACCGATTGCGCGAGTGATTGTTCCGAAGGTGAAGGAAAAGGGTTTCCTCTCCGGTGTCTTGGCGTCCGTGCCGGCGATGAACTGGGCTATCCTGGCCGGGCTTTGAGCACCGATCATGTACCGGCTTTCCCAACCTTTGGGTCCTCTCTCGAAGCAGACGAGTTGAGGGATAGAGCCGCCTTTGACAAGCTGCCTGGCCAGCGCCGGTTCCTTATCGACGTCGACATAGGCCAATTCGACGTTGGCCAGGGTGCCCGCCTGGGCGACCTGCGGCATGATCGAGTTCTTGAGTTTCACACAGGCGGGGCACCAATCGGCCCCCAACATGACCACCAAAGGGCGGCCGCTCTGTGTGCTCTGATAATAGGCCTCGGCATACGTCTGCTCGCTCGCCCCCGCGATACCTGCCTGCAACACTACGGCCATCAAAAGCGTCGTCATAATCTCATGCTCCACAAGCTACAACGTCCTGCTGATAGTTTGGGGAGGGCTCGATCCGTGGGGAGCGCTGGCGCCCCTCCCGGATCCTACAGAGCCCTTTGGAGACGGCTGCTCACGTTGTAGCCGGCCCTTCGTTTCCCAGTGTTGGGCGGAAGAGAGCAACTGTCGTGCCGGAGGGGGAACGAATTGTGACATGTCAACGCAAGACGCAATGTGCCATAGACTTAGGCCGGGAGATGGCTGTCCACCGGAAGAGGGTGTGGTGTGTTCAGTCGACATGATTCGTGGACATTTGTGTTCACTGACTACGGGCTGAACACCGAGGTGCGACGTGTTTGGAGACGGAAGTGTCAGGTGGTGGTTGTCGGGGTTGCCTGGGCAGCTCAGGATTTGGCTCCAAACGCAATGGTTTTCGATAGCTCTTCCCCCGACTCGAGCACTCTGACGATGGCCGTGGCGTTGTGTTCTTCCGGTGTGAGATCGGCTATTCGCCAGAGATAGTATTGATCGCTCAATGCGTTGCGGTTTCGACCGGCACGTTTGGTCACTTCCTCCGCATCTACCTTGACGCCGTCGACGGTGAGGGAGACGAACTGGGAAAGGGGTTCAACCAACTGTCCCTGAGTTGTGTTGGTCCAGGCGGTGCGAAGACGGAGATGGATGCCTTTTTCGGGAGCACCGGTCTCGAAGGGATCGCGTGGGGAAACTGCCACCAGGGAAACCATGGGGCGACGGATGGCCGGATTGTTCCACCAGCGCCATTGGTCCTCGTGGGAGCGAACGAAGTCTTGGCGCCCCAAAGGTGAATTCGCAGGCAGCGGGCAAGTTCGACAGCGTCGGCGGGGCTGCCGGTACCGTGCCCTTCCAGCAACACCGAGAACACCTGGAGTTTCGGAGGAAGTGAAAGTACTGGGGCAGACACCGTAGGATGATCGGCAGGCGGCGGCGCATCCAATGCGCCTAGAGTCTGAAGCGTGTCGAGGGCGTAAAAGGTGGCGGGGGCGTTGCTTCGCCAGCCGGGTCGGTCACCGAATCCGCCGTCGTGATTCCAGCAGGACCACACGGACCGGACCGCCGCCTGGCGGTCTTTGGGCTCTGCTCCGAGGATCTGCAGCGATTTCACGGCGGCCCAGGTGTAGGCAAGATCCACCTCGCCGGCAAATTTCGGCCGGGGCTGGTAGGTGAATCCTCCGTCGCGCCGCTGGCAGTCATGAAGCCAAGCGACAGTGTTCGCCTTCATTTCTGCGGATCGGCCGAGGATTTCCAGGGCCTGGAGGCCCCAGAGGGTATTCATGACATGGCCGTCACTGCCGTCGGATGCGGGAAGGGCGTTGAAACTTCCGTTGTCGCGGCGCCGCGCGATCAGATAGTCGGTAAAGGAAGGGTGGATGTCTTCGAGTGGCAGGCCGAGCAGCTTGCGGCAGGTGAAGGCCGTCAGCTGAAAACGAAAGACGGGGTTCCGATCCTTTTCGTAGGCCTGCATGTAAGGGACCGGCTCTTTCCAGCCGGCAACCTGTGCTCTGAAGCCCGAAGGGTCGGCGTCCAGCCAGAGCAGCGACTGGATCTGCTGGAATTCGAATTCTCGATGTTCCTGTTCTAGCTGTCCCTTCCACTGTTTGGGATGATTTTCGCGTACGAACCGGGTCAGCCGATCGGAATCTGGCGGCAGGCGTTTGAGAAGGTGGTAGCAGCCGATAGCGGCGTGGGTGGGGGTGAGGTGGGAGAAGGGCTGGCCGGCCCAGCCAAATCCGCCATCTTTTTTGGCGAGGCTCTGCAGGTAGTTGAGAGTCGCGTCGTGCCAGGACCGAGAGGTCTCTGCCGACTGCGAGCGGCCGAGTGGCAGCACCGCCAGGGCGGTGGCTGCGGTGGCCTGTTTCAGGAGCGAGCGGCGGGAGAGACGCTGGGGCATAGGTGGGCCAGGGGATCGGTTCTGGTTCTCAGGGTCTGGATTCAAGTTCTCGCTGCTTGTCCGGCTACAGAAGCCGGATCCTACCATCCTATCTCCGGGTCGAGCAGACGCACCATCGGCCCGACCTCGCTCCTCGGGAAAACTGCCGTATCCGTGTCGATTCCGATCGTCCCCTCAAAAGGGTGTCGAGGTGGCTTGCCCGGTTTGGGGTCGGAACGGGCGACGGGGGGTCGACGCCGTGGCGGGTGAAGCGGCAGTGACAGGCCGTCGGAAAACGGAGGGCGGACCCGGCTGCATCTTGTGCTTCACTCCTGCATCGTCAGCCAGTACAACAGGAGATGGGAAATCAACTGATCGTGGACAAGACGGCGGTCGAGCGGGAGCCGAAACGGGCAAAGCCAAATGGAACGGAGTTGTCAGAATCGAAGGTGGCGAGTTTTGCTGCTGGCAACCCAGGCAGTTGGCCTGTTTGTCACGTTTTTCGGTTATGTGAGTTTTCGGATCCGGCCGGAACTGTTCTATCATCAGCGGCCGCACATCTTCTTGCTGGATACCTATTTTTTCCAGGAGACAGTCAATCAGCCGGGAGGGCTGGTGGATTACCTGACGGCATTTCTTTCGCCGTTGTGTGCATGGGACTGGCTCGGCGCCCTGGTGATAACGGTCCTGGTGGCGGCCATCTGTCTGGGAACTCGCGGCGTGGTTGCGGCCATCTCGGGATCGGGAGGAGAGATTGCCTTTCTGGTGCCGGCCGTACTGATGGTGATGGTGCTGGGGCAGTACATCCATCCGGTGCGGCTGTGTGTGGGGCTGGGCATGGCCTTGCTGGGTGCGAATGTTTACTTCCGTCTGGGCGGATGCCATGTTGCCCTGCGTCTGGCCCTGTTTCTGGCGGGCTCGGCGTTGATCTATTTCACAGCCGCGGGGATGTATGTGATTTTTGCGTGCCTTTGTGGCTGCTATGAGTGGAGCGTGAAACGCCAGCGGTGGTTTGGGGTGGTCTGGGTGCTGAGTGCTGCAGCCTTTCCGTGTGCTGCGAACTGGTGGCCGTTCGACCTCGTTTTGAGCAAGGCCTTTGAAGGGCTCGTGCTTCCCGATAGGCAACAATGGCTGGCCATCCCTTCGTCGATGCCGAAGGCCGTGGCGATCTACACGGCTTGGCTGGTTTTTCCGATTCTCGCGGCGGTGGTTGTCGGCTGGCGTCGAAAGCGCGAGGGCGAGTTACGATCCGGGACGGAGGGTTTGGAGGCGGAGAGCAGCCCACTGGACGGTGGCCGGCCGCAGCGTGGGGGCCTGAAAACGTGGGTCGAAGTTCCGCTGGCGATTGTGTTGCTCATGCTGCTGGCGGACCTGGTCACCTTCGATTACGCCCAGCGGTGCCTGCTGGAAATCGAGGCGAACTCCGAGCAACGGCGCTGGGACGACGTGCTCGCATGGGCGGAAAGACTTCCGCCGGAGGAAGTTCGATCGTACGATCCGCGGATCATCTATTGCATCAACCGGTCGCTGTACTTCAAGGGCAGCCTGCTGGACCGGATGTTCTGCTATCCCCAGGTGGTTTCGACACCCTCGCTGACACTGATCTACCAGGATATCGATACGACGTCGAGGCTGACACCGGAACAGTGCAGCGAGATCTTCTTCGATCTTGGACGTATCAATGAATCGGAGCAGATGGCTTACGAGGTGTTGGAGCACATCGGCAACCGGCCCGAGATTCTCAAGCGTCTGGTATGGATCTATGTCATCAAAGGGGAACCGGAGGCTGCCCGCCGGTTTCTGCGGTTTCTGGAGCGCAGCCTGCTGCACGCTGGCTGGGCGCGGGGAGTACGCCGGCAACTCGAGGCCGATCCGTCGCTCTCCGCTCTGCCGCTGATTGCCCGGCAGCGCGAGATGGCGGTCACGCGTGATTCGGTAGGCGCTGCGCAGAACCAGGAGGAGCTCCTGGAAGGCCTGCTGGAGAGGAATCCTCGCAATCGAATGGCCCTCGAATACCTGATGGCCCATTACCTGCTGACGCGGCAGATCGACCGAGTGGCGGCCAATCGGTACCGATTCGATGCGTTGGAGTATCCCAAGTTTCCGCGGCACATTGAAGAAGCGTTGGTCTGCTATGCGGCGACTAACAGGATGCAGGAACTGGATTCCGGCACACGGCCGATCGATCCCGACACATGGCAGCGGTTGAACGAGTTTCTCCAGTTGGAGCAGCAGTCGCAGGGCAACGCGGAGGCTGCATTTGCCGCCCTCTATCCCGGTTTTCACGACACGTACTTCTTTTCCTTTGTGTTCAAACACAACATTTCGTCCCTGGGAGTTGCGAGGCCGCCGCAATGAAGAAGCGGGTTCTTGTCGGGATGGTGGCGGCGTGCGTTGTGGTGCTTGTGGGCGCCTGGACACTGGGAGGATGGTACCTCCCATCGGTCGATTTCGGGGCAACGCCTGTGGCGGACAGGCGGCCGTCGATCCGCCCGGACTATTGCGACGTGGTGATTCCGGCGAACATCGCCCCACTCAACTTCGTGGTCGAGGAGCCGGGCACGGACTGCCTGGTGCGAATCGAGGGCGCTCGCGGCGAGGCGATCGAAGTGAGGGCCCGGGACTCTCGAGTTGTGATCCCCGCAGGGAAGTGGCAGAACCTGCTGACGGCCAATCGCGGCGGGGACATTTCCATGGATATCTGTGTTCGCGAGGCCGGGGGCAAGTGGCAGCGGTTTCAACCGATCGTCAACAGGATTGCCGACAGCGAAATCGACAACTACCTGCTCTATCGACTCATCAGGCCGATCCACACCGTCTTCAACGACATCAATATCTATCAGCGTGATCTTCGCAGTTATCACGAAACGCCCGTGGTGGAGAACAAGTCGTTCCTGGGGGCTTGCGTCAATTGCCATACCCTTTCCCCGAATCATCCGGACCGGATGATCCTGCAGACCCGGGGGAGCAGGGAGGGGGTGAATTTTAACGGGACGATGGTGGTTCGTGACGGCCAGATCCGGAAGGTCGACACGCGCGAGGTGGTGCGGGGAAGTGAATCGGACCGGGGGCGGATCGGAAAGGCGATGGCGGGCTATTCCTGCTGGCATCCTAACGGGCAGATCGTGGCATACTCGGCCAACGACATCTCCCAGTTCTTTCATGCAGTGGGCGACGTGCGAGACGTCTTCGACGCCGAGTCGGACTTGGCCTTGTATCACGTCGACTCGAACACGGTAAGTACGGCCCCCGATATTTCGCAGCCGGACCGGTTGGAGACGTTTCCTGCCTGGTCACCCGACGGGCACTTCCTGTATTTCTGCGCGGCCGACCGTCTGCCCAAGACGCAATACCAAGAGATCCGCTACGACCTGATGCGGATCAAGTTTGATCCCGAAACCGGAGCGTGGGGCGAACTGGAGACGGTCGTTGCGGCGAAAGACACGGGCATGAGTAGCACGGAGCCGCGGGTCTCGCCGGACGGAAAGTGGCTTCTGTTCTGCATGTCGGACTACGGGAGCTTTCCTGTCTACCGGTCGTCGAGCGACCTATACCTGCTGGATCTGCGAACGGGGGAACACCGCCGGCTGGCGATCAACAGTCCGCGGACGGAATCGTGGCACTGCTGGTCGTCGAACAGCCGCTGGATCGCCTTTGCGAGCAAGCGGTGCGACGGAGTGTTTGCGAGGGTGTACTTCAGTCATGTGGATAAATCGGGGAAGGTGCACAAGCCGTTTGTCCTGCCGCAAGAAGACCCGACGCTCTACGACTGGCTCCTGAAGACGTACAACGTTCCGGAACTCGCTCCAGGGCCGGCGCCGGCCAGTGGCCGACAGCTTGGCCGAACGATCCGCAGGCTCGGCGAGAATTCAGGTGAAGTTGCGGGCCCGGAGCATCCGTGAGAGCAGGGCGGCCTGGCTCGAGATTGCGGCGCGAACGTCGAAGGTGTTGTTCCACTTCGTCGCCGGTCACCTCGGGGAATTGACGCCGAATGCCCTCACGCGTCACGTTGCAGGCGAACTCGTGGAGGTCCAGTGCGATCTTGAGTCGCTGTTCGCCCGTCATCGCTCGGTAACTCTCGATCTGTCGTTCAAGAGCGGCTTCGGGAGTCATGGCTGTGGACCTTTCGGCCACCCGGAGGTGGCGCTGTGCGTTGGCCAGCTCGCCCTTTCCTCTTGGGGCCGAAGGAAACCGGATTGATAATTTTGAGGGGGGTACCAAAGACTCTGAGAGTTTGAGACCGCAACTCTGGGGTCCGCGGGGCAACAAGGGGAGGCTTTTCGCAGCTTGGTCGACCTCTCTCAAAACCGAGAGCGCCGGGCGTCGAACGAACGCAAATCCTTTCGGCAAAGGCAGCAAACGCAAAACGCCCGGCTGCCAACATCTCGGCACCGGGCGTTTACTGGATTGGCGGAAGAATTCGCTATTTTATCGAAAGCTCCCCGACAAGGACTCGAACCTTGGACTTAGCGGTTAACAGCCGCTCGCTCTACCAACTGAGCTATCGGGGAATGTGGGACTCAGCACTGGAGTTCTCCGGTGCCTGAGATCCGTTATCATACGTCACCAAATCCTATTCGGCAAGAAGGGGGTGGAATCCCAGCGAATTCTGGAGTTTCCGGTCAGTTGGGCAAGGCTGGCCCATCGGGCAGCCAAGACGTCACCTCAAAACATGGCGGCGATATTTCGATGGAGACGGCAGGAACCTGACCGCAACAAATCGCGGGTTTCACCAGCCCACCACGCCGTTGGCGCCTCAAGGACGTGCCACCCAGACTGGTCAACCTATTTTGACGCGGTGCCTGAGAATCGAGTTTGTCTTCACCCCTCGGAAGAGGAGGCCTGCTTTTCCATCGTGACGGTTGTTCCGCCGTCGGAGTACTCAACTTTGGACATGAAGGTGCGCATCAACATGATCCCGCGGCCGCTCGGGATTTCGAGTTGTTCCGGATCGGTTGGGTCAGGGACGTTATCGGGATCAAACCCCTTCCCCTGGTCGGAGATGCGAATCCATAAGAACTGGGGGGAGACACGGCACTGGAATCGGACAGATTTGTCGGGGGAGAGTTCATTTCCGTGGCGGATGGCGTTGACGAGGGCCTCTTCGACGGAGAGATGGATTCCGAAGACATCGCGTTCAGACCAGCCGCACGACTCGAGTTGGCCCAGCAGATTCTGGAGCACGTCGCGTCCGGCTTCCACCTTGCTG
>CAYSCH010000059.1:0-19781 GCA_964429355.1 uncultured Planctomycetaceae bacterium | reverse complement strand
CTGGCAATTTTCTCGTCGCAGATCCAGTTCCAAGCTTGGTCGCACATCAATAGATAGGCTCTCACGCGGGAGAAACGAGGCGATTGGGAAGGCCACTCCGCGAGCAGGGGCGCTTGTCGGCTTGACGGGTGATTCCTTCACTCGCGTGCCTTAGAACGCCGCCAAGGCATCCGCTTCTTCGTCCTTGATATCGAAAAGCCGGTTCAGTCGCGTAATGGCGAAGACCTCGTAAATCTCGGGGCGGATATTGCACAATTTGAGTTTTCCCGCCTTGCCCTTCACTTTCTTGTCCAGGGTGATGAGCTTACCAAGGGCGGCACTTGAGAGGAAGTCAACCGCGGAGAAATTGAGCACGATTTTCCGGCAGTTTCCCAGCTCAACCAGTTGGAACAGCTCCTGGCCCAACTCCTGGATTCCAAGATCCTCAATGATTTTCTGATCGCGGAAGTGGACCACCGTTACGTCGCCAACCTCGTTGACGTCCAGCCGTCGGTATGCGGCCATTGGACAGACTCCTCTACTTACTAACCCCAGACATTAGGACGCTTTTTTCACCAAGAACGGCGACCAGGGGCCATTCTGAGTGAGGGAGCTCGCATCAGCCCGGCGGTTCGGCCGCCTTGCGAAATGAAACACCCCTCCAACGAGCCTACGAGGCAATATGCGAATCTGGAGGGCCCGCAGCTCCTCATCAGTACGCCAACAAACTCACTGGCCGGGCAAGCGAGTACCGACACCTCAAGGGTCCTTTTCGAGACCTCTTGGTAAACGGGCGCTCGCCCAGTGTAGACTGCTACCCCCGTATAATATAACCACCAAATTGGGTGTCAAGATATCCCCGAAACCTCCGGTTGTTGCCAGTTGGCGATGGAGGGCTATCAGAATTCCCCCCTTGTGGTGTTCGAAGAGTGGGGGGCACCCAACAGATGAGCGGGCTGCGAGCCGATTTCTGAAGGTTCGCGTGGGAGTGACCTGCCCCGATTACTCGAAGGGTTTGGGGGCCTCTGGTTTGGGAGGTTCGGCAACGGGTGCGAGGGTCTTGACCGGATTTGATGTCGTGGGGGCGACAGATGCCGGTGCGGACCTGGAAAGGATGGCTCGGCGAACGAGCAGGTAGTTTGTCCCGCGGTATTCGGTGATCGTGCCGACAACGGTCCATTCAAGCTGAGTGGGGTTGTTGGTGATCTCAGCCACGATTCGTTCCAGATTCAGGTTCTCCAACCCGACGAACCGGGATTCGCCTTCGGTGCGAAAGAAGACGACGCGGTCATGAACTAATCGAAAATAGCCCCGCGCATCCTGCAGCTCTGTTCCCTCGCGTAGTCGGTCCTTGGCGTCCGGACGCGTGGAGTCTGTCGGCGACGAGTCTGCGGGCACGGCACCCTGGGGCGCTGCGGACGCCTTAGGCTGGCTGGGGGGAGGTACTTGGGACCACGCAGCCGACCACCCAATCAACGAAGTCACAATGGCCACCAGGATACCGCGTCGAAAGCGAGCCGGGAGACGCGACCAAAGCTGCGGTACTGTTTCGCGGTTCTTTTCCATCGATTTCTCGTTAAATTCTGGTGGAAGGGCACACGAGCTGTGAGGCGATGCGATCAGGGGCAGGTACGTTACGCCTTTTAACCGGCAACGGACGGAGTCCAGGCGAGTTGGGAGCCAAACCCCTTTCCTGGGCAACGTCGGACCTGCTGGAACTCTAGGTGATCCGCGAAGAGGGGCGAGTCTGATGCGGTGATATGGTCATTTGACTGGGAGCCCGCCTTGTCGGCAAAACCCCGTCTATCCTCCGATTCGGATTTTCTTGCCGCCCGAGTCCGGAATTACCGTGCGGCCCATCACAAGCGGAGCAACCGGCACAACCGATACGATCGCTACGTTTGCCTGGATTGGCAGACTCCCAGGCACCGGTGTCAGGTTCTCGCGGACGGTGGGGAAGCGACGATCGGTACCCTGTATTTTGTAGAGGGGACGGCTTCGGCACACAACATTTGGGAGGTAGTGGGCGTTCGCAAACCGGGCTCCAAGGGAGCGAAGGCGTTGCCTCGGGACGTGGATCGTGCGGCGTTGGGGCACACCTCGATGGAGAGAATCGGTGTGTTCAGACAACGAGGAGGTTTTTGTGCATCGTTGAGCAGGTCTTTTCCGGCGGCAGAGCAGGTCCAAAAGATGCTGCAAAGCCTTGTATTCAAACGGTTTTCATAATGGAGTTGACTCGCCAATCACGTTGGGGCACGGGTTTTGCGTCGATTGTCTGCCGGAACCTTGTCTGTCGGTTGCGGCAACTGCGAGAGGCTATCGATGCCCGTCATTTCTCAAGTCACGCGGTTCAGTATGGCTGCTCTGGCTATTGCAGTCTTGGCGCAGCCCGTGTTTGCGGCGACGGAGCCGGTTGTCGTGCGGCTGGCGGACGGCCGCCGGGTGAAGGCCCAGATTGACCATCGGACGGATGGGGATCAGCTCTGGCTGACCACGTTGCTTGCCGGGGGGCACGTTTCCCAGTCGATTTCCTGGGACGACGTGCTGGAGATGGAGGTCGCCGGGGAGAATGTTGACGGACGGGTGGCCCAAGCGGCGGTGGCGACTCTTCGAGGACAAGAGTTCCCGGAAAAGGTCGAGGCAGGGTCTCGGCGACCGATCAAGCTCGAAATTGGGCCGGCCGCAGGCAGCCGGGCATTCGACCGGCCGGCAGAATTGCGTGCCGACGCTTGGCGCCAGCCGCCCGGATCTCGGGTCGATGCGATGGCGATCTCGGCCTGGCATTCCAACTGGGATCAGGACATTGTGGACGACGGTCTGGTGGTGGAACTCGTGCCGTACGACGCGTACGGCAACTCGGCTGTCTGCGACGGAGTGGTGGATTTTACCTTGCGAGCGTGGAAGGAATCGGTTCACGGGAGCGGTTTGGGAACGTGCACCGAGCGTTGGACCAGGGTAGTTCGGGCAGCCGATTTCGAGTCGGGCAGGGTTCTCTTTCGGCTGCCTTTTCGCATAATCGAGCCACATCAGAGTTCGCAGTGGTGGGCTCGCGGGGCGTTGGAGGCTCGGCTGACGGTGCCGGGATCGGGCGTGGTGGAGCGAACGGTCACGGATCTGCGTCTTCGCCCGTTGGAACCGATGAGAGATGCCTTGGAGCAGCGTGGAGGACGCCGGTACCTCTCAAGCGAGAACGTTCGCCGTGAGGCATGGAGTGCGCCGTAGCGGAGCCAAGGAACGGGGGCACCACGCCGTTGGCTCCTCAGGGCGTGCCACCCAAATAGCCAACTTATTCCTGGGCACGCCCCGAATAACCTTGCGGGATTCCCGGAAGAAGGTAACAGTCACCTTCTTCCTCCGATTTATCCGGGTTTAGGCATGGCGAGGCTGTGAAGGACCAGAACTGCGCCGAGTGAAAGGAAGCTGTATCCGACCCATTGGGGCGGGATGATCGTTTTTGCCGGGACCTTGGTGTTGGTACCGAGGAGGCTATCGACGGTGTCGGTGGTAGCGACAGCCGGATGGTTGGTGCGCCGGGCGAGAAACTGGGTGAATTCCTGGGTAAGTTGAATCGACTCAACGAGGCGGAACTCGACCCCCAGGAAGATGAGGAGAAGTCCCATCAGAAAGTACTGATTGCGTGTGATGTCCATGTCACAGCCTCTCAAGTCTTCTTGGCCGCATGCAGCCGGATCCCCATAGTAAACAGCCTTACGGGATCTGGCAAAAAGGTGACAGTCACCTTTTGTACCAAGCAGCACGCATCGACCGAAGGAAAGCTCCGGCGTTCCGGCAGAAGGTGGCTGTCACCTCTTTCCTCCTGGAATCACACAACCTCATCTAGCCGGAGCGACCTCGCATCATCGTCTTGGACGTGTTATCGATGGAGGTGGGGTACAATCTTCAATAGGGCACCTCAAGTATCGGTTATTCCGGGCGGATTACGACGGATCGTTCGGATATGGCGATACGGTGATTCTGAACGCGGATGCCGCCTGGGCATTGGCGGTATGCCCAGGCCGGTGTCGAGTCGGCGGCCGCTTTCCAACTCCCAGCGGGTTCTGCGCCGTATACTTGAGCGAATTGGAGCTGTCCCGGCGCTGCGAGGACAGCCCGTAATTCGTGGATCGAACTCGACACCAGGCAGGACACGACGGATCGCTCGGAAAATGGCTGTCCAGTGTCGTGTTGGTGAATATCGCCGCGGAACGTCATAGCTGCCAGGAAATCGAGTCAGTCATTTGCCGAGCGATAAGAGCTGGCAACCGGTGCTTGAAGTGAGAGGATTCGGATGATGTCCAATCGCGTGCTCGTCGTCGATGATTCCATGCTGATGCGGAAGATGATCTGCGAAAGCCTGATAGACGCAGGGTGGGAAGTAGCCGGGGAAGGCAGAGACGGCGCGGAGGCGATCCGGCTCTACGACGAGTTGCGTCCGGACGCCGTGACGATGGACATCGTCATGCCGGGAACCGACGGGATCTACGCGCTGGAAAAGATCATGGAGCTCGACCCGGAAGCCCGGGTGGTCGTCGTCAGCGCACTGAACCAGACCAAGCTGATCTCGCAGGCGATTCGCAAAGGGGCCCAGGACTTCATTGCCAAGCCGTTCCTGCCCGAGCAGCTTCAGGCAACACTGAGGAACTGTCTGGTGGCACCCGTCGCGAATTGAACGGGTCCGAGGGCATTCTGGTCGATGAAATGGACGGCCGCAGGCACGATTCCTGCGGCCGATCTGTTTTCTTGGCTTCTGAGGTGCCCGCTCTGCTTCGCTCCAGGAGGAGAGTTTTCCGGCCACTTCAGGAGCCGGCTATCTTTGGCTGGGCGGACCTGCAATGGCTGGTATGCGTGAGGTGGAAGGTGGAGAAGCCTGGATTACCGGCGCCTTGCAGAAGGTGGGTGTCTTCGATCGGGGGTGCGGAGGGAACGAGGCCGGCGGCGTTGCATCGGTGTGGAAATGCCGCCTGAGATTCCCAGACCGTATTGGCCCGGGGAAGAGCACAACCTACAATCTGAGGGATTTGGATCGCGTGAAACGACGCCCTGCGTCCGGACGTGGGGCAGGCGTTCTGCGTCTAAGCTGCCTCGAATCATGGGCATTTTTCGAGGCGTTCCAGTTCAGCGAGCCAGGCAAGAGCGGGTAGATACCTATGGCAGACGGATATGACGATTCGAACCACTCAGGATGCGATCCGGGCAATCCCGAGGGCGATAGCGCAACGACGAGTCCCTCCGGTGCCGATGGCCGGAAGGAGGGGGGGCTCTGGTCGCGAAGCTTCATTGCGTTGCTGATCACCCAGTTCCTCGTGGCGTTCAACGACAACATGTTTCGGTGGCTGATTGTTCCGATCGGCAAGGTCTACATTGAGCCAGCCAAAGCACTTCAATGGGGAGGGATTGCGTTCCTGGCTCCGTTTGTTCTCCTGGCGGGGATCTCCGGTTATCTTGCCGACCGGTACAGCAAGCGGAACGTGATGGTTGCATGCAAGTTCGCTGAGATCGTGATCATGGCGCTTGGTGCGGTTGCGATTCTTTCCGGCAACGTGTGGGCGATGTTTGCCGTTCTCTTCTTGATGGGAGGTCAGAGCGCGTTCTTTTCGCCGTCGAAGTACGGCAGCATTCCCGAGCTCGTGCGCACGGACTGCATTTCGAGTGCCAACGGCTGGATCGGCATGACAACGTTCATGGCGATCATTGGGGGAACGGCCGCCGGGGGCATGCTCTTCGACGCCACATCGGTTGTATCGGACGGGGTCGTACGGGCACCGGCGATGCACAATTGGTGGCTGTGGGCAACGGCATTGATCGGCGTAGCGATTGTGGGTTGGATTGCCAGCCTCTACATCCGTCCCCTTGCCGCGGCAGCTCCAGATCGTCGGTTTCGCGACAACATTGCCGGCCACTGCGTTCCTCAGGTGTGGGAATTGTTCGCTCGACGGCCGCTCCTGTGGGCCGGGCTGGGGAGCGCTTACTTCTGGTCGCTCGGAGTCTTGGCTCAGCTCAACGTTGACAACCACGCGACAAATCCTACGGTGCCGAACCTGGTGGGCCAGGACGGTCAGTTCTATGTTTCGCTCCTTCTTGCCTCACTCACGTTGGGCATCGGGATCGGGTGCGCCTTGGCCGGAATCTGGTCCGCGGGCAGGATCGAATTGGGAATTGTTCCCTTCGGAGCGGCAGGCATCGTGGTCATGGGCATCGCCCTCTTCTTTTTGCCCGAGGGGGTTGGAACGTATCGGAGCGCACCTTATGTGTGGGTGGCGGTCTTCCTTTTCGGGCTCGGCCTGACGGCCGGCTTGTATGACGTGCCGCTGTTGGCGTTTCTACAGGAGCGAAGTCCAGTCGAATGCCGGGGGCGTATCCTTTCGGCCTACAACTTCCTGGCCTTCGTGGGGATGATGGGAACCGCAGGCGTCTTCGGCTTGCTGGCGGGCAAGGACGGCCTTGGACTTTCACCGAGTCAGATCTGGCTCGTGGCCGGGCTGGCAACGATCCCCGTTCTCTGTGCGATCGTCTACCTGGCCTTTACTCCGATGATCCGCGTCGTCGCGAGGATCGTGATAATTGTTTTCTATCGCGTGCGTGTGCGGGGGCTGGAGAATATTCCCGAAGAGGGCGGGGCGCTGCTGGTCGCCAACCACGTGAGCTGGCTCGACGGCGTGCTGTTGATTCTGTTCTGCCCGCGACCAATTCGTTTCATTGCTTGGGCGGATATCATCGAGAAGGGGGTTTTGGGCCGACTCGCCCGGGACTACAAGACGATTCCTATTCAACCGGGCCGGAAATCGATGGTCGAATCGTTGCGTGCGGGCCAGCAAGCGTTGCGAGAGGGGGATCTGGTTTGCATCTTCCCGGAAGGCGGCCTGAGCCGCACAGGGCAGATTCAAGGTTTCCGACGAGGTTTTGTGGCGGTTCTCCGCGGCATGGAAGCGCCTGTGATTCCCGTCCATTTGGGCGGGCTCTGGGGGAGCATTTTCAGTTTTGAACGAGGTAAGTTCTTCTGGAAATGGCCCTTGAGGATTCCCTATCCGATTTCGATCGTTTTCGGCCGGCCCATGTGTGGCGTGAAGGATCCGCAGGAGGTCCGGCTCGAGATTGAGGCGTTGGGGTACCAGAGCATGCTGGGGAGCAAGAAACTCGCGATGGTGCCCGCCCGGAGGATGCTGCGGGCGTGCCGGAAGAACCGGTTTCGAAAGAAGATCGTGGACTCGACGGGGATGGAGATGACCGGCGGATCCCTGCTGACGCGTTCTCTGGTTATGCGGCGTCTGCTGCGACGGGAGGTGCTGCAAGACGATGAATCGATGGTGGGCGTGCTCTTGCCGCCCTCGGGGGCAGGACTGCTGGCCAATGCGGCCCTGGCACTCGACCGCCGTGTGTCGGTCAATCTGAACTACACGGTCTCCAACGAGATCATGAACGAGTGCGTCGAGATCGCTGGGATCCGGCATGTGCTGACGTCGCGCAAGGTGATGGAGAAGTTCGCCTTCCGGTTCAACGTGGACGTCGTTTACCTCGAGGATCTGCTCGAGAAGCTGCGCCGGACCGACAAGCTGGCGGGAGCGGCCGCGTCGTGGCTTCTGCCCTCGTGGCTTCACGAACGTCTGCTGGGGCTGACGAAGATCCAGGCGGATGATGTGATCACACTTATCTTCACCTCCGGTTCCATGGGTCTGCCCAAGGGAGTAATGCTGACGCAACACAACATCGGCTCCAACGTGGAGGGCTTCAGCCAGGTACTCCGCATGCGGGCCGACGACGTGCTGATGGGAATTCTCCCGTTCTTCCATTCTTTCGGCTACACGACCACGATCTGGACGGCGCTGGTGCTCGATCCGATGTGTGTTTACCACTACAGCCCGCTGGAAGCCCGTCAGGTCGGCAAGCTGACGAGGGAGTACAAGGCCACAATCCTCCTGTCGACGCCCACGTTTCTGCGTTCTTACACCCGCCGTTGCGACGTGGCGGATTTCGCCGGCCTGGAAGTGCTGATTACCGGCGCCGAGAAGCTTCCGATGGACGTTGCCGACGCCTTCGAGGCGAAATTCGGCATCCGGCCGGTGGAAGGCTACGGCACGACGGAACTGTCTCCGGTCGTCTCCACGAATATCCCCGCCTCGAGGATTGCCAGCGAGTTCCAGCAAGGCAACCGGATCGGCTCCGTGGGGCAGCCGATGCCGGGGATCTCGGCCAAGATTGTGGATCCCGAGACCGGCGCAACCCTGGGGACGGACAAGTCGGGGATGCTGCTGATCCGCGGACCGAACGTGATGAAGGGCTACCTGGGACAGCCGGAACTGACGGCACGAGTCCTGCAGGACGGGTGGTACACGACAGGCGACATCGCGAAGATCGACGTCGATGGGTTCATTCACATCACAGGGCGCCAGAGCCGGTTCTCCAAGATCGGGGGGGAAATGGTGCCCCACCTTCGGATTGAGGAGGTTCTCAGCGAGATCCTCGGCCACGACGAGGAGGGAGAGCAGGCGACCGTAGTCACGGGGGTCCCAGATGCGAAGAAGGGGGAGCGAATCGTGGTTCTCTACCGTTCGATGGACATGGCAACCGACGACGTTTGCCGCAAACTGGGAGAGGCCGGTTTGCCGCCGATCTGGATTCCTTCGCCCGATAGCTTCTTCCGGGTCGACGATATTCCAATCCTCGGGACAGGAAAGCTGGATCTCAAACGGGTGAAGGATCTGGCTCTTCGAATGACCGCAGAGAGGTGGGAAGGATCGGACACTCAGGAGCCAGTCGGCGATTGACTGGCCGGCTCGCGATCGGCTTCGACCGCGAAGGAGCGGATCGGTGGCGGGGGGGCGAGGAATGGGGCTTGCTTGTGATGCACCGAGATGACGTTTCCGCGACGGTCGAGAACGTAGTGGATTTCTCGCCAGACGAGCCGGTGGCCGAACGCCGAGCCGGCGAAGATGAACCAGTTGGCCAGGCCGGCGATGGGGCCTCCGAGCAGGTCCAGCAGTCGCGTGGTGCGCAGGCAACGTTCGTAATCGGGAAAGAGTTCTTGCGACAACCAGACGCGATGAAGTCCCCGATAGACCCAGGATGTGCAGAGGGTCAGAGCGACCAGCGTGGAGAGCCACGCGATGGCGGAACCGTTTCGCCAGGCGGAGACCGTGACCGCGAGCGCCAGGTAGAAAGCCATCAGTGAAAACGTGGTGAGAATAAGTCCGGATCGCCAGAAAGCGGGCAGGTAATATCGGGCCTGCAGGTACTGGCGGCGGGCAAAATCGAGCATCTCGTGCAGGCTGAAGTCGACGGGGGAGGCAACGGCGCAGGCCGGTTCATATTCGACGCGGAGACGGGCCTGACGGAGAATGCGGGTGACCACGAGATCGTCATTCAGCTTTCGTTTCCAGGCGTCGCGAATTCCAAGCTGGGAAAAGCGGTCGTGGCGGATGGCCCACGATCCGCCCCAAACAATGTTAGGATTACCGCTGCCGAGAAGCATGGCGAGGCTTGCGTTGACGCTGGTAACGAGCAGATTGGGCGTGGTGGATCTCAGGGGGACAAACCAGCGATAGCCGGTGGTTGCTCCCACGTGGTCGCTTTCAAGGTGATGGATCAAGGCGCGAAGCCAGTGGGGGCGGGGGCGAGCATCCGAGTCGGCAAAGGCAAGGTACTTGACGTCGTCGGGAAGGGATTCAGTTCCGCGGAGCAGATTGTGGACCTTCTGGCCACAGTCGGTGGCTTTGCCGGCAAACACAATCCGGCTGAGACGCCCGGGATAGTCGGCTGCCACTTTCTGAATAGCTCGGCAAACGGGGTCGGTCGGCGTTTCCACAAGGAAACGGATTTCGTAGTCGTCGTAATCCTGCTCGAACAGGGAAGCGAGGTTTTTGGCGAGTCCCAGATCGTGACCGCGGCAGGGAACCAGGAGGATGGTTCTTCCCTTGGGATGGTAGGAGGGAAGGCAGGCGAGGCGGCTACGCGTGAAACGGCGGTGTTCATACGCTTGGGCTGCAACCAGCACTCCCTGGACAACAGCCAGGACGGCGACAACCGCCGAAACAGCGATCCAGATTGCGTCCATGCACACCGATCCAGGGAAGGGTTGAGAACCCGGTCCGGACACCATGAGAATCCACTGGTATTTGGCCCGTTCTCGTTTTCAGGAGCCGATAAGTTACCCCCTTGGTGGGCCTGGGTCAATCGGAGACTGGTGGTTGGAACAGATTTGGGGGGTAAGGATCTAGCTCATTAAGGGGCCATCGGACTGGATTCGGAACTGAGAAGTCAATAACTGTCGCGGGTCGTCCCCTGCAAACGGCTTGGAGAATTGCAATGCCATTGACACTGTTCCAAAGGTTGGCAATCCCCTCCTCGGAGGTGCATGGAATGGCCCCCTTGCGGAGGCGAAAATGCCGCAATACCCAGTGGTAACGGCAATGCCAGCAATGCCACAAATTGTGCAAACTGTGCAAAGCAGCGTTGGGTGCCTTCTGGAGAATTCCGAATGCCGTCTGGTGGATGGACCCGGATCCTTGACAAAGGAGACCGGGCCGCTAAATCTTTCAGGGGAGGGCCGCTGCCACTCACGGGGAGTGACTTGCGGCTCGGCGGCCAATGAGCCGGGACGAAAGGCGCAGGTGTTTCCCAAGTTCTGTCACTTTCTCGAGTTGGAGGGATTCTCATGCGACGCGTTATGGTAACCGGCATCGCCCTTTTTCTGGCGGTGTGCTTGACAACTTCGATGGCCGAGGCGGGTCGACATCACCGCGGACGACATTGCCGAACACAATCCTGCTATTCGGCGGTATATGCTCCCGCAAGTTGTGCACCGGTGTACTGTGAGCCTGTGGTCTGTCGGCCGGCGACCTGTGGGCCCAGCTCGTGTTGTTACTCTGGATGTGTGCGTGCGAGTTGCAGGCCAATCGGTTGTTGCGAACCAGCGAGCGAGCTGGCGCCCGGAGTGGATCCGACAATGGCCCCTCCAGCGACGGGCACGGAGGCGGATTCTCCTCTCCCGCCGGCTCCGCCAGCCCCTCCTGCGGAACCTTCGCCGTCAGATACGGTACCTGCCCCAGCCGCATCGGCACCGGAAGCTCCGCCAGAACCAGCCCCCGCACCCGGCGAGGCGGCTGCACCGGGCGAGGCTCCGTCGGGGCCTCCTCCGGCTCCGTAGTGGGCTGGCGAATTGGCCAAGTCCAGCAGTCGGCGCGGCCGCAGACTGGCAAGTCTCCAACATTCCACAGAGCACGGCCGCGCCGCCCTGCAGGACCGAACCAGTGCGGAACGCGAAAATAGCCCAAGACAGGGCGAGCAGGTACGTAGCCCTCGAGCCGGCCTTGATCGTAACCTCCCCAACTGCTATCACTGTGATTCCGGCAATTCGAGGGTTTGCGGCAGGCTGCTGGCACTCGCCAAGGTTGCGATCAAGGCCCCTCAGGCTGCCATAAACCAGTTCATGAGCGCAGGCTGCGCCGTTCGAACGGTGAACAAGCAACTTCACAAGCAGCGATTCTTCGGGATCTTCGTCAGGCGACTGCTCCGTACGATCGGGTTTCTCTACCTGTGCCTGGTGATTTTTGCAGCTGTGGGGTCCGATGAGGTGATCTTCCAGCCGCAGCCCTCCAGCTACCAGGACACCCCGGAGATCCTGAAGCTCCGGTCTGGTGGTGGAAGGGTCATCTCCGGTTGTCACCTGGTCAATCCTGGGGCAAAGTACACGGTGCTCTACAGCCACGGAAACGCCGAAGATCTGGGCGATCTGCGAGATCATCTCGAAGAGTATCGCGATCAGGGATTCTCCGTGCTTGCATACGACTACAGTGGGTACGGAACGAGCGAGGGAAAACCGACGGCCAGAAGGGCATGTGAGGATGCTGATGCGGCGTTGGAGTATCTGGTGGAAGAGAAGAAGATCCCGTTGGATCGGATCATCCTTCACGGTCGATCCGTAGGGGGCGGCCCGGCACTCTACCTGGCCGAGAAAAACGACGTTGCCGGTCTGATTGTGGAGAGTTCGTTCGTGACTGCCTTTCGAGTGATCACACGTGTGCCCCTGGTGCCTTTTGACAAATATCGCAACATTTCGCGCATCAGTCGCGTGAATTGCCCAGTCCTGGTGATTCACGGACGCCAGGACGAAGTGATTCCCTTCTGGCACGGTGAGACGCTCTACAGGAGGGCCCGAGAGCCCAAGCAGTTCTGCTGGCTTGATCAGACGACTCACAACTACATGCCGGACGAATCGCGGAAGATCGCCTGGACGGCGATTTTGTCGTTCGCCGAATCGATTGACTCATCGGCGATCGGACGGGACTGACGAATCGTCCGCGGGCCGCAAAAGGGTCCTGTTGTGACCGGCCTGATTGGCCCTCGTCGCCGTGGAGTGGCGAGGCTACCGGCCAATTGCCAACGGACGGAGCAATTGTGCGAGGCGCTGCCAAACGAAAAGGACGCTCTCATGGAGCGTCCTTGATAGCTGGGCGAAACTCGATGTCGTGGAGAGCCCGGCGATTCGGAATGGCACATTCCGATGCGGGCCCGATACCGATGACCGGGATCCCAGTTGGTCAGACAAGCCCTTTTCGAACAGCCCACACGGCGGCCTGCGTTCGATCACTGACGGCAATCTTGCGCAGAATGTTCTGGACGTGCTCCTTGACCGTTTCGACGCTGATTTCCAGAGATCGCCCGATTTCTTTGTTGCTCAGACCGAGAGCCACGTGGCGCAGGACCTGGGTCTCTCGCTGGGTGAGGGGGACATCGTCGTCGTCGATGACCTGCCGGACTTTCATGGTGCCGGCAACTCGCCGCAGTTCGCCGGCTCGCGAAGGGGATTCTCCCGCTGCGGCAGCACGGATGGTGGTGATGAGGTCTTCGCGGTTTGACCCTTTGAGCACGTAATCGCTGGCCCCGAGTGCTACGGCCCGGGCGATGTAGGTCGGGTTATCGTAAGTAGAAAGCATGACAACTCGGCTTTCCGGGACGACTGCCCGCAATTTCTCAAGGGCCGTGAGGCCGTCGCCATCGGGCATGCGAATGTCGAGCAGGATGACGTCGGGCCTGCACTTTTCCGCCTCTTCAACGGCCTGCTTTCCGGAGGCTGCTTCCGCAATGACTTCAATGTCGGAATCAGCCAACAGGCTCTTCAGTCCGGTACGTATGACCTCGTGGTCGTCGGCGACAAGGAGTCTGACACTCATGAGGGACCCCCAACAGGAAATGGGTAACAGGTGTTTTGTATGGAACCGGCGGCGCTTGCAGAGGTGAGTTGTTGTGGACAGGCGAATGTCTGCCGAACGTCCCCCTCTCGTAGACTAGCATTTCCAGCGAGTCCAGGGTGAGTAGATCACGGCCCATCGGGGGATCGACTCCACCCATTGGGTTAACTTTTCCAGTCAATCGTAGTGCACCAGCGACTAGGTTGGAAGTCCCCTGTAAGACTAGTCAACCCCCCTGATCCAGCGGGATACTCGTAGAATCTTTCCCCTAACAGGGCGGTTTTGTGCCTTTTTACCCCCCCAGCGATTTGGAATTTTCTCCAGAAAATTCATGAGAACCCCTCCAGGAAACCCCTCGATCAGGCAGTTTTCGTCTGTCTGTGAAGATAGGTAAACCTTTGCGTTGACTGGGATATCCCAGTGACGTAGATATTTGGCGACTGCCGATGCTGTTTTCCCTCACTCGCCCGATTGGGTGGGAACGACAGTTTTGTCGGTTTTCTTTCAGCTCGCACGCGAATTTCGGCTTGAGGTTTCAGGGCACTCACCATGAGCAAAGGCATTCTCCTACTAGTCGACGACGATCGGCAGGTTCTCGCCTCGATGGCGGACTGGCTGCGGAGTCAGGGCTACGAACTCGACACGGCCCAGAACTGTGAGCAGGCACGGGCTGCGTTTGCCAGACGAGCCTACAACGTGGCCCTCGTCGACGTTCGCCTTCCCGATGGCGACGGATTCGATCTGCTGGCTGAATTCCGGGAAAAGCGTCCGAGCACCTCGGTGATCATGATCACCGGATACGGCACCGTGGATTCGGCGATCGATGCGATCCGGGCGGGTGCCTTCGATTACCTGACGAAGCCGCTGATTGACGACGAGTTGGAGATGGCGATTCATCGGGCGCTTACCCAGCGGAAAGTGCTGGAGGAGAACGAGAGTCTCAAAGCGCAACTCGATATCCGCTTTGGAATGGAGAACATTGTCGGAAGCGATCACCGCATGCATCGGGTTTTCGACGTGATCGACAGCGTGGCGGACACGAAAGCAACCGTACTGATCACGGGGGAAAGCGGTACGGGTAAATCGATCATTGCCCGGGCGATCCATCGGCGTAGCTCCAGGCGCGACCGTGCGTTCGTCGAGGTGGCGTGCGGTGCGTTGCCCGAGACGTTGCTGGAAAGCGAGCTGTTCGGCCATGTAGCCGGCGCTTTCACCGGGGCAACGGGCGAGAAGATGGGCAAGTTCACCCAGGCCGACGGCGGCACGATCTTTCTGGACGAGATCTCGACGGCCAGTGCGGGAATGCAGGTCAAAATGCTTCGCGTGCTGCAGAATTTCGAATTCGAGCAGGTGGGAGGGATTAAGACCTTCACCGTCGACTCGCGAGTCATCCTGGCCACGAACGAGGACCTGGGACGAGCTGTTGCGGAAGGGAGATTCCGGCAAGACCTGTTCTATCGGATCAACGTGATCAACAGCGAACTGCCGCCTCTGCGCGATCGTCTCAGCGACATCCCCTTGCTGGCCAGCCACTTCTTAAAGCGGGTCTGCGACGAAAATCACAAGAAAGTGGACGGTTTTTCGGACGCCGCGATGGCGGCACTGCAGGCTTACCGCTGGCCGGGCAACGTTCGTGAGCTGCAGAACATCGTTGAGCGGGCAGTGCTGCTCGGCAAGGAGCATGTGATCGGGTTGGCGGATCTGCCACCCATCGTGGTGCAGGATGGGCCGATCCATGTGGAGCCGGTTGGCACGCGAACGCTCAAGGAGGCCCTGGAGGGCCCCGAACGTCAGATCATCCGGGAGGCCCTGGTCCATCACAACTGGAACCGTCACGAGACGGCCGACGCGTTGGGGATCAATCGAACGACGCTCTACAAAAAGATGAAACGTCTCGGTTTGCAGGAGCCGTTCCCGGTGACAACCGGGTATTAGAGCCGCTAACAAAACCACCGGCTGTGCACATCCATGCCCGTGGGAAACTCGTAGGTTTTGTGAGGGCTTCTTAGTAGCGTGCAGGTTCCGTCGCCTGGGCTGCGCCGACTGTCCTGCGATCCAAACGGAACACCCAGTAGAGGAGATCGTGGAACCGGGCCGTGACGAGCCAGCTACGTTGCTGGGCCGACTTGGAATTGCGCACCAGGTCGATCATGTCGGAGATGACTGTGGCGTTGTCGCCGTAGTAGGTGTGACCGACGAGGCTCGTATCGACCGCAGATACGTCGATCGTTTCAATCCCTGGGATAACCACCAACCCGTCGCCCGCTTCGCCAGCCCTGGGATAGCCATGCACCTGTTTGGAGAGCAGCAGGGCCTCATCGTTGGACGAGGCGTAGAGAGTGACTCGTTTCGCGGTGGTTACGATGGCCGGTGCGATATCGCGGCGGAAGATTTCGGCGTCGATATCGGGGGCGGTTAGCACGACTTCATGGAACAGGGGAGACGCCCCGCGGAGTTCAAGAGAGAGCTCGCGGAGAGCGCTGGTGAGGGCGCGGTTGCCCATGCTGTGGGCGATGAGATGGACTGACCGGGCCCCCGACTGGCCGGCGATTTCTTTCAGGAACTGCTGCAGGTGTGGAACGGTCCAGACCACATTGGTTTCGTCCACGGCGTACTGGAAGAGTCCTCCCTGCGAGGGCCAGCTATAGAAGATCGGTGCGCCCTGGAACTTCAGGTCGTAGGCCAACTGGGCGGTTCGCCGCGCCGCGTCCTCGAAGGTTACATTGAAGCCGTGCACGAATACGAACGCATCCTTGGTCTGGCTTTGGTCGACGCGGCTTCGAAGTTGGGAGAAGAAAGTTTCGGGGTCCTTTTCCGCGACGTCGAGAAGCGAGACATGCTTCGTGGGATCTTCGACGAAATCGAGTTTGAAGACCGAAGGGGCTTCGAGCTGGGCCACCTGATGGCTCCTGGGGATGCTGACCTCGCAGGTTCCCACGACAAACGTGCCCCGGCTGTTTCCGTATTCCAGTTTCGGCCCCGCAGTTGCCCGGTCGCTCTGCAGCCAGGCGATGGTTCCCATGGTCGCCGTGATGCAGGCGGCCGCGAAACTCATGATCGCAAGGCAGGCAAAGGCCTTCTTTCGTGGTGCTGCCATGGCCATGAGGGAAAACAGGGCGAGCAGGAGCGTGCACGATCCGGCACTGTAGAGCCACAGTCGATGCGGCTGGCCTGGTTGTCCTGACACGGCGATGGAACTGCGGTCGGTCCCATAGAAAACGGTCACAGCCTGGAACTCACCGCGATCTTCGGCGATCGGTGCGCGTGGAACGGGGGCGATTCCGTCCGTAGAACCCGGCGGCGCGGTATCCAGGGCCGCCGACTCTTCTGGGACTGCAGACCCCGCCGGTGTTTCAGCCGGTGTCGGCTCGAGCGATATCCGGGCCAGAGACGGCACGACGCTTCCGGCCGGTGGAGCGGGGGCGAGGGGCGTCCTCGCGGCTGACACGGTTCTCTCGGGTTGAACTCGGATCGCTGTTTCCGGCGTACGAACCGGGAGCATCGGGGGCGCCAAGCGGGGCGGAGTGATGACTGTTTCGGGCTCTGGGGGCACCATCTTGGGGATCGAGATGTCGGATGAGACGGGGGATGGGGCGAAGCGGGGAGGGGCCATGTCGGTGGTTGTGGTTGCGTCCGTGTCAGGCACAGAACTAGCGGTTGCCGAATCGAGCCGATGCGGTGACGTGGAGTGATCGGCCGTGTTGAAAGACAATTCGCCAGATTCTCTCTCTGCCAGGGGCACGGAACCAGGCCTGGAGACCTCCCCTCCCTCCTGAGTCAGAGTGGTCGTGGTATCGGGCTGGAGGGCCGCTCTCTTGCTGTCGGCTCCACAGCCGGTCAAGGCTGCAAGGAACATGAAACTCAGCGGGATCCATGGAAGCCACAGAAGGGTTCGTGAGAGGGTCATTGTTTGGACCTCCACACTGGGCGAAATCATAAGTTCGTCGGGGAAGATGGAATGAGCGGCGAGAGTCCATCGCGGACCAGAGGCTGGGACCGCAGCAAACTAGCAGAAACAGTCGGAGGACCCTAGACCAGTTCGTTTGCCCCCCAGGTGGCCGGTTGCTTGGTACGTTTCCAACCCAGAAAGGGGAGGATATACTGAAGAGATGGGTATTCGATTTCTCTGTCCCAACGGCCACAAACTCAACGTCAAGGCGTTTCAAGCAGGACGTCGTGGGATTTGTCCTTTCTGTGGGGTACGATTCCAGATCCCCCTGCAGAGTACGCTTGCGGCGGGGCAACCATCGCCGGCTGGGAATGTGTCGGGCGATGCTGGCGCGCGCCCGGTTGCCACGAAGAGTGAGGGAACGGAATTCGAGCGGGAGCTGGAGTTGCAGGTCCAGCAGCCTCAGGAGGCGATTGCCGACGAGGCAGCCAGTGAGATCGCGGCCGTCCCATCGGGCAGAACGAGCGAGCCTGTCCATTCGGCATCTCCGGGAGCGAAGCCGGAGTCAGGGGGTCGCCCGGTGGTGACTGACCCGGCATCCACCGAGGGATCGGTGGATCGGCGACCTGGGCAGCAGCAATGGGTTCCAGCAGCTCCCCTGCAAACCGCACCCGTCATGGCGGATCCACTCTCCGAGATGCCGAACGCTGTCTGGTATGTTCGGCCGCCGAGTGGCGGGCAATTTGGCCCAGCCCAGTCGGCCATGATGCGCAACTGGCTCAGCGAAGGACGCGTGAGTTCGGAGACCCTCGTTTGGCGCGAGGGTTGGGCGGATTGGCAGGAAGCGGGGGCTGTGTTTCCGGAGTTGCAGCCGGCTTCGGTGCTACCGGAGTCGCCGCCGTTGGCTACGGGAGGCGAGAGAGGTGGGGGGGCCGTTCGGACGGGCCCCGGGCGTCGGAAGAGAGGCCCCAACATTGGCCTGATTGTTGTACTTGTGGCCGCCGTCGTTCTGCTCCTGGTGGTGCTGATTCTGATACTTACGGGCGCTCTCAGCGGCAGTGGAAAGGGCAACGGCAATCGGGCGGGACAGGGGCCTTCTGTGACCATTCGTGAGCGTTTGGATGGTGCGAAATTGTGTCGCCGGGATGACAGGATGACAGGATGACCTTGGCTCAAATTCTATCTTGACGTGGTCAGTCAATCCTGCGACACTCCTCCCTCCGCATACGGAACGGTGGCAGTTCCGCGCGACGTTTTGGGAAATGATTTGGCATCTTACGCGATTGGTCCCGTGGGAGAGATCTCTGGCCTCGCGGGCTAATGCTGGAAGTCGTGCAGCCGGATCCTACCGGCCTCAAACAAACTACAAGGCAAGGATTGCCGAAGTCCGACGCTGGTTTTCAGCGTCCGACCACTCAGGAGGAGATACGAACGATGCAATGGAAGCGATGGATGCTGCTCTTGGCGTTGCTTTCCGTGGCAGGAATGAGCGGATGTGGAGGATCCGGTGACGACAGCGCTGCCCCGGCAGGTGGCGAAGCGGAGGAGGCGGCTGCGGCGAGCGGGCCGAAGTTGGAGCCTCCGGCCCTGGCGGTTACCGAGTTTCTAGACGCCGTGCGAATAGGCGACGACGCGAAGGCGGCTGCGATGTTCACGCCGGCTGCCAGGGAGCAGGTGACTCAACTTGGCTACCAGGTGGCTCCGAAGAAAAGCGACACGGCGACCTTTTCCGTGGGGGACGTTCAGTATCTTGACGGAGGCAGGGCAAAGGTAACCGCCGTATGGACCGACCTGGGCAGAACCGATGAGATGCACTGGGTGTTGCGGACGGGAACGGAAGGATGGCGGATCGCGGGAATGGCGGCGGTCGTTTTCGAAGGCGAACCCCCCTTGCTGCTGGATTTTGAGAATCTTGAAGAAGCAATGAACAAGATTCGGATGTTGAAAGAAACGATCGAACAGAGAGAACTCCAGGCGCGGCAACCGGCCACTCCACAGGCCCCGGTTCGGAGGTAGATTAAGGAGTTATCGCACTTGACTGATGGAGAAGTCGAGGCCAAAGCCGGGGATTATTTGCCTGAGATCAGCGACGTAAGATATTGATATAAAGCAGTTTATGGAAAGTACTGCGGGTTGCGTCTTTCTGGATGCAACCCGCATTTTTTGTTGATGGGACGAATTTGGGGGCGTGGCGGTAAATCCGACGGGTCCTTCTTAGTTATCCAAGGTCCCAAAAGTCACCCAGAGGTGCTATTTTCTCACGTCGACCCGCTTGACATCGATCTCATCCATGCTAACCTAACCATCTAAGCTGTGAAATTGCTACCGTCGCCCCAACCCGCAAACCTTCAACAGGGCAAGGAGCGAGGCGCGGGACGATGCGATGCAGCTTCGCTTTTTCGTGGCTCTCCGGCTGCTGGCCGTCGTTGCTGGGGAGCGACCAACCTAGGACGGTCAGTGCAGACCCCTTAACGCTACGGTACCTGTCAAGTTGGAGGGTTCTTGAATGAATCGCATCTTTGTTGTTTGCATCGCGATCATGTTCGTGATGCTGAGCGTCGTGACGACGGCCGACGCAGCGTTGACCTGCCGTCCGAAGAGCTGTGCGCCCGCGGCGTGTGCTCCCGCCACCTGCGCTCCTGCTGCCTGTGAGCCTGCATGCGAACCGGCCTGTGAACCGGCCACGTGTGGCCCGAAGCGTTGCGGCCTCTTGGCCCGTCTTCGGAGCT